>WTHU01000008.1 GCA_011523005.1 Acidimicrobiales bacterium
ATCCACGACTATTGAAATATCTGATGCACAAGCAAGGCCAACGCCTCCGCCCAGAGCAGCTCCTCGCACTTTTGCGATAACCGGTTTCGGACACTTTTGAATAAGCGATAGTACCTGCTCAAAACCCACCGAACGATTCTCAACTTGTTCCTTGTTCATTGATCGTTCTTTTAGATTCACTCCAGCACAAAATACTGGCCCTTCATGTGTCAAGACGATGGCACGAATAGTTTGGTCCTCAATCGCTGTATGAAGAGCGTTATAGATACCTTCTATCAACGCATTCCCTAAAGCATTTCTATTTTCGTCATCGGCTAAAGTGATCGTCGCAACATTGCCATCAACACCATATTTTACAGGACTCATACCATCTCCATTTGCTTAAAGAATATCGGCAATGCTGTGAACTTAAATCATTCCTACTGAACTAATAATTATAAGTCTCATAGCTTTCTCACTATGATAAGCATCAATCCACTCAGAAAGGTATCGCAATGGACTTTGACGCACCACCAGAAGATGATGCCTACAGGATGCAGGTGCGGGCGTGGATTGAAGAAAATCCAAACCCAAACTACAAACAACTCGTTGACGCAGGCTATGTTGTTCCACACTGGCCAAAACCATACGGTCTAGAAGCAGGACCATTGGAACAACTCATAATCGCAGAAGAAATGAAACGTGCGGGTATTAAAAGGCCACAAAACCCTATTGGAATAGGTTGGGCTGGGCCAACAATTCTTGAAGCAGGAACCGAAGAACAAAAGGATAAGTACCTACCTGGCTTACTCGAGGGAAAGGATTTCTGGTGTCAACTGTTCAGTGAACCTGATTCGGGCTCAGACTTAGCGAATCTCTCCACCAGAGCAGAACGCGACGGCGATGAATACGTCATTAATGGGTCAAAAATATGGTCAAGTGGAGCGCACGTATCTAAATACGGAATCCTGATCGCAAGAACAAATCCCGATGCACCAAAACATAAAGGCATTTCCTACTTCATTTGCCCAATGGACACCCCAGGAATTTCCATGTCTCCCATCATCGACATGACAACCGCACATAGCTTCAATCAGGTTTTCTTCGATGACGTAAGATTAACTTCAGACCATCTCGTAGGAGAAGAGGGAGATGGTTGGCGTCTCGCGAAAGTCACACTAGCGAACGAACGGGTCCAACTGTCATCTGCAGGATCATTATGGGGGGCTGGACCATCTGCGGAACTCCTCATAGACCTCATACGTAAGAAAGGAGGATGTGAAGACCCTGTCATGCGTCAAAAACTTGCAGCTCTGCATTGTGAGGCAGAGGTACTTCGATTAAATCGCTTACGGACACTATCTGCACGACTAGCAGGTAAACATCCTGGCCCAGAAGCATCCATACAAAAACTTATGGCTGACGAGCATGGGCAAAACACATTAGAATTAGCGCGTGATATAGCCGGAACGTCAGGAATGCTAGAGGGCGCCGGTCCAGAGGGAGAAGTACCAGGAAGAATGGGAATGGGAGTCACAGAAAATAATTTCCGATCAAATCAATTCCCTAACGTTGACCCAATCTGGCACTACGGCTATCTGTTTTCACCTGCGTTGACTATTGGAGGCGGAACATTTGCTGTGCAGAGAAACATCGTCGCCGAACATGTTCTCGGTTTGCCACGAGATATCAACGTTGAAAAAGGCAAAACCTGGGCTGAAGCGCGAACACAGACAAAAGACTAAGTATGTAACGCTGAACGAATCGCTCTAGCCAACTCTTCTGGGTTGTTAGAACCTATTAAAATTCTTCGCCCATTACTCTGGTCTACAGCGACGACTGTTTTGCCCCAAGCACGCCATACCGTACCTTTCCTCGTTGCTTTTATGCCAGACCCTAACCACTTTGAGATTTCTTTAACCTCCACTGCCTCTATATCGGACATCTGAATTTCTTTCGTTGGGAATCCGTATCTCCACGTCAACCTAATCTTGCTGTCGGCAATCACTGTGGTCATCTTTCCAAAAGCATGAATAAATATGAAAGTGATTACCGGAACGATAGAAATCACTATCAGAGATATTCGAGGCGCTTTTCCTTGAGGCATGAGCGCGAGCTGGGGGAGCACTGTGATTGCTGCAAATAAAAGCGGTACACCAATGAGATATCGAATATCAGCTGTATTGACATCCTCAAACTCGTACATAGATCGATTTACCGCGTTCGGGGAAGTCCAAGGAGACCTTCGGCAATGAGATTGCGGCTGATTTCACTTGTGCCTCCATAAATTGTTGTCACCGGGGCATGCCGGAAATGTTCGTCAATAACGCCACCAACAGGGGCGTCTTCCTCGCCGAGGTATAAGAGTCCATCTGCTCCAGCCATATCAATAAACCATTTGGAGTGTTTCTTGTATGACTCGCTGGCAAATAATTTCGTCATGGAACCTTCAACCCCAAACATTACCCCCTCTGACGCAAGAAACGCCGTGTTGTAGGCAAACCCGCGACACACTTCAACATCAATGAGTGCTCGAACAATGCGTTCACGAACAACAGGATTTTCAATTATGGAAGACCCATCTGGTGTAGTAGTACTTTGTGCATATTCAATAAATGCGTCAATGAGAGGCGGGGAGGGGAACTGCCCACCAGCTATTCCACGCTCATACTTGAGAGCTGCTTTCATTATTTCCCAGCCGCCATCTACCTCACCGATTCGCCACTCGTCACCTATGCGAACATCATCGTAAAAGGTGGCGTTTGATCGCTCCGTTCCCATCGTGTGTACTGGCTGAATCTCTATGCCCTCTGCGTTAAGCGGGACAATGAAGAACGTTAACCCTTTATGTTTGGGAACATCTGGGTTTGTCCGGGTGAGGAGGAGAACGTAATCAGCGATGTGTGCCATAGTGGTCCACATTTTTTGACCGTTAATAACCCATTCATTTCCATCTCTAACGGCTCGTGTTTGCGCTGCAGCAACATCTGAACCAGAGTCCGGTTCTGTATATCCGAAGGAAACCAACGTTTCTCCAGATAAGAGTTTCGGAACGAGTGTTTCTTTCAAGTGGTCATTACCTAATTCAAGTACGACTGAAGCGACCACTATTGCGACCCCCATCCCGTCGATGGGTGCTCCCGCAAGTTGGAGTTCTTCGATCATGACCGCCATTTCAATAGCGCTCTTTCCTCCTCCACCTAATTCTGATGGGACAGCGCCCCCTAACCATCCGCGTTCTGCAATCTTTTGATGGAATTCCCAGTTATGAATTGTTCCATCGTGCGTGGAACTAATTACATCCTCTGTTAGATGCTCTGCAATAAATGCCTTTACTTCGTTCCTGAACTCTTCAGCTTCTGGAGGGAATGACCAATCCATTACACAACACCTTCTTTAGAGAGACATAGGTTAGCGATGTGTTGATATTCCAAGCCTGGGTCACCTAATTGAAGTGGCCACCCTTTGGCCCGTCGATAATACAATTGGATGTCATACTCCTCAGCAAATCCATACCCACCGTGATATTGCAGAGAAGTTGCAGCAGCATCCAGCGCTGCCTCTGACGCAAAAAGGAATGCCATCCCAGTTAGCTGTGCACTATTGTCAGCGCCTTCCTCCAAGGCAGCTATCGCACGGCTTGATAGAAAATGCGAACCCTCAACGTTTGTGATCGATGTGGCAAAGCCATGCTGTATCCCCTGAAAGGAACCTATGAGAACACCAAACTGGTAGCGCTCTTTTGCGTACCCCACACCAATATCAACAGCTTTGCGCCCTAAACCAGTGAGCGCAACTGCCATTAATGCCTTCCACTCACTTTTCGCTCTCAGGTATGCGTTATGCGCTTCCTCTCCTGAGGCAATTACTATTGCGTCATCAAAATTGTGCCTAGCTATAGGCAAGTTAGCAGTATTACGCAGTGGAGAAGCGTCGATTGTATTTTCTGCAACTACAATCTCCTCTCCTCTGAGGCCAATAATGTAATTCGCGATAGCGCCAGCAGGAACAATTGCGCTGGTCGAATCATGCAGGGATTGCAAGGCTAATGAGCCGATCATTTCTCCTGTTGCAAGGAGAGGGAGGTTAGCGTTGCTCTGGTCGAGTGAAGCCAGTAGACGTGCGGCGACTACATGCTCAATGAATGGTATTGGAGCTACATACGTTCCTAGCAAATTTGCGACAATAGCAGCTGTTGTTAAATCAGCGCCTCCACCCCCGCAACTCTCCGGAAGGCACATCCCGGGTCCGCCTGTTTCAATGAAACGTTCCCACGCAGTTGCATCAAAACCGGATTCCTCTGCGTTACGTACCCGTTCAATAGAACACTCAGCGTCAAAAAAGGAGACAAAAATATCCTTAATTGATTCTTCATCAGGACTTAATCGCAAATACATCTTGATTTGAGATTACCGGACGAGAACAGATAAGGCAGATTCAACGACCGAACATATTGCCAAAGATCACATCAAGGTCTGACAGATTTGAAAAAGAGTGAAGGATATAATATCATTGTGATATCACTATGATATGAGGAAAAGTGGAATTATTTACGATAGATAACATTTCGGGTACACCAATAGGATTGGTTACCGGAAGCACCATCAAAACAAAAGATATTGTTAAAGACATAGGCGCAGGCTTAAAGGGCCTCGTCGGCGGAAAATTAGGTAGTTATGAGAAACTAATGGAAGAAGCCCGTAGCGAAGCAATTGAAAAGATGATTTCCCAAGCAGAAGCACTTGGAGCGAATGCAATTGTAGGAGTTCGGTTCGAAAGTACTGAAGTTGCAGCCGGAGCCGCCGAAATATTAGCTTACGGTACAGCAGTAAAACGATAACCAGAAAGGCTCCCCAATGAGTGAAATACAAGTAGAGGAACTTACCCCAGACAAAGTTGGAAAAGTTCGAAACGGCATCACGATGATCATCGTCTGGCTAATAAACCTGCCGGTCATGATCGTCCTATGGTCCCTATCAGGAGTCAGTAACGGCGGAACCATTCTTCCCGCAATACTATGTTCCCTTTTCTTCCTAATTGCCCCAATGTGTCTGTACATGTTGCAACCCAATCAAGCAGCTGTGCTCACACTCTTTGGCGCCTATAGAGGAAGCGATGAGACACAAGGACTTCGCTTCACAAACCTTTTCTACTCAAAGAAAAAGATATCGCTGCGTGTGCGTAACTTCACGACACAAACCGCCAAGGTAAACGATGCAAACGGAAACCCTATAGAAATTGGTGCTGTAGTGGTATGGCGTGTCGTCGACGTCGCAAAAGCTGTGTTCGGGGTAGAGAATTTCACGAACTACGTGCACACACAATCAGAAGCAGCTGTACGTAACTTAGCGAGATCGTACCCATACGACTCTTTCGAAGATGAAGATGAAATTACACTCATTGGTGATGCCAGTGAAGTTAATGACAATCTCCGGACAGAACTTCAAGAACGCGCCCGTGCAGCCGGAGTAGAAATACTTGAAGCCAGGCTAAACGACCTAGCGTATGCACCTGAAATTGCGGAAGCCATGCTTCGCCGACAACAAGCCGCAGCGATTGTGGCAGCAAGAGCCAAGATAGTTGAAGGAGCGGTACTTATGGTGCGTGAAGCTATTGATGCGTTAGAAGAGGGAACCGACGGTTCCGATCCCATCAGACTTGACGATGAACGCAAAGCAACTTTTGCTTCTAACCTAATGACAGTAATAGCTAGTGATGCACCTACCGCACCTGTCGTTAATGTCGGAACACTAAACCGTTAAGAAAAATACGAAAATGCAAAACGGAAGAAAGCAATTCCCTCTCCGCCTATCCGAGGATCTCTATGAAGCATTGGAAAAGTGGGCTGGAGACGAATTCAGGTCTGTTAATGCGCAAATAGAAGCTGTACTATCGGAAGCAGTCCACAAAGCCGGGCGATTACAACCCGAAGAAACCACAACTAAGGAAGGTTCATCATGAAATTCATTCAAATCATGGAGTTTGAAGGAGCTCCAGAAGATGCAGAAAATGCACTGCAACGCTACATAGAGAAAGCTGATGGACGGTCATATGCACGAAAAGCAACAATATGCGTTGATCGAGATAGCGGGAAACTTCTCCAACTCATAGAGTTTGACTCATGGGAAGAAGCCCAAAAGAACAATGAGCTTGAAATCACAAACGACGATCATGAGGAAACTCAGGAATCATTTGGAGAAATAACATTCAAAAACCTTGATGTCTTTGGAGAATACGAGGTCTAAGACAACCTTAGTGCCCCTTCAGGATCTCCAATATGGAACTCATCACCGTCAACGATTTGTCAATGCAGTTCGGGCAACACCGAGCACTGGACAGCGTTGACTTCACGGTGCACCACGGAGTAACAGGGTTAGTAGGCGCCAACGGCGCTGGTAAAACAACATTCATGTCTATTGCATTAGGATTGCGAGCACCCACGAATGGGTCGATTAGGGTCCTTAATCTAGAACCAGTTTCTGATGGCGCACAATTACGGTCACTCGTTTCCTATGGGCCCGAACGAAATATTTTGCCTGATGAAATGCCCGCTGTTGACTTCGTTAAGCACCTTGCAGAAGTCCGAGGGATCCCGAGGAAAGAAGCAAAGACACGCGCAAGCGACGTTCTATGGCTCGTTGGCCTCGGAGAAGAGCGATTCCGTCCGATCGGAACCATGTCCACAGGCCAGAGACAACGAGTAAAATTAGCACAAGCTATCGCTGCCGACCCTCAACTTGTTTTCCTTGATGAACCCACCGATGGTCTTGACCCTCTCGCCCGAGACGAGGTACTGACCCTTATTCGCCAAGTCAGTGAAGAATATGGGATACACGTCATGATCTCCTCTCATTTGCTTGAAGAGGTTGAGCAAATATGTGACAACATAGTGATCCTTAACGCAGGAAAGCTCGTAGCCGCAGGCCAGTTAGACAAACTCACTGGTGAAAGCACTGGACTTGAAATTGAACTGATTGCTATAGATGACTACCCAAACTCCATAGAAGACGTTCAAATGGCTCTGCAAAACGCAGGTATCAAAGTTCTCCACGAACCAGACAGCACAATTTTGCGAATCCCTGACGGTTCACCTGAACTACTCCCAGATCTCATACGAGACGCAGTAGCTGATTCCGGTGCGAGACTGAAACGACTGGAGCATCGCCGTCGAAGCCTAGAAGATATCATTTTGGATGTTCCATCATGAGCAATGCAGGCAACGCCAGGATTCTTGAAAGGGGATACCGAAAATTTGATGGCCAACGACTCGGGATAGGTAGCGCTATTTGGTCAACAGCGTGGCATACCACGCGAAGCATCTTTGGTTTAGGACGAAAGGCGCGGCACAAGTTTTTCCCGATGGCCGTTCTTGGCATCACGTACCTCATTGTTGTTATCCAACTCGCAATCGTTTTCTTTTTCGGAGGAGAAACAGCCAGCTTTCTCACAACCGACTCGTGGGGAATGGTTGCTCCAGCAATCGTAATGATTCTCTTCGCAGCTCTCGTCGCACCCGATGCAATAGTGAGAGACCAAAAAGATGGCATGTACTCGCTTTACATGTCCACACCATTAACAAAGTCAACCTACCTCGCTGCTAAAACGCTCTCCGTAGCTGGCTCAATTTTGCTGATTACCTTCGGTCCAGCTCTGCTTTACCTTTTAGGAAAAACGATCAAAGGGTTAGGCCCAAATGGGATAGGGGCATGGTTTGAAACATTTGGAAGACTTCTTCTCGCATGCCTCCTTGTCTCGCTTTTTCTATGTGCCTTCGCCTTGGCATTTTCATGCTTTACAAACCGCAGAGCGATCGCAAGTATCGTCGTGTTCCTTGCCTATGTGGGCACCAACATTCCCAGCTGGATCCTCTATGAGGAAACTACGATTGGAAAAAATATTTTGCTCATCAACCCAATTGAAACCGCATACGAATTCGGCGCTCGCCTTTGCAATGCCGAGTCAATCGTCAACGAGTATGGCCAAATAAGCACATCGTTGGTTACGCTTGGATTCTTCGCTTGGCTTATCGCCACATGTTCAATTGTGACTCTTACATACCGCAATAGGGAAGCAATCTGATGGCTCCAAAACCGCCTCCACCAGTTCATATGATTGACGTGTCTGGTGCATCCAAGACATTTGGGAACGTTGTCGCTGTTTCTGATGTCAGCTTCACGTTAGATGCAGGGGTGACAGCGTTGCTTGGCCCTAATGGTGCAGGGAAGTCAACACTGTTCCGCATGCTATGTGGGCTCACCACACCCAGCGTAGGAACCGTGAAAGTGCTGGGGCGTGATGCACGTAACGACACACCTGTCCGGGGAAAGATAGGGCTCTCACCACAACAAGACGCGTTATTCGACAGACTCACAGCGTATGAATTCGTTGAAATAGCAGCCAGAACACACGGCGTTGCAAATCCTGACAGTGCTACCACACATGCACTCAGCCTTGTTGACCTTGACTCCGTCACGGATAAAGCTGTGGGGTCGTTCTCGAAGGGAATGCGCCAGCGAGTCAAACTTGCCGCAGCGCTGGTGAATGATCCTCAGATTCTGATCCTTGATGAACCGTTATCGGGATTGGACCCTGTTCAGCGAAATAGAATGATACAGCTCTTCCATGATCTTGGATCACAAGGTAAGTGTGTGCTTATTTCAAGCCACATACTTGATGAAGTTGCCCGAATCGGTTCGCAAGTACTCGTCATTGCTCAGGGACGTTTAGCAGCATCCGGTGATTACCGGGATTTACGAACGCTTATGGAAGACCAGCCCCACGTCATCCAAATAACGACGAATCAGCCACGCAAATTAGGTGCAGCACTATTAGAGCAAGAAATCATTGAGGGCGTCACTATCGAACAAGAAAAGCTCAACATCACCACGTCACGCATAGATTCCTTTGAACGATCAATCGCCCCAATAGCAAAATCGTTAAATGTTAGTCTCAATGAAGTTATTCCCCTGGACGATGATCTCGAGTCCGTGTTCCGCTACCTGATTGAGGGCAAGTAATGTCCACGATCACACCACTCCAAGCTATACGACTCACCCACAGCGTTTTGTTGAAACAACTCATCACCAAAGGAAGACTCATAGGAATAGCGATCGTCGGTGTACTGCCCATCCTCCTCGGGTGGGTCATCGGAGCACAAAGCAATGACCCTTTAGAAGCAGGAGTAGGGTTCGTCTCCTACATGGGGCTATCAATACTCGTACCCATTGTGGCACTCATTTTCGCATCGGCATCGCTTGGTGATACTCGAGAGGACGGAACACTTGTGTACCTGTGGTTACGGCCGATCTCACGGTTGTCGGTCTCAACTGGAGCATGGGCGGCCAGCGTTACGATCGCACTTCCACTCACAGTTATACCAATGACGGTTTCAGCACTTCTGCTTGACGCCGGAAACAGTGTGGTCACCGCAACCATGATTACGTCAATCCTCGCAGTCGTTGCATACAGTGGCCTTTTTGTCACACTCGGTTTGATCGTCAAAAACCCTGTGCTGTGGGGACTTGCCTACATCTTTATTTGGGAAGCAATCGTTGCGAGCTTCGCTAAACCCGCAGCCGCTCTCGCTGTCTCCGGATATAGCCGAGCAATCATCACCGGACGAACCAATGTTGAATTCGATTATCTTTTTGACCCCTCTCAGAGCGTCAGCGTACTGATGCTGATCATTATCACTATTGCAGGTATAGCGTTCTCAAGTGCACGGTTGAACCGGCTGGAAGTCCCGTAAATTCAGGTACGTGATAAGAACGAGTCAGCAATGCTGGTGAAGCGGTCTAACTCAGAAAGAACAGCATCCGGTTCCTGCGGCCAAATCGTGAACACCACACGATCAACACCCAATTCACCCAACTCAACGAGTTCATCCACACTCTGAGGGGCATTCATTACCGTGATAGAAATAGAGGCAGGATCCCGACCCGCCTCTTCAGCCAAACGATGAACGCCCACAACATCATCAACGAAGGAGCCCTTAGGGCTTCTGATAGGCATCCACCCATCACCCCACTCAAACAAATGCGACAGCAAACGTGGCCCACTACCACCGCCAAGAAGCAACGGAATATTCCTTGAAGGCTTCGGCCACGACCACGATGGTTCCAACGATTCACGCTCACCGACAAAGGAAGCCTCATCTTGGGACCACAACGCACGCATAATTCCGACGTTGTCCCTCGTGCGTGTGTATCGGTCTGAGAACTCATGCCCATGGGCCTCATACTCTTCCCGATTCCACCCAAACCCGACGCCAACCTCAAGTCGACCCTGACTATGGAAATCTAATGTCGCTAATTGTTTCGCCAACCAAATAGGATCATGCTGGGCAACCAGAGTCACCGCAGTACCGAGAATCAGATTCTCCGTCACAGCGGCAGCCATTGACAGGGCCACCAATTGGTCGTTCAAATGCCAATACACATCAGGTAATTCCTCACGGCCAGGCGCAGCACCAGGGAAAGGCGTTGCCCGACTTGCAGGAATATGAGAATGCTCCGGAAGCCATAACGAATCAAACCCCCGACTTTCAACCTCCACAGCTAACTGAGAAGGAGACAGCGTGTTGCAAGTCGCTAACATCGTTATCCCTAGCTTCGGACTTGTCTCAGAAAACCTTTGCATCCCATCCCCTCTTTTAAGCCTCAATACTTTGTATCACTCAAAGTTGCTACATAGAAAAGTAGAAACAAAATAGAAACCGACTCTTGCGTCGCTTAACATTCACTTAGGTTAATTGCGGAGGACAACATGGGATCATTAGACGGACAAATAGCAGTCGTCACCGGAGCCAGTCGAGGCATCGGGCGAGGCGTAGCAATAGGTTTAGGCGAACAAGGCGCAACCGTGTACGTCACGGGTCGAAGCACCGGAGACAAGCCAAGAACAATAGACACAACGGCGCGAGAAGTCACAGAAGCAGGTGGGAAAGGTATAGCAATCCAAACCGATCACTTTGACGACACCCAAATAGAAGCCGTTTTCACCCAAGTTAAAGAAGAACACGGACACTTAGATATTCTCGTCAATAATGTTTTCAAAATTCCAGACCCACCTGCGTGGGACGGAGGATTTTGGGAACACCCAGTAAGCATCTGGGACGACCAAGTAGGAATAGGATGTCGAGCTCATTACGTAGCCTCTTGGCATGCAACTCCTCTTCTCTTCGAATCCCCTAACCGTCCCATCATTATCAACATCACATCACCCGCAGGGCTCATTTATCTTTTCAGCTCATCCTACTCAACAGGGAAAGCCGCATTAGATCGCCTCACCCATGACATGGCCGTTGAGCTAGCGCCTAAAAACGTGACAGCTCTCGCGCTGCGACCTGGCCCAACGCGAACAGAATTCATCGAAGACCAGGCAGCACAGGGCATACAAGTAGCTATGGATGGGGCTGAAACACCAATATTTGTCGGACGAGTAGCAGCCGCCGTTATCGCTGACCCGCTTCATCATGAGATGACGGGACGAGTGCACTGGAGCAGCGAATTAGGGATCGGTTACCAAATCACAGATGAAAATGGTGAAACACCTACGTCAGCTCGTGAACGATTTAAAGAAGCACCAAGGGCAAATCCGTATTCCGATGAACCCTTGCAGTTCGCTCCTCGTCTCGCTCACGGAGGAGAAACCAAAGAAGACTAAACAACGTATCCACTCCAACGCTCTGTGAGTTGGACTCTGAGGTCATCATCACCCAAGTCAGAAAAGTTTGAACCTAAATGAGCGTTAAAACGGTTAATAGCTTCCGAGACAGAGATATCTCCCGAACCTGTTTGATAATCTTCAAGATTCTTTGTGTCCGAAAACACTTTTGCTTTCCACGACAACGACAACCGAACACTCGTATCATCAAATGACGATAAGACTTCTCCACCCTCAATAACGTTCCATTTGGTGTCACTGAAAGATAACTCAGTATTTATCGTCATCCCTTCGGGAGGAGTGGAGCTCTTCGGCCCGACTCTCTCAACAAGATGATGCATGAAATCGTTATCACCTGCGACTGCTGTGTTCCACATTCGTTCATGTCGGACACTGTCATTGTCTCTGCCTGACGGCCAATACCGAAAGAACCCTCTTTCACCCTCATAAAACCATGCAACAACAGTAATGATCGATATTCGAACATCCTCAAAAAGTCTCGATGATCCCATAGCTTGAAGAAACCACCCCGGCGCATTCCGGCGAGTCACTCCCATGAATTCTGGAATATCAACATGGGAGAACGGTTGCGCTTTCATTGGAGTAGATAAGTTAACAAAAACCTGTTCTGGAATCACGATGTCGCTCTTAAACAAGGTGCGTGCTGACTCCATAAAAGTTTCATGGTGAAGCAAAAACGCTGCCTCCTCAACTAGGACTTCGCCGTCAAATGCCCAATCTCCCCGCCATGTAGGCCCAATCAGATATGCGGGAGCGTCTTTCACAATTTTCGGTGTCCTTTTACGAGCATCAGCAGCTGTCTCACCGCCTATGAGATACCGTGCGGGCATAAAATAGGGGCCATTGTTTCGTGCAATATCCCTGATTAGATCAGGTTCATCTACAACATGATCAATTGCAACCGGCGGTAAACATCCATTGGGTCGTTCAACGTTCGTAGTCACATGTAAAGCGTAAAACGCTTTAAAGACATGTTCAACATATGGTGTTCTTTTACGTATCTGATTTGCGAAGTACGCTAAATACATGAGCACGTTTGAAGGCATACCTATCGTTGACACGATGATTGGGTTTAAGGACGCGAAAAGCAGTCACTATGTTCCGCCATCAGTTCGTGAAGGAGACCAAGGCGACGATCACGTCGCTGATTACATGTTCAAAGACGTGCCTGTCGCAGCAGAAGACGATGATGCGATTCAACGCACGATTGACGCAATGGATGCCAACGGCGTAGCGAGAGGCCTAGTGACGTTGTTGGGATCAAAGGCTCTGACTGCTGCTGAAGCACACCCTGAAAGGTTTCTTCTCTGCTCGGACGTGGACCCAAATAATGTGATTGCAGCCGTCCAGAAAATACGAGATGAGCATGAAAGGTATCAAACTAAAGCAGTGTCATTCTTTCCTTCGGGATGTAGCCCTCATGTACCGATAGATGATGCGAAAACCTATCCGATATATGCAACATGCGTTGAGCTCAACCTCCCGGTTTTCATTAATGCTGGTGTTCCTGGACCTCGGGTCACTGGGGACGCCCAGTATGTAGGGCGATTCGATACTGTTTGCTACGACTTTCCTGACCTGAAAGTAGTGATGCGACATGGAGCAGAACCTGATGAGAAGCTGGCAGTCAAGTTAATGCTTAAATGGCCGAACCTGTTTTACTCAACGTCAGCGTTCGCACCGAAGCATTATCCCAAAGCAATCATTGAATACGCGAACACACGCGGCGCACATAAAATTATGTACGGAGGTTACTTCCCATTCGGTTTAGAACTCGACCGCATCATGGATGAAATGAAAGATGTTCCTTTCAGAGATCACGTATGGGAGCCATTCCTCTCCAGTAACGCAACCACCGTCCTAGGCCTCTGAACAGGGCATATGTGAATGGTGTCACATTGGTAGAAATCGTGACATAAATACGTCACAATGTAATTGCACCTCCGTAAGTGCGAAGCGATTCCTCTTCTCGTCCCCCCTGAGAAGAGGATTTGCTACTTTTGGGGAGGCCGTATCGCACCCTCTAATCCATATGGTGCGTACGGGCCGAGAATGTTCTGTTCAAGAACTCCGATACCTTCGTTGCCATCAATTGTTACGCGCATCAGATGCTGCACATGCTGATTCTCGAAAGCTGTGTCATCAACATCAGCGAGGTTCCATTGTTCACTGCCAACAGCGACTTCGTCTTTCCACATCCCATGTCCCCACTCAGGATGACTATACCCAATGCCTTTCATCCGAAACGTGAAAATCTTTTCAAAGTCAATAGAAATTCTTTTACCTGATTCGATTTCAGTCATCGCTAATTCCACTGATTCAATCATGCGACTATCTGATGCAAAGGCGAGTTGGTGTTCAAGGTTACGACAATGCGTCACCGTAGGGTCCTCCACACCAGGTAGCGCGTTAATGCTGTCGTAGACAGGCAGCAATGCACCCACGCTGAACAGTGTGCGTCCTTTCGTATCTTCAAAAAGTTGATAGTGGGCGCAGAAGTCATCAAAATGCAGTGGTGCCCACAGAAAGAATAGACCTCCGGCTTGCGGTAAGGCTGGGGCTCCTCGTCTGTCCCCACCAGCGAGAGGGCGGATACCCCATGAACGATCTTTCGTACCCAATGTCACGTCACGGTCAAATTCGTAGCGTTGCCCATGGAACTCTAACCATCCACTCCATCTACCTAGTTGCGTAAATCTCGTCGTATCCATCACTTTCCGGATACCCCGGCCAAAAGTATGGCGAGGCTCTTCAATGTTTGAGGTGCGCCCCTCAAAAAGCAGTTCACCAGACCACCCAGTGTCATTTTCAGTAACCGTAATCCTGCATGAACGCATGGGTTCAACAATTGACAGGTTAAAAGGACCGATTGTCATATCGGTTGGTTCGTCACCAGCTCTCGATGAAGCATGAAAAGAATGTTGAACGCCATCAACAACAATACTTATTCCACAATCTCTGATCCCCAAATGCGGGTAGAGGGCTGTGCCCACCCCTAAATACATATCACCAGTCTTTGCGTATCCGTTAAACCAATAGCGTTCGTATACGTCTCGATCCGAAGAAGCCGGCGTGTTAATCGGGTCGGGTGTTTGGTGAATCGGGTAGTCATCGAAAAGGCTAAGCACAGGTATCTTCTTTCATTCCAAGAGGTCATTTCATTGTCTCACGACATTGTCTGAAAAGGAAAATGATCAGAAAGTTGCAAGGATTATGTGGGTTTCGAGAACGCTTTCGTTTCTAAATGTTCCTCAAAGCCGGCGACACCCATTTCTCTCCCTATACCAGATTGCTTATACCCTCCGAATGGAACGTCCGCTCCATACCAGACACCGCCATTGATTGACATCGTTCCCGTCCTTACTCGTTTCGCCACACTGATCGCTCGCTGGTCATCTCCGGAGAACACTGCACCTGATAGCCCATAGATTGAATCATTTGCAATACGAATAGCATCATCGTCATCATCAAAGGGAATAGCGACAAGAACTGGTCCAAAAATCTCTTCCTGCGCAACCGTCATCGAATTATCAACATCAGTGATCAATGTAGGCTCATAAAAGAATCCACGATCGAAGCCCTTTGGTCGCTTCCCCCCACACACCACTTTGGCACCTTCGTCGATAGCTGACTGCACGTAGCGTTCAACACGATCACGTTGCCGTGCGCTAATCAATGGACCCATCATCGTCCCCGCATCCGACGGATCACCAGGCGGAACAGCACCCATCATGTTGACGATTGCCTCAACTGCTTCCTCATAACGAGAGTGGGGAAGTAAAAGCCGAGTCGAAAGGGCACACCCTTGACCACACACCGTTGCCATTCCAAACGCAGCAGTCGCTGCCACCATAGAAAAATCTTCCACATCATCAAGTACTATCAATGCAGACTTGCCACCCAACTCAAGAAACACCTTCGTAATGTTTCCGCTAGCAGCCTCCATCACTTTCTTCCCCGTTTCGGTAGACCCAGTGAAACTAATCATGTCAACACGATCATCGGTTGTAAGGATTGAACCAGCTGCAGGGTCAGATGCAGTCACAATATTGATAACCCCGGGAGGGAAATCAGTGTGTTCAGCGATCAACTTGCCGAGCGCAAGGCCAGTCCATGGCGTATCTGGGGCAGGCTTTAACACCACAGAACACCCAGCTGCCAGTGCAGGAATAATTTTGGCTAAATTAATCTGATTTGGGACATTCCATGGCGTTATTGCAGCTAGCACCCCCACAGGTTCCTTCTCAACCCAGCGTTGACATTCCCCGCCAAGCGTTTCACTTATTCCCAAATCCGCATGCCACTCATAATTTTGTGCAACGTCGATGTAAAACGGAATGATCTTTAATGGCTCCACGACCTGAATAGATGAACACGCCATCTGGGTCGCACCCACCTCAGCAACCGTAAGCGCTGACAATTCCTCAACATGGTTCTGTAACGCATCATGTAATTGTTCTAAACATCGCACACGCAACGAAACATCAGTTGACCAATCACCCAAATCGAACGCGGACCTTGCAGCTGCGATGGCATCATCAAAATCCTGTTGTGACGCATCAGCGCTGACACCAATCACTTCTTCCGTCGCAGGATTTATATTGTCAAACGTTGCGCCACCGTCAGCGTCTCGCAATTCTCCGTTGATGAAAAGACGTTCTTCATGCCACATGCCATTCACTCCAATCGCGAACTAGATTCTGGTGATCTGGCCACCATCAACAGCTAATACATGACCGGTAATCCATTTCGCTTCATCTGATAATAGAAAAAGCACCGGTCCGACATGATCATCTGGTGTACCTAATCGTTTAATTGCCAGACTTTGCACAAGGGGAGCTTTGAACTCTTCAGGAACCTGATTGTTCAACGCATCAGTATCAGTAGGGCCAGGTGCGATCGCGTTCACCCGAATGTTGCGATGCGCCAATTCATGGGCCAGCGAAACAGTCAGGAAATTCAAAGAAGCTTTCGCTAACCCATAAAATCCGCTTATCCCCATCCATGAAGCCGTTGATGACTGATTCACGATCGCGCCACCATCACCCATTTCGTTCATCACAGAACGCGTGCAATGCAACGCCCCCATGAGATTGACTTTCATAAACCGGTCCAGATAGTCGTAATCAACGTTCGTCAAGCCAGCGAGCTCCATATTGCCAAAAATCGCCGCATTATTCACCAGATAATCAATCCCACCAAAGGCGTCAGTCGTAGCTGACGCCATAGCGTCAGTGCTTGAAGGGTCACCAACATCGGTGCCAACAAATAACGCTCGCTCACCTAGACTGTCTGCGACCTGCTGCCCTCGTGCTTCATCAAGTTCAGCAATCACAACATTCGCTCCCTCAGCATGTAGGGCCCGCGCATATGCTTCACCAATACCGCCACCGGAACCTGTCACAACAGCTGTTTTATTCTCAAAGCGCACCGTACCGCACCACCTTCAGTAGATATACAAATCGATCTCATCGCGCAACATAGTCCATAGTTTCCATCTTGTCAGTTCCTGACACGCACACTAGCGTTAACGCAATGACAGCCACCGAACTCGTATACAACCCGTACGCATTCGCCATCCATGATGACCCGTACGAAACCTATCGGCGGCTGCGCGATGAAGCACCAGCATATTGGAATCCAGATCTATCATTCTGGGTTCTCAGTAGATTTGAAGATGTCCAAAACGCATTCAAAGACTTCGACACATTCTCATCAACTGGAGGGGTCGCTCTCGAAAGCAGAAGACGACGGGACGCGGGCCGAATGGAATTCCAGCAAATGATCGAAATGGACCCACCCGACCACACGAGTTTCCGTAAACTCGTCAATAGAATTTTCACTGGTCGACGAGTCGCAGCAATGGAAGACGACATCCGAAATATTTTCAATGGCTATCTGGATCAAATAGTTGAACGGGGCGAAGCTGACCTCGTGGAGGAAGTGACAAGCCCTTTCCCAATGGATGTCATCAGCGCGTTCCTCGACATCCCCGAAGGTGACCGTGCCCAGCTACGATCCTACTCAGACACAATCCTCATCAGAGAAGATGGGAAAATGGAACTCCCTCAAGTAGCGGCAGAAGGCATGTTCGCCATGCTGCAATATTTCATCGACGACTTACCGAAACGTCGCAAAAAACCGAGGAACGGCATCATTGACGATCTCCTCACTCTCGAAGTTGATGGACGGTCACTCACCGAAGAAGAACTTCTTGGCTTCTGCATACTCTTCGTTATCGCCGGGCATGAAACAACAACAAAGATGGTCGCAAACGCCATTGACCTCCTCTCAAGACACCCGGATCAGAAGAGGGACTTGGCGAACAACCTTGACCTTGCTCCCCAAGCTGTCGAAGAAGTTGTCCGTTTCCATAACTCAACCCAGTACATGCATCGAACAATGACGAAGGATCTTTCCATACATGGTGAGACATTACGAGAAGGCGACTCAGTCCTCCTCCTTATCGGAGCTGCAAATCATGATGAACGAGAATTCGGACCTACTGCCGGAGAATTCAACATTCACCGAACGCATGACCGCCACCTTTCGTTCGGGTATGGTGCGCACTTCTGTCTTGGGGCTGCTCTTGCCCGAATGGAAGGAAAGATCGCTGTTGAAGAAATTCACCGCCGCATCCCTGACTACGAAGTCAACCATGATGAGAAAGTCCGCTTTCACTCCGGTAATGTGAGCGGATGGTCCACGCTCCCAATAACCTTCACACCGCAAAGGCGGCACGAATGACTCGGTATGGATACATCGGCCTCGGAGACATGGGATCGGCAATGGCTGAAAACCTCATCCGGAACAGTAGTGACGTCACAGTGTATGACATCAACCCGGAAGCTGTTCAAGAAGCAGTACAACACGGAGCGACGGCCGCAACTAGTCCAGCAGACGTCGCACAACAGAGCGACGTGATCAGTATCTGCGTCCCAGCTGATGAACACATCGCCCAAGTCCTCACCGGACCGGAAGGAATTATTGAAGCGGCGCATGAAAATCTCGTTATCCTCATCCATTCAACAGTGCTTCCAGACACCATCGTCAACGCCAAGAACACGATGAGCGAACATAACGTGCAGGTCTTTGATGTATGCGTTGCCGGTGGAGCAACCCAAGCCCGCATAGGAGCCCAAACTGTGCTCGTCGGCGGCATGGACGAAATGCCCGTCACAGCGAAAGAAGTAATCAAAATCTACGCAGATGAAATCATAGAAGCCGGACCCATCGGTTCAGGAGCAGCCCTAAAAATCGCTGTGAACGTAATGACCTACGCACAGTTCGCTGCAGCAACAACAGCACATGACCTTATGACAACAACAGGGGGAAACCCGCAAGCGCTTTTCAAAGCCTGGAAACACATGGGACAACTCGGAACCCTAACCGAACAATTCAGTCTCCTTCTAGACATCCCCTCTGAACATTTTGTCGGGGACTTCAAGGAAAAAATGATGACGCAAGTCGGTATCAGCCAAAAGGACCTTTCATTAGCGATGGACCTTGGTTGGCCACGAGCCGGGATGATCGAATTTCTGCAGGGAATACATGACGCTATGCCAAACGTCTACAACCCCTATGAAGTAGAACAATAAAGGAGACATGATGAGTGATGAAGAAACCCTATATGAGAAAGGGGCTCGGAACCTGAACGAAGTGTATGCGGGAGATGTTGTTGCGATGCCTGAAGGAACCATGCCCTTTATTGATGTGATGACGCGAACACTGTTCGGGGAAGTCTGGGACCGAGATGTCCTCTCCATCCGTGACCGAAGATTGCTTCTCATGGGTGTTATTGCAGCACAAGGGCAAAGCGACATTTGGAAAATACAAGCAAAATCAGCACTCAAACGAGGAGAACTATCGGCGGACGAACTTCGCGAAACCCTTATCATGCTCGCCCCCTACGCCGGATACCCCAATGTTGCAAGTCTCCTCGGTCACTGCGAAGCCGCTATCAGTGAATGGGAAGCTGAACAGAACGAAACGAGTTAGGCTTCCCGAGCATCAATTTTAAGTTCACTGCTATCAATTTCAGGGTGAGAAAGAACCGCAGCAAACGACCGAGCGAGAAGCATCCCTACATCATCTGCTTCCGTCATGGCTGAAGGAATCGCTTGGCCCTGCCACGCCTCCAACGCGTCACCTAACAATTCCACACCCATCTGATTCGCGAATTCTGTCGGTTGTGAATTGCCCATGACAACCCGAATAAAACGCCGGTCGGGGTGTTCAACACGCCATGTGCGAATACATTGATCCAACGCCGCTTTCGAAGCCGAATACGACCCAAACAAGGCATTCGTATCACCCACAGTTCTCGACGACATAAAAGCGCAGATTCCATCTCGGTCCATATGATCCAGCGCAGCTGACGCCGCCAAATTCGCGCCCAGCACATTCACCCGATACACATCGGTCCACACATCCGGATCAGTTTCCCCAATAGGTTGAAGAACACCGTAACCAGCGACATAAAACATTAAATCAATGCCACCCATCAGCTCAGCAGCCAGCCCAGCAACACGCGTTGCGTCATCAGGTAGCGTTGCATCACCAGGAACAGCAAAACCCGATCCCATCTCAGTAACAAGGTCCTCTAAACGATCTTCCCGTCTAGCAGACACGGTTACAAGAGCTCCTTGTGAAACCGCGGCTTTGGCAAACGCAGCTCCTAAACCCGAGGAGGCCCCGACAACAAGAATTTTCTTCCCATCTAATAAACCTTCAGTAGGCATCAGCACGTCACTCCCTTCCACATTCGCCACGCCAGCTTAGAACTCTTCTGCCCTATTGTATAAATAGGGTCAACTTTGAGAGTGATTACTTACCTCAAGAAACGACTTAGCGCCCCATCCCTTCGGTCTTGTAATTGTTGACGTCTTTGTTCAGGAGTAGTGAAGGTCGTGAACTCAGGAAGTACATGTTGAATGTCCTCCTCCTTAACCAGTGTTAATGCCGGAACAGGTGCACCTTTGGACTGATTCCAACGATAAGTGATGATTCCTTCAGAGACTCCAGTTGTATCAATCCAATTAGCAACACCGGGATCAGCGGCACTGATAACGGCTCGAAAAATACCATCGGGGTCTATTGCAGCTTGGCTACCATTCAAGCTCGACTGATGATTAACCCAATCAAGCGACTGATACCACTGATCTCCAAGCTGCACACCCCAATAGACGCAATCAGGTATCTCCACTTCATAAATCAATGCTTCACCCTTACCTAAAGTCCACCAGCATTGACCGTAAGCTTGTTCAGGGCTCGCCCCCATTGTCAACAATGCCTCCTGATTCTCTTTTATATGCGCGAACGAATTTATCTCGCCCTTCTTCACATGTGCTTGTCCAAAATCTCTCCAAAACCAAACCATGTCAATGGCCTTTTTTGAAATTTCAGAGAGGCTTTCAATCAGGTCATCAGCTTGTAGGCGCCCTGCAGGTTGGGAAGGGTCATCACAGTTAAGTCGAAGTTTCGCAGCCTCTTCGTTATCCCAGTCGGAAAAGAATTGACGAATCATCAGATTACTTTCCTTAGCCGGTAACGTAACCCAGTTCTCAGCATCTGTGCCTGCAGGGGGTTCTTCCGAGCTCAGGTAAAGCTCAAAATCTCCCGCCTCATTCGTTGGTAGATCCTCACCGTTCAGTGTCAGCAACTGCTCGATTCCATCAGAAAAGTCAAGATTCATAATTGTCAAACCTAAATACCGAACAGTTCCAATATTTCCCGAGAGTCTGTAGGTGTAGCGAAGATCAATTTTAGCGAATTGGTATAACCCATCTGGGT
>WTHU01000046.1 GCA_011523005.1 Acidimicrobiales bacterium
GATCTGTTTTGCGTTTCCTCCCGAGGCTTCGGCAAAGAGGAAAGAGAGGGGAGTCTGCTTCGATTCTCTTTTAACGATCCTCTGGGTGTTGTATAGCTTTTTTGTCGCCTAGACGGCGACAGATCTCTGGTGGATGGGGGGAGGCTTTACCCTCCCCGATGGTCTTTCGTACGCCTCTTACGTTCATCAGGGGGTCTATGTCTTGACCTTCGCTCTTGGCATCAGTTTCTATCTCCTCTTGCGTGGTGGCTTTGAGGTGAAGAGAGACTCTTCGATGAAGAGGGTCCTCGCCCTCTGGATGGTGCAGCAGGACGCTCTCGTCTTGGCGATCGGGTGCCGCCTCTCTTTTTATATTCGAGCGTATGGTTTGACGTTGCCGCGCTGTTGGATGGGGGGCTTTTCTTTTTTCTTTTATTGGGTTTTACAGCGCCTTTCATCATCCGTTTGATTTCTTTGAACTGTTTGATGAGGAGACTTACTTCCTGGATGCTTGTTCCTGAGCCTTTTGCTATCCGGTTTCTACGGGATCCATCGATGATTTCAGGTCTGTCACGCTCCTCGTGGGTCATTGATGTAATTATTGCCTCTACGCGTGTTAGACGAGTCTCGTCTACATCGTCTGGGTTCACGCCCTGAGGAAGATCCGGCATCATTCCGACAATATTTTGCAAAGGACCCATTTTCTTTAACTGTTGCATCTGTTCAAGGAAGTCTTCAAGATTGAACTGTCCATTGAGAAGTCTGTCGGCCGCCCTCTGGGCTTCCTGCTGATCAAAAGCATCTTCTGCTTTTTCTATGAGCGTCAGAACATCCCCCATGCCAAGAATCCTGCTGGCTAGACGATCGGGGTGGAACACTTCAAAGTCTTCAAGCTTTTCCCCTGTTGAGGCAAACGCTATTGGCTTTCCGACAATTGTTTTAGCCGATAGTGCAGCACCGCCTCTTGAGTCGCCACCTAGTTTGGTGAGGATCATTCCGTCGAGGCTCAATTTATCGTTAAATGAGTCAGCCACGTTTACAGCCTCTTGGCCGGTCATGGCATCAATGACTAGGAATGTGTAATGTGGCTTAATTTCATCTGATATCTGCCGAATTTCGTTCATTAAATCTTCGTCTATACTCAGCCGGCCGGCAGTGTCACATATAAGCACATCTCGACCAGTGGAAATCGCCTCGCTTAAACCGTTCTTTGCGACTGTAATTGGATCGCTCTTTTCGGAGAAGACGGGTATTTCTATCTCTTCTGCAAGAATTCGTAGTTGCTCTACAGCAGCTGGCCGTTGCAGGTCAGCCCCGATCAGAATGGGATTTCTTCCTTGAGATTTGAACCACTTCGCTAATTTGACTGCGTTTGTTGTCTTACCGACACCCTGAAGTCCTGCCATGAGAACGACTGTTGGTGGCTTATCGGAATAAGTCAGATTTAGTGCTTGCCCACCAAGTATTTCTATGAGTTCCTCATTGACGATCTTTATTACTTGCTGGGCAGGATTGAGAGCTGTATGTATTTCACTCTGTAGACAGCGCTCAGAGACCTTATCTTGGAACTGCCTTGCTACTTTCAGGTTTACATCAGCTTCTAGAAGTGCTGTACGCACTTCAGCCATTACGGTATTAATGTCAGATTCTGACAGCTTTCCTTTGCTTCGGAGGCGCCCGAATATATTTCCAAGTCGATCGGTAAGGGTGTCAAACATAATTCTCTATCTATGAGTTAGGTACATTCTATGAAGCTAAGACTCCTCTGGAAAATCAAGGATCTTTTCGACAAATATTTCGGGGTCAAAAGGGATCAGGTCTTCTTTGCCTTCTCCTATGCCTATGAGCTTAATTGGGATTGCTAGTTCCTCAGCAATTGCAAAAATGATTCCGCCTTTGGAGGATCCGTCGAGTTTTGTCAAAATAATCCCAGTGAGATCGACAGATTCTGCAAATGACTTTGCTTGCTGAAGGCCATTCTGACCAACTGTTGCATCTAGTACCAATAATACCTCTGTGACAGTTCCGCTTCCTTTGTTAGCAACCCTTACTATCTTCTCTAATTCTTGCATTAGGTTTGATTTAGTGTGCAATCTACCGGCGGTATCGGCTAATACTAAGGACGCATTCTTAGCTTGAGCATATTCTGTAGCATCATAAATGACCGAGCTAGGATCAGCTCCCTCAGCGCCCTTTATCAATTCAGCCCCACATGAATTTGCCCATTTCTCTAACTGTTCTGACGCAGCGGCGCGAAATGTATCACCAGCAGCTAACACTACTCTTTCATTCTCATTGGATTTCCAGTTCGCAACTTTTGCGACTGACGTGGTTTTCCCAACCCCATTAACACCGACAAAAACCCAAACGGAGGGATCCCCTCCTGAATCGAGTTCCGTGTTGAATTTTTGAAGCGAATTCTTTAGTTGTTCTTTGAGAAGGTCAAGAATGCTTTCACTGGTTGATAGTCTCAACTCTTTGGACTTCACTTGAAGCACTTCAATGATTCTTGAGGTAGCAGTGACACCTACGTCTGCTTGAATTAGTGCCTCTTCAATTTCGTTCCAGAGGCCATTATCAACCGGCGAATTTCGCTTTAATCTGGAAAAAAACGAGAACGTTTTCCTTGTATTTTCAAGTTCAGTAGATATTTTTTTCATCGGCTTTACCAGAACTTAACGTTATTGGAAATTACCGAGAGAACCTAACACAACTGCTATTGAGATTTCATTTCCGTTTCTCAATACATCCAGTGAGATCTCAGTTTCGGGCGAAGTTAACCGAACTCTAGCTGCCAACTCAGACATTCCTAAAATTGGGGAACCGTCAACATTAATGATTAAATCTCCTGGTTCTAATCCGCTCTGATCTGCAGGACTGTTTGGCACAACTTCTATCACAAGAGCACCTGCCCTACCGAGAGTTGGGTCTTGACCGCTAATACCTAGAAAGCCATTCTCAAGAGATAACCCATTGGCTATCCTTTCCGTCACCAAGAAGATCGTGTCAGTGGGTATAGCGAAACCAACCCCTAAATTGCCTTCAACATTCCCATCCGTTCTGATGAGTGTATTCATGCCGACTACGCGACCCTGACGGTCTACTAAAGCACCGCCAGAGTTCCCTGGGTTTATTGGTGCATCGGTTTGGATCATCTCGAGAACTGTTCGAGACCCATTTTCAACATTGAGAGTTGGTACGGCCCGGTTTACAGCAGACACAATACCCGCAGTGACACTTTGTTCAAGGCCGAAAGGGCTTCCAATAGCAACAGCAAGTTGACCAACCCGAATTGTGTCTAAGCTGGCGAATGTAGCTTTGCGAAAATTAAGATTCCCTTCTATTTGCACAATTGCGATATCAACTGCTGGGTCTGAACCGAGAACCTTACCTGTTGCACGTGTTCCATCAGCTAGTTGAATTTCGACTGTATCGGCCCCTAGTACCACGTGAGCATTGGTAACTACTGAGCCATTTTCGTCGTAAATAATTCCACTTCCTGTTCCAGTTGCGGTGTCAATTCTTACTACCGATGGAGCGACAGTTTCTGCAACAGATGCCACGGGTTCATCCGATGTGAATAAGGGGGACCTCTCAACGTCCTCGGATGAAATAGTTAATTGAGATGAAATTTTAGGTGACGCATTAGTTACTTGATTAGTGTCGCCTGAATTGATTATCAAACCTATAAGCATGCCAGTAACTAGGATGAGGAGAGACCCCAGAATCAGTAAATACTTTCTTGACTGCGTTCTTTGGGGTCTGACTCTCCTCAAGCGCCTTGGATATGCACTCTTGCGTGCTGTGCTTGAGTATGGGGCTCCTTGATCCGATGGCCAATAGTGGTTTTCACGCATGAGAGCTCGTATCGCTTAGGTAGATGAGATGAAGACTCATACTGACAATCCTACCTTTGACATGTTTCAAGTCTACTGCCGTCTTTAGGAATAGTCCTGTCGTGAAATACGTCACCTAGTCCTTTTCCTCGTTACAGTGAATTTACTTTTTGAGTATCAGCGATTTCGAATAAAGCGTTGGGACCCTGATTATTTTCTGGCTTTTCACTGACTACTTTCGATGAACCTCCTGGCTTCATCGTCACACCGTATAAGCAGTCTGCAGTTTCCATTGTGCGTTTTTGGTGACTTACGATAATAAGTTGAGCCTCGTCTCGGAACTCATTAACGAGTTGGAGGAACCTTTGGAGGTTAACATCATCGAGAGCCGCCTCAACTTCATCCATTACATAGAAAGGCGATGGCCTGCTACGGAATATCGAGAATAGAAAAGCTAACGAGGTCAGTGACCGCTCTCCTCCAGATAATAGAGAAAGCTTCTTGATATTTTTCCCTGATGGTTTTGCTTCTATTTCTATTCCAGTTTCAAGAAGGTTTTCAGGATCAGTCAGTTTCAAAGCGCCTTCACCCCCTGGGAAAAGTGTTGAGAAAAGGTTCGTGAAATTGATACTTATATCAGCAAAAGCTCCGCTAAATACAGTAACGATTTCTTCGTCAATGCTTTTAATTATTTTGTTTAATTCTCTTCGGGAATTTCGTACGTCTTGTAGTTGCTCTTGGAGGAATTCATATCTTCCGTTCAGTTCCTCATATTCTTCGAGTGCTAGCGGGTTGATTGGTCCCATTATCTTTAATTCTCGCTCAAGTTCTCTTACTCGACTTTTAGGAGTGACGCCTTGAAGCGGAGGCATCTCAGTTGAAACGGCAACGCCTGGTTCACAATCAAGTTCTCTTCTAATTGAGTCAGTCATGGATTCCAGTTTTAGCGTGTACTCAGATTCTTTCATCTCAGCACGATGAAGTTCCTCTCGTAGCTCAGAGAGATTCTTTTCGTTTCGGCTTCTAGCAATCCGCAGTTCTTCAAGCTCAGAAATGGTATTTTGGGCTAGTTGTGATTGTTCCTTTCGCCAGTCTCGTAACTCTTGTAGCTCGTTTTCAAGGGTAAGTTCCTTTGCTGAAACTATAGATCGCAGGAAAAGTGCAAGCTTCAACCGCTTTTCAAGTATTGTTCGGCTAGTTTCAGCTTCGTTCCGTTCGGCTGTATAACCTTTGAGTCGCTTTTCAATTTCAAGTAATCGATCGTTGATATAGGTCTCCCGCTCGCGGATTGATGCGTAACGGACATCAATATCGGATCGTTTTGCCCCTAATTCAGCTGCTTTTTTCTCTAATTCTATTCTTTGAGTTTCTATTGCCTGGGTGCGTTCAACCAATTGGGCTTCATGTTCTTCCAATTGAGGGAGATGATTGGCGAGCTCTTTTTGAAGTGTTATTTGCGCATTGATCTCCTGCTGAATGGAAAACTGTTGCTTTTCATAGCTCGCTAGCTCAACTCGTATGGCTCTCGTGTCACTTTCTGCCCGAGATGCAGCTTCTTTCATTTCTTGAAGGTGACGGGAGGTTTTTTGCTTTTGTTCCTGAGCAAGGTCCATGTTCTGCTCTTCTGTGTCAAGCTTTCGTTGCCATTGGTCTAATTCGTCTTTAGATCGTTTGACTTCGTCAAGCTTTTGTTCGGAATTTTTTATTGCTTCTTCTAAAGCTTTTCCAGTCGCGCCCGTGGATGGTTGCCCTACACGCCAGTAGACACCGTCAAAAGAGTCACCGTCAAGTGTAACTAGAGTGGTAAGTGGATTTTGTATAGATTCAGTAATTGCTGTGTCCCAATCTTTCACTACACGGACGTCAGCGAGAAGACTGTCAAGTAATGATTCAATTTCTGGAGATGAAGATCTGACATGGTCTCGTAAGGGTGAGCGGGCTGTTGCTAGGTTTTTCTTTTCATCTGTGGTGATAATGACTCCACCAGATTTTCCTGCAGATCGGATCTTTTGAAGTGCCTGTTTCGCTATCTGTGTGTCACGAACTACGACTGAATTTGCAGCGCTTCCGATTGCTGCGTTGAAGGCTGATTCCCAACCGGAATCAATCTCGATCAAATCAAGGAACGCCCCTAGCACTCCCTGATCTTCGGATATTGTCTCAATTCCACTTCGCTCTCTTGATTCTTCAAGAGCTAACGAAAGTGCATCAGCTCGCGCAATCCAAGCCTTGCTTTCAAGTTGAGCTTCCGAATGCTTCTTTTGCGCCGCATCGAGTTGTGCACGGCATTCTTCAATTTGTTGATTGAGAAGCTTGTTATCGTTCTCTAATCTTTCCAAGGACTCCTTCATTTCGTTGATTTGTGTTGATAGTTTTTGAGTGAATTGTTCGGATCCTCTTTCTTTATCCTTGAGCTTCTCTACAAGCTCCCTGATAGCCGCTGCCTTTTGTTGAAGGTCATGTAGAGCAGAATTGATGACAGCTAGTTGACCTCTTGATTCAGCTGCTGCATTTCCTGCCGTTTCAACCTCTTTGGAAATCTGGTCTTGGAATTCGAATCGTTGAAGCTCAAAATTTTGCTCATCGTCATTTAACCGCTCTGTTTCTGACCCTAAAGCAAGTTTTGAAGTGTTCGTTTCTTGTAGTTGTGCTTTTAGTCTAGCTGCCTCTGCGTCAAGAGTTTCTACGACGCCTTTGTCAACCTGAGCTATCTGCAACTGGTTGAGATTACCGATTCTCTCTGTAAGAAGCGCCTTTAGCCCTTTTGCTCGTTCACGGGTCCGCTCAAGGGCTGCCAATTCATCTGCCCCTTCGTCAAATCCTTTGTTGACGAGGGTTCCTTCGGCGTGCTCAATTTGATTATCAAGTTTTTCTAACTCTGCTTTTAATTTCCTGTCATCAGAAGCTAGTTGCGTCTTTGCCAGTTGAACGGCGTTTAGACCTTCCCTCAAAGCAGTTAATTCTCTGCCGGCGAGGTGCCTCTTTAATGTCTTCAGTTCCTCAAATAACGACCCGTGCCGTCTTGCTGCGTCTGCTTGACGTTCAAGAGGTTTAAGCTGACGCTTCACTTCTCGAAGGAGATCTTGAAGACGAGTAATATTTTCCTCGGTTGACCTTAATCTCCGTTCGGACTTTTCTCTTCTTTTTCTGAACTTTAGAACACCAGCAGCTTCCTCAATGATAGATCTTCTATCTTCTGGTTTAGCGTTAAGCACAGCATCAATTTGGCCTTGAGACACTATTACGTGTTGGTGACGTCCCACACCGGAGTCGCTTAACATCTCTTGGATATCGAGTAAACGGCATGGAACATTATTCATTGCGTATTCGCTATCCCCGTTACGAAATAGAGTTCTGCTAATTGTTATTTCATTGAAATCTATCGGGATAACTTTGGCAGTGTTGTCTATAGTCAACGATACTTCGGCACGGCCGAGTGCCGTCCTTTTCGCCGTACCTGCGAAAATTACGTCCTCCATCTTTTGGGATCGCACTGTACCTGGCGCTTGAGCTCCAAGAACCCATGCTATCGCATCGACTACATTTGATTTCCCACTGCCGTTGGGTCCAACGACCACTGTGACCCCTGGTTCGAAATCTAGGGTTGTTGGCTCAGCGAAGGATTTAAATCCCTTTAGTGTCATTGATTTTAGGAACACAGAGTGAAACTAGTCGCTTCTGAAGCAAATTACACGTTTGTAGTTTAATTTTTTAATTTTTAAACTTGGCTTTGCTCGCAATAGTAGGTCCAGATTCCACCGAACTTAGATCGCACTATGGGTTTACGCGACCTCGGGCTCAGTTCTCCATGCTTCTCATAGACCGAATGATGGTCTTGGAATGATCCTGGTTCGCCATTGGTATCTAGGTAAAGACTCCCGTCGACTGTTGATCCACGATACTTAACAGCATCATAGACTGTTTGGACTATTGATTGCCAGAGTCGCCTTACCTCATTTGTTGTGAGAGAATCTGACATGCGGTCATATCTCAGACCGGCTTCGAATAAGATCTCGTCAGCATACATTGGCCCTATACCAATCACGAATGAATCATCAACGAGCAATGTTTTGAGCTTGGCTTTTCTTGCTTGAAGATAGTGTGCAAAATCCCCCCAAGTTATTCGTTGGGAGTGCTCAATTGGGTCGATTCCGAGTTCTGCTAATTCGGGCTTATCTTCAATGAAATCTGCTGTTTCATGTATAGAAACCGAGGCCTCACCGGCATGATCAATCAGTCTCATCTGCCCGGTTTGCGTGAATGTCAATATCAACTGTGTTTTTGGGTGAATTTCTGCTTTGTTTGGGACTCTACTTATTTGCCCGCCACTTCCAAGTGCGATCGCTAATGTCATCTCATTGGATAATTCAAAGAGTATGAACTTTCCTACTCTGGAGACTGATTCGACTTTAGACTGATCTAGTTCTTTTTCAATTGCAGATTTTGCTTTGGGGCCGCCTGCAATTTTTGCTTTTGTAACTTCTATTGTTTTTATTTTTTTGC
Organism: Acidimicrobiales bacterium; assembly: GCA_011523005.1. GTDB lineage: Bacteria > Actinomycetota > Acidimicrobiia > Acidimicrobiales > UBA8592 > UBA8592. Next base: position 8,319 of record WTHU01000046.1, read on the forward strand.
CAACGCAATCTCGTTCTAAGTCTCTCCGGATTGTTTCTATTTCTGGGAGTTGAATCATAGTTTCCTTGTAAGTTTTGCGTTGTATGACGATTTTAGCGCCTTATTTCCCAAGTTATTCGTTGGTGTACTTTTTCAGTGCTTCGGAGGCTGCCGCCTGTTCTGCTTCTTTCTTGCTGGTTCCTTTACCCTTTCCGATGATGTCATCCCCTGCTCGAATACTTGCGAAGAATATCTTTTCGTGGTCAGGTCCTTCGGAGTGAATACTGTATCGAGGCAGAGGCAATGACTGCTTTTCAAATATCATTTTGAGCCTGCTTTTGCTGTCTTCATTATTTTTCTTTGAAAATTCTTCAATTCTGTCTCCCAGTATGTCAATAACGAATCCCTTAGCTTCTAGCCAGCCCCCATCAAGATATATTGCGCCAATTACAGCTTCAACTGCGTCCTCAAGTAGACCGGGAGAGATCGAAGCATTTCCTAACTTGAGATATTTATCAAGATTTATCTCCTCTGCTACCTCTTTTAAAGAGTTTCTTCCGACGACAACAGACCTAAGGAGCGAAAGTTGACCCTCGGATAATTCTGGATACTTCGTGTATATGTGTTCAGTGACAATGAGGCCAAGTACCGAATCCCCTAGAAACTCTAGTTTCTCGTTCGGCCCTGTTCCTTTGTTCTCAGCAGACCAAGATTTATGAGTTAGTGCCTCTTCTAGAAGAAGCGGGTCTTTGAAAACTTTATTTATTGAGTTTGCAAAACTTACCGTTGTGTCAGAAATCAAGGAAAACTAGCTCAATCGACTGAAAACATAGTCAACTGCGTCCCTTACGCTCTTTAGGTCTTCCAGATCCTCGTCATCAATTCTGAAGTCAACAGATCTTTCCGCTAGTTCTTCTTCAATAGCCTCAACAAGTTCTATAAGCGCCAAAGAGTCAGCATCTAAATCATCTGCAAAAGAGTCACCTTCATTGACCGTATGAGGGTCTATTTCTAGGATCTCACCTAACCTGTCTTTGATTAATTGCAATATCGCGTCTCTACCAAGAGGGTCTTGTTCCATGTGAGTTTCAGCTGGCATATGTTCCTGTCCTTAAATCTACGTCACTGATAATAGCGAATCTGCAGGCAACTATGGCGAAGTGTCTGAGAAATCACCCATTCAGGGTTTGAGAACTGATTGAAGATTTGCCACATGGTTGTCTCTATAAAGTTCATGTGCTGTTTTGATTGCGTTGAGAATTGCATTTGCTGATGAAGAGCCATGACTAACAATTGCAATGCCGTTAACACCGAGAAGAACTGCTCCCCCAACAGAATCTGGATCTAGCTTGTGATAAAGGGGCAACAAAGAAGGCCCTAATAGGTCAGCGCCTGCTTTCGCATCTTCAGAACTTGAAAATGCGGAAAATAACGCTTTCACTATGGCTTTTGCAGTTCCTTCAAGTGTTTTAAGGGCAACATTTCCAGTGAAACCGTCGGTAACTACAACGTCTACAGCCCCGCTCATTAGATCTCTTCCCTCTACATTTCCGATAAATTCTGCTTTGCTTACCGTTTCCCAATCTCCAGAATTCAAAATTTCATATGAGTCTTTTATCAGCGAGTTTCCTTTTCCAGCTTCTTCGCCAATTGATAACAGTCCAACTTTAGGCTTTGCAACTGCGAATCGGTCACGCGAATAAACTGCCCCCATTTCGGCAAATTGCAAGAGCCATTCAGGTTGACATTCTGCATTAGCCCCAGAGTCAAGAAGTATGACAGGGTGGTCCCCCTCCAGTGTCGGGATAGGTGTTGCGATCGCAGGGCGAGCGACTCCTTTTAGCCTTCCCATTCTCAACAATGCCGAAGCCATTGTAGCACCCGTATTTCCTGCGCTTACCATCGCTGCGCTATGGCCGTCTCTAACATATTCAGCTGCACGAATCAGTGATGAATCTTTCTTTCGTCGAACAGCTTGACCAGGATCCTCATCCATTTCAACTACTTCTGAGACATAAATAGTTTCTATGTCCTGTATGTCATCTAGAGCTTGCTCTGTTCCGAATAGAACAATCGGAATTCCTGATTCTTTGGCTAATCTGGCTCCTTCGACTATCTGATCGGGTGCATAATCACCGCCCATTGCATCAACGGCCACCGGAAGAGATTTTTCAGTCATGATTTCGTTTTTAGACTAGACCTCAACGGCTACTCGATCGTCATACCACCCGCAATTTCCGCATACATGATGGGGTCTTTTGGCGGCACCACAACGTGGGCAAGAGTTAAGAGTCGGTGCATGAAGTTTCCATGCAGAGTTACGCCTGCTTCTACTTTTAGATTTTGATGTTTTCTTCTTTGGTACTGCCATGGATTTTCCAATTCTTCTTACAGCAAGCGTAACTTGCGCAAATTAGAGCTTACCGACCAGCAGACTTTCTTGCACCCAGATTAGAAAAAGTTAATCATCTGTGAATTTCAACTGGTCCAATGCAGACCATCTGGGATCCTTAAACTCTTGAGGATTTTGTTCAGTATTCGACGGAAGAGACTTCGTAAAGAATTCTGTATCTTTTGGTCCAGTGCATGATTCAGAGCATAAAGCGGCGAGTGGAAGATTAAGCAATACCTGTTCCGCCAGCATTGGCTTCAAGTCAAGCTTTTCGCCAAGCGGCAGTTCAAAGGTTTCTCCTTCAGAAGCGCCTTCTTCAAATATCTCGTTAATATCAATTGATGTGCACCCCGAGGTAGCCTCAAGGCATCTTCGACACTGAGCAGTCCAATGGAGTGTCGCAGTTCCAATGGCCGTGATCCTTTCCGAGACTGCTTCGAGAGAAATTTTTACTTGAATAAGAGTTGCGCTGGAGTGAGTTGTTTCTAAAAGATCAGGTTTCCATTCTGATGCTACTTCGGCGGGAACACCTGGATTTCTTTGTAATTTTGGGAGATCTACGACAAGATCGCTTGAGTCTGGAGACTCGTTAACCGATTTCATCCTGGTCATACAGCTCAGGTCCTTGTTCTGTTTCTGTTTCTGCAGATCCATGAGCTTCCTTCAGGTCGGCTAGCGGATCTCCTTGCAGTTTAGTTCTTCCATCTGCGACTACCTTTTGAGTTTTCTTCAAAACAGCTTCAAAGCTAGCAAGTCTTTGGTCGCAAAAATCCTCGGTTTCAAGCCGAAGCCTTTGAGCTTCAGCTTGAGCTTCTTCGACGAGTCTACGAGCATGGATCTCAGCAGCTTTTACGACCTCGGACTTCTGAACCATTTGACCAGCTCTGGCACGAGCCAAATCAATTAACTCATCCCCTTCTCTCTGCGTTCTGGAGAGGAAGTCTTCTCGTTGCTTAAGTAACCATCTTGCAGCACGGATCTCATCGGGCAAACGTATGGATATATCGTTTAAGACTGAAATGATCTCGTCCTTATTAACCATGGAAGATGAAGATAATGGAACTGGGCGAGCTGCATCAACAACATTAATGAGCCCTTGAATTAGGCGTTCGACTTCGGGCGCTTCATATGGTTCCACTGATTCGAATGCTGTGCTTTCATCATTCTGCTCTGCTTCAGTCATTATTACCTATTTCTCTCTCTAATAATTCAGAAACGGGTTTTGGCACCAATCCCGATACATCTCCCCCTTCAGATGATATTTCACGAATAAATCGACTTGAAATGTAGGAGAATTCCGGGTCCGCTGGAATGAAGAATGTATTGATTTGCGAAATTCTTTTGTTGGTTTGAGCCATCTGCATTTCTATTTCAAAATCTACCGAAGACCGAAGGCCTTTGATAATTACGTCAGCATTTAACGCCTCAGCGACATCAACGACAAGACCAGTTGAGGAATCTGTAACTACATTATCAAGATGTACAAATGAAGTTTTGAGTAACTCTTCCCGTTTTTCAATAGACAAGAATCCTTTTTTTTCTCTGTTGTGCATTGCAACTACGATTAATTGATCAAAAATCGTTGCGGCTGTCTCTACTATTTGCACATGCCCGAGGTGAACTGGGTCAAATGATCCAGGATAAATTGCAATAGCCATTAAATAAATCTACCCCAGATTTTGCGCTACCTATGTTGGTAAACCTATTTTCTGCCGCGAACTCAATAAATACATACTTATTTCCTGTCTTTATATTTGCTGTGTAGCTATTAAGAGGTTGGTTTGACCGTATTTCTGGCTCTTGATTATTTGCCAATCACTCTCAAGGGTTACGTTTTCTGAACTCTCAATGACTATTGCATGAGCATTGATATGTTCAAGCAATGCACCCCAATGTTCATATTTATAAGGGGGGTCTATAAGAACTACGTCAAAATACTCTTTCTTTTTGAGGAAATTCAGTGCATCCGTTTTCAGTATTTTTGATGATGAGCCATAATTCAATTTTTCAACATTTACCGTGATGCAGTCAATCGCCTCCTCGTGGTTATCAATAAATACTACTGAATTTGCTCCACGTGATAGAGCTTCTATTCCTAATGAACCTGTACCGGAGAATAAATCGAGAAATGATTTGTCATTAACGAGTCCATAACTGTGAAGGGAGTTAAAGATAGCTTCTTTGACGCGGTCCTTTGTAGGCCGAATGTGATCCCCGATTGGTGCGACTAACTTTCGCCCTTTCGCTACTCCAGCTATGACCCTCATATTAAATTACGTTATCTTCTCCAAGAGGGGTAGGGATGAAACTTCCATCGGAAATTACGTGTGTTGACTGTGGCGGAAGATGTTTTTTGGGCAGCAAGGAACCGGAGTCTGGCTGGAAAGCGAATATGGTTGTGTTCTATCGTTGTAAGGATTGTCTTGACAGATGGGACATAGTAGTTGGAGATGACGGCATTTAAGAGGGGTCTCTCCACATGCAGGTTAGTGCCGCTTTCCCATCGTCAAGTTCTAATTCCTTTTGTATTTCAAAACCTAGCCGATAGTAAAAGGAGAGATTTCTTGGGTTGGTTGATTCAAGGTATGCCCCAATTCCTTCCTTATCACAAATCTCCAGAATAGGCCGAAGGAGTTTTGCTGCTCGTCCTTTACCTTGCATCTCAGGAACAGTTCCAACTGCTTGCAGGTACCAATGAGGCTGTGAGGGATGATTAGCATTAACTTCAGCGAAAGCCTCGAGAACCTGTGAGATCCTATCGTCAACTAATTCATGCATTAAATTGACGAATGCGTCTTGTTCGGCATCACCATTGTTTTCAGATTCCTCTAAATCTAGGATTGGTTTAGTCCATATCGACGAGGTCGAGTCATGTGCATCAACACTTAATATCCAATTGGGATTCTTTGTTGAGTGGCAGGTTAGGAAATGCCACCATTCATGCAAATTTTGTTTATGATTTTTCCCTGGAAATAGCCAACTGAAGAAAGGGTCAAACAGAAAGGCCTCTGTGAGAATATTTGCGGTTGTTAGTGGGTCAGACACTGCACTTTGTGGTTCATTCATGATTTAAATAGATATTCTACTTTCTCTTCCTTGAAGAAAAGGTCCATCTCCTCAATGAGAAGCGATATATCTTCGCCTTGCTGTGCCAAATCTAACAGAGCATTCGCGGCATTCCTTGCATGTGATACCCACTCTTTATCTCTTCGAAGTGAGGCAATTCTTAGATCGGTCCTGCCCTTTTGTTCAGCCCCCATTACTGTTCCCTCTCCACGGAGTTCTAGGTCTATTTCAGCTAAATGAAAACCGTCATTTGAATCTACAAGGGCTTGCAAGCGCGCGTCAGTTTCCGATGTGTGGGAGTTACTAACTAAGTAGCAAATTGACTGGAATGATCCTCGTCCGACGCGCCCTCTCAATTGGTGCAATTGGGCGATACCGAATCTTTCAGCGCCGAGAATAACCATTGCTGTAGCATTTGGAATATTTACCCCCACTTCGATAACCGTGGTAGACACTAAAGCGTTTAGTTCACCATTTCGAAATGAGTCCATCACATTTTGCTTTTCGCTTGGATGCATTCTCCCGTGAAGCAATCCAACAGACATTTCTCTGAGTTCAGCATCCTTTAATCTGTGATACGTAGCTTCGGCTGAAGTAGTGTCAATGTTCTCGCTCTCATCAATTAGTGGACATACGATAAATACTTGGCGACCTTCCAGAATTTGCGCTTTCACTTCTTTCCACAACTCGGGAGTGTCAGCAACTCTTCTCGTTTCAACAGGAATACGCCCCTCTGGAAGTTCGTTCAAAATACTTACATCAAGATCTCCATATACAGTCATTGCCGCTGTTCGAGGAATTGGTGTGGCGGTCATTACTAGCAGGTCTGGTATTGCCGCACTATTTCCTTTATTTCGAAGAGCAGCGCGTTGATCAACCCCAAACCGATGCTGTTCGTCGACTACAGCGAGACCAATGTCTGCAAATTCAACTGATTCCTGGATTAAGGAGTGTGTGCCTACGATTATGTCAATTTCTCCACGCCTTAATTTTGCCCGTATCTCTTTGGCATCCTTCTCTGAAGTCTGACTTGTCAGTAGAGAAATATTTAGTTTTCGTTCACCTAGCAAGTTAGTTGAGTCCATGAGAATGAAACTGCCTAGCAATTCTTTAGCACTGACGAAATGCTGTTCTGCAAGCACTTCGGTTGGGGCCATGATTGAGCCTTGTTTGCCCGCCTCAACTACAGAGAGTAGCGCTGCTATAGCCACGAGCGTTTTCCCTGATCCCACGTCTCCTTGAAGAAGTCGATGCATAGGGCAAGAGGCGCGCAGATCTTGGAAGATTTCGGCGATTGCTTTGCTCTGAGCATTCGTTGGTTCAAAAGGAAGGCTCTCTATTAGCTTGTTAACTAGGTCTCCTGAAAAGTCGTGACTGATTCCTTGAGTGGCTAACTCTAGTTGTCTTTTTCGTGCTAGAAGAAGTAACTGGATACGAAGCAATTCGTCAAATACAAGGCGTTTCCTTGCAGTTAGCATTTCTCCTAGGTTTTTAGGATTATGAATTGAAGAATAAGCATTGTCGCGACTGACAAGATCGTATTGCTCTCTTATGGCGGAGGGTAAAGGTTCAGCGAAACCTCTGACTTTTGATTTGTCAAGCGCGTCTTTTGTCCAGTTACAGAACTCCCATGTTGATAGACCTGCTTTACCCGATTGTGCGTATACGGGAATGAATTTGCCTGTTTTATCTCCAATCAAGTCAACCACAGGATTAACCATCCTGTATTCGCCTCTATATTGATCAAGTTTCCCGAAGATAATGACCTCAGTGCCTACTTTTAATTGTTTCTCTCTCCATGGCTGGTTAAAAAATGTTAACGTCACATTTCCTGTTTGATCTGTGACTTTTGCAGTGACTAATGAACGCCTGTTGCGGGTCTTTTGCTTATAAACGTTAAGGATTTCAACAAGTATCATTCCTTCTTCGCCCACCTGCAACGAGGAGATCTTTGCCTCATTTGTTCTGTCGATGTACCTACGGGGGAAATGGGTCAAGATATCAAGAACTGAGAAGATATCTAAAGAATTGAGCGAACTTTCTTTCTTCGGCCCTATGCCTTTCAGCCGAGATAACGGTATGTTCGACAAGTCTGGAAGTGTCAACGGGTTTTGAGAGTTGGACATTTAACACCCTATCCCGCAGAGATGGCCTTCGCCTATCTTCATTCTTTGCACCCGACCCATTCTCAAAGGGGTAATCATCTAATCATTCGATACCAAAATAGTAGGGATACAAAGGTTGCCCACCGCTATGAACTTCCACTTCAATTTCAGGTTTATCATTTGAAAGCCAAGCTAATAGATCTTTTGTAACTTCTGGGGGGCAGTCCTGCCCTTCAATAATTGTCACTATTTCATGTTCGTCCCCGATAAGTGTTTGCAAAAGATCCAAAGCTGCATCACCTAGGTTTTGTCGGGCAACAATGACCCCTGTTCTGTCTAAACCGATCCAATCACCTTCAGTTACTTTGCCTGCATCTGTCTCGCTATCCCGGACGGCTTGGGTCACCTCACCTGTTGCAACTGACTCTGCCATGGAGTTCATTGATTGAGAATTTGTTTTCGCATCTGCTGCTGGATCAAATGCTAATAGAGCAGAGAATCCTTCTGGGATGCTTCTCGTCGGAACAACCATGACGTTCTTGCTGACTTGATGATCTACTTGTTCAGAGACGGGGATTATGTTCTTGTTGTTAGGAAGAATTATGACTTCATTTGCTTGAACCTGTTGAACAGCTTCAAGTAAGTCCTTAACAGATGGGTTCATTGATTGCCCTCCAGCAACAATTGCGTTGACGCCCATTGACGCAAAAATTTGTTGAATACCTTTTCCTGCAACTACAGCGATGACTGCGGTGTTTTCAGCACTGGGGTTCGGAACGATGATCTCGCTGGCGCCCACGACCTCAATATGGTCCTCTATGTGGAAAAGTTCTTCTTGCAAATCAGTAACTCTTATTTGATAGGGCCTTCCAGCTCTAATACCTGCCTCGATAGATTCACCAATATCATTTGAGTGAATATGGCAGTTGTATAAGCCATCCCCGCCTACGACCACAATTGAGTCACCTACGGCTTGCCAGTCAAGTTTAAATTGATCAATTTTTGATTCTGGAGCGTCTAGAAAAAACATGACTTCGTACCGCAACTCGCTGACGTCTGGTTTTTCACCATCATTTGTTGCGCTAGATGGAGTTAAGTTTGACGCGTTGACTGAAGCTTTAGGGGGGGGTTTAATGGCAGTCCCATCAGCAATATGAAGAAAACATTGAATAAGTAGGAGATACCCAGCCCCTCCGGCGTCCACAACATTTGCATCTTTCAGTACAGGAAGTAAGTCAGGGGTTCGGTTTAAGGAATCTTCACCAGCAGATACTAATTGAGACAAGAACGTCGTCAGCGCCATTTTGCCTTTCACTAGTTCTTGCGCCTTCTCGGCTATCTCTCTTGAGACAGTTAGTATCGTTCCCTCAACGGGCTTCATGACAGATGCATACGCAGCTTCGGAAGCATGTGTCAAAGCCTCAGCAATAGCCTTATTGTCCATTTGGGTTTTGTTTGAGAAACTATCAGCTAGTCCTCGAAGAATCTGAGAAAGGATTACCCCTGAGTTGCCACGGGCCCCCATTAAGCTTCCATGACGAATGGCTTCCCACTGTGCTTCTGGGTTGTCATCGCTTTCGGCCAGTTCTTCAATAACTGACTTCAAAGTAAAGGACATGTTAGTACCAGTGTCACCATCAGGCACAGGGTATACATTAAGCGAATTAAGATTTTCAGAGTAACTTTTTAGAGACTCATCATATTTTAAAATTACGTCACGTATTTGTTTAGCTGAGAAAGATTTCAGTTGTTCCACGAATGGAATGCTACTAATTCCTGAGGCCGAAAGACGACATATCGTTATTTTTGGTTAATTTAGTTAAATCTTTGAAAAGCTTTAACAGTTCGCAACTATTGCATATAGTCAGTTATTGTTACTACGTTGAATCTTATTTTAGGAGCAACTGTGCAGGGAGTCATCAAGTCATACGATCCGGGAACCAAAGATGGTGTAGTTATGTCCGAGCGTAACTTTACTGAATATGAGCTCTCGCCTAACGCCCTTGATGGTTCGATTTTTCGCATGCTACGGCAAGGACAGCGTGTTATTTTTGAGCTTGATGAATCAGGAATGGCCACGAATCTTCGCTTGGGCTCCGAAGTGGACATGGGAACTCCAGATTTCCTGCAATAAGTTAAATACGAGGTCAAGAGATGACAGATCACCCCCAACATAAGATCGAAAAAGCACTTTTAGAACAATTTGGTATCGAAAACGCGACCATCCATTACGGGTTAACTCAAGATGAGCTCTTTTACGCAGCTATAGAGAACGACAAGGGTCGCGTTTCTATTGATGGCGATTCTAATCAGCAAAAAGCATTTCCAACTGCTCTAGGAATAGATGGGCCACTTGTTTACTTCAGCGACCCTGAGTGTACTGGGCGCCCTGTGAAAGATACCTTTGCTGTTGCTAGACCTGAGGTAGAGGATACGGTTTGGTGGAAAGATGGTTTTGAAAGATTCGACCCGGAAGCATTTGATGACCTTTTAAAACGTGTTGTTGGTCATTTGAATAGCAAAGAAGGCAGCCTCTACGTAACGGATGTCTTTTGTGGATGGGATACTGAATTTGCTGAGCCTTATAGATTTGTTGGCGAATACGCAACACATGCGTATTTCTGCAACATTATGTTTCCAAAGGCAGTTCGTGATGACAGCGACCGGCCTGAAACAGGGTGGACCATCTTAAATGTCCCTTCTTTTATTGCTGACCCTGAAAGAGATCATACCAAGTCGAACCGTGCGGTCATTATGGACATCGTTAACCGCGTAGCTTTAGTGGTAGGGCCCGCTGATTACTGCGGAGTTAACAAGAAGACAATGTTTACTGTCATGAACTATGTCCTGCCAAGCAAAGGGCAACTTTCAATGCACTGTTCTGCAAACGTGGGCGCTGATGACGATAGCGCTATCCTTTTCGGTCTCTCAGGAACGGGCAAAACCACGCTGTCTGCTGATCCTGACCGTCTCCTAATCGGCGATGATGAACATGTTTGGACTGATTTAGGAGTCTCAAACTTTGAGGATGGATGCTATGCGAAGCTTATTGATCTCGACAAGGAAGCTGAACCGGTAATTGCTGCCGCATTGAGCATGAAGGGGACGCTAATTGAAAATGTGCCTCCATTACCAGGGAAGCCCATTGAGGAGACAAATCCTCAGGAGCTAGATCTATTTGACGGTTCGAGGACTGAAAATACACGTTTTGCGTATCCTCTGACTTGTAATCCTAGCGTTGCATCTGGAGCAGCAGGCCCCCATCCGAAGACAATTGTTTTGTTAACTGCTGATGCTTTCGGCGTATTGCCTCCGGTATCTATCCTCAGTCGGGATGAAGTTATGTATCATTTTGTCACCGGTTTCACTTCAAAACTTGCTGGGACGGAAGTAGGCGTTACAAAACCCGAGGCAACCTTCTCAGCCTGCTTTGGAGGCCCTTTTATGTCTCAAAAGCCAAGTGTTTATGCTGAACTTCTAGCGAAGCGCATGTCTGAGCATGATACGAGATGTATTCTTCTTAACACTGGTTGGACCGGTGGACCACACGGCGTTGGTAGCAGGATGTCTCTCAAACACACTAGGACATTACTGAACGCTGCACTTGCAGGCGACTTTGACGATACCCCCCTAGTCACGCAACCTATTCTGAACTTGCGCATGCCAACAAGTTGCGAAGGAGTCCCCGACGAAATTTTGAACCCGAGAGAAACTTGGGATGACCCATCAGAATATGATGACCAAGCAACTAAACTCCGAGAAATGTTCAGAGATAACTATAAGAAGGAAAACTTTGCTGACTTAGGCATTGCAGCTGTTATGTAACTTGAGTATTCTCGCCTCGTGCGGAAGTTAAATGACCTCCAGACGCCATACTTGGCTGTTGATCTTGAGATCTTTGAAAAAAATCTTGAGACCATGAAGTCCATCAGGCCTGGCTCCTCTTTGAGGCCACATGTTAAGGCTTTCAAATCAACCGATATTGCAGCGATACTCAAGCAAGCCGGCTACTCAGGTTTTTGTTGTGCAACAATCAAGGAACTCGAAGGTTTAGCAGCTAACGGGCTAGGGGATGATCTTCTGCTCGCCAATGAAACATTGAATGCTTCTAGACTCAGATCTTTAGTCGACCATGGTGTTGAAGTAATCGTTGCCGTAGATTCCACTGAGACGATAGATGCTGCGAAGGACGGAGGCATTCGCAACGTACTGATTGATGTGAACGTTGGATTACCCAGATGTGGTTGTGATTTGAACGAGGTAGAGATTCTTTCAGGCTATGCCCGGCGAAAGGGCCTAAATATCAAGGGTGTTATGGGATATGAAGGGCATCTAATGTTTACCCCTGATAGAGCTGATCGGAAAAGAGGTGTCGCTGAAGCTATGCAAGTATTGCAGGAGGCTCATTCAATCACTGGTGGTGATATTATCTCTGCCGGTGGGACAGGGACGTTTGACCTTAATGAATTAGCAACAGAAATTCAAGCAGGATCTTTTCTGTTTATGGATACCCGATACTCAACCGTAGGTCTCCCCTTCGAAGAGAGCCTGACAATAGTCTCAACAGTAATTTCTGTCGAAAGAGATCGAAAGAGAGCGGTATGTGATGCAGGAGTGAAATCTTTTGCGACAGATTATGGAAAGCCAAAACTTGAAGATGGGATCATTGAGTTTTGCTCTGATGAACATTCAACTATTCTGCCAACTGAACAAAGAGGCGATCTCGCATTTCAAGTTGGAGATTTGATTCACCTCCGAGTTCCGCATGTAGACCCTACGATTGCTAAGCATTCTAGATTGGCTTGTTCACAGGAGGGCTATATCTATGGTGATTGGAAGGTGGATCTTCGTGGCTGGTAATTTTAACCATTGCCGATGTTGATCCAAGGAGCATCTTTTGACTAAGAAGTGGACCAATTGGGCTAGAAATCAGTCATCCAACCCACACAATATCTTCGAACCTAAAACAGAAGCTGAAATTTCCGACATCGTATGCTTGGGAGTAGCTAGAAGACTTAAAATTAGGCCGATAGGAAGTGGGCACAGCTTTAGCTCTATTGGATTAACTGAGGGATTCTTAGTTTCTATGGAGTCAATGAATCGTATTATTAGTATTGATAGAGATAGGTTACGGGTCACCGTAGGCGCTGGAATAACCATCTCCGATTTGAATATAGAGTTGCATAAAATAGGTTTTGCTCTTCCAAACCTTGGAGATATTGACACCCAGAGTCTCGCTGGAGCTATTGCTACCGGAACCCATGGGACTGGCATCAGGTACAACTCAATAAGTTCTGCCATTGTGGGTATCAGAATTGTCACAGGGGATGGGTCTGTTATGGATATTTCCGAATCAAAAAACTCTGATCTTTTAGGACCGGCCAAAGTTTCCTTGGGTGCATTGGGGATAATAACTTCGGTTACACTACAGTGCGTTCCGGCCTTCAATTTGAAGATTCTTGAGTTCGCAGCGAAATTGCCTGAAATTATCTCGCGATTTAAATTCGAGGAATTAAGCGC
>WTHU01000172.1 GCA_011523005.1 Acidimicrobiales bacterium
GTTATAGCTCGCGCCGCTGAGGCCCATTCAAATGGAGCTACCGAGGTCTGCCTGCAAGGTGGAATCCATCCTGACTTTGATGGCGATTACTACATTGATATGTGCCAAGCGATACACGATGAACTCCCTGATTTACATATTCACGGGTTCACAGCATTAGAGGTTACGGAGGGCGCTAAACGTTTAGGTGAGCCCTTAAGTAGTTACTTGAAGAGAGCCTACGATGCCGGACTTCGGTCACTACCTGGAACAGCAGCTGAAATTCTAGACGATGAAATTAGGGATATATTGTGCCCAGATAAGATCTCAACTGAGGAGTGGTTGGAGGCGCATAAAACTGCACACGAAATCGGCTTACGATCAAATGTCACAATGATGTTCGGAAGTGTTGAAGAGCCAATTCACTGGGCGCGTCACTTAATTAGGACAAGAGAACTTCAGCGAGAAACTGGAGGTTTCACTGAATTTGTAGGTTTACCCTTTGTTCACATGGCTTCTCCAATTTACCTTCGAAAAGGTGCCCGACGCGGACCAACTTTCCGAGAAAATCTTCTCGTGCATGCAATAGCGCGGATTGTTTATCATGGCTACATAGATAACATTCAGGCATCATGGGTGAAGATTGGTTTAGATGGCATGAAGCAGATGCTTCAAGCTGGAGTAAATGATGTTGGTGGCACATTAAATGGTGAGAATATCTCTCGCGCAGCTGGAGCAAAGCATGGACAAATGTTAGGCAAAAGCCAATTCGAAGAATTGTGTCAGCCGTTAGGTAGAGAGCTCATTCAGCGCACAACTCTTTACAAAACACATCGAGGACCGGAAGGGCAAAGAAAACATATCCCTGTAGCTGCCGAATGAAGAAACTTTATCTCTACTGGGGACCAGCTTGCTAGGGCTAAATTGACTCTGTTCTTGCAAGGCACCACTCTTTACAATCCTGACCAGGCAAAGCATCGCATTCAAGGCAAGGTCCTTCATCCTCCTCAAATAGGTCATCAAGTTGGTCGTTTTGTTGCTTTAAGGCTCTAGCCTCTTCGTACCTTCGATGTCTTCCCTTTTTCATGATTCCTCCACACAGCCAAGTATCTAAGGGGATGATCGATACTATTCTAGTCGTGATGATGCAGTTTGTGCGCTTTACGCGAGAGTTCCTCTACTCTCAATCACTAAGCGTCCATTCTCAAATGAAAGCGAACTTTTTCCTTTTAGTAAATTATCAACCTGCTCCCCTACTTCTTCATGACGCCACCCCACCTGAAGCCTGCTATCACTTTCGCCTCTCAATAGTTCCTCTATATCAGAGCGACTTCCCAATAAAGCAGGATCGATGTTCTGGTCAGTTGCGAATTGTGAGAGCCAGGCAGAGAGTAAAGTAACCGCTGGTCGCATCTCAGGGGGCAAGGATTTCTTTCGACTTTTAAGGCTTGGGACTGGATCAGCCTTAAGACCCTTTTCAACGATTTTTAGAAGATGCTGACCCTTTTCTTTCTGATATTGTGCGTAATCAAAGCCACGAATATTTTTTAGATCCGATAATTTTGTAGGTTTTCTTTGCGCAATTCCAACCAATGCTAAGTCGGACATAATGTAACGAATTGGGATGTCATTCTTTTGGGCAGCTAATTCTCGCCACTCAGCTAAGGCTTGAGCTACTCCTCGAGCTTGTTTATTGAGATGCTTAGCTTCTTTAATTCGTTGCCAGGCATCTTTTGGATCAATCAATTTCTGCCGCTTCTCTAAAAACGTTACAAATTCCGCTTCAGCCCATTCGTACCTTTTGAGCTTTATGAGTCGTTCTGTAAGCACTTGATGCAATTCAAGAAGGTACCTAACATCGGAAGCAGCATATTGAAGTTGGCTTTCTTTTAATGGACGTTGCAACCAATCTGTCAGCCTATCACCCTTTGTTAACTTCAGTCCGAGCAAATTCTCGTGAAGTGAAGATAGTGATGGTGTTCGCATACCGAGAAATCCAGCAGCGATTTGGGTATCAAAAATACTCCTAGGAACTGCTCCAGCCGCTCGATGAAGGATCTCAAGGTCTTGTGACCCGGCGTGGAAGACAGCAACCGAGTTTGAGTGAAATATCTTTGACAATACGCTTAGATCTAAATTCAGTGGGTCTATTATCGCCAAGCGATCACTCCATCGCAATTGAATTAAGGCAAGCTTTGCGAAGTAGGTCTTCTCCCTATGAAATTCAGTGTCAATGGCATAAATGTCACTGTTGCTTAGCCCTTCGACAATGGAAATCAATCCAGCTTGGTCGTCAACGACTTCGGTATCAATTAGTTCAGAATCCATATTAGAAGTGCGGTAGATCTACATCTCCGCATTTGTACGCGCGTCCTGAAGATACCCAGGCTTTCGTTCCTCCTGCGATATTAATGGCTTCTACATGAAATTTTGACAAGAAGTCTCCAGCCACTTTTGATCGATTGCCAGAAGCACAGATCAAATAAACGGGTCTATCCAAGGGAAATTTGTCAACGTGTTCTGGAACTTCTCCCAAGGGCAACAGTAGGGCCCCCGGAACTCTCATCTCTATAAATTCATATTCCTCACGAACATCTACGAGGCAGATATTTTCCAAATCTAACTTAGCCAGTTCATCTATAGATATTTCTTCGATTTCAGTCAAGATGCTCCTTTATAAATCTGACTTCTCCAGACTAGTCGTCAATTAATTGTGATGGCGTATTCGCGCTTCGAAGTTTCTTGGGGTACGCAGACTCATAGGTTACGCAATCTAAACAGGCTACGGCTTCGTGGATTGATCTAACGCCCTTCATAAATTGAAGCTCAAGAGCTTCAACACATTCCGTCCGGATCGCAGAAAATAGATACTGCTCTTTCCCTTGATACAAAGGAAAGACCATGCTCCTAGCGTTAAGTTTAGAGACACATTCAAGAACTACTGAGCTATCAATCTCCAGGTAATCACATGCCAGAATAACCGCTATGTCACTTTTAATATTTCTCAAGCCGGTTATTACACCACCAAGCGGGCCTTCATTTGGGAATAAATCTTCACAATATTGAATATTCGTTTTCAATGAGTGGATCTTCTTTTCGCCACCTACGATAATGACATCTTTCACTTCAGCTGCAATAAGCGATTCAATGGCAATATCAATAAGTCGTCTTCCTTTGTAAACGATTTCTCCTTTATCACGACCCATGCGAGACGATGAACCGCCATTGAGAACAATCCCTGAGAAATTCATCTACAGTGAAACAATTTGCAACTGATCCCAACTAGGTTCAAGTTGCCGAAGGAAGAGGCTGCATCGTTCTGCCTCGGCATAGTCCCCAATCTCTCTCGATATCACTGCTAATTGATTAAGAGCGAATAAGAAATACCGATTACTTTCATGGTCCCAGCGCACGAAACCTGAACCCCGCCATCCATTTTTCCGTAGTGAGTCAAGACCGCGATGATACGCCACACGGAAATACGCGTAGGATTCCATCCTTTCAGTCGAAGATAATCCCAAAACGCACCAGATCGCTATTGATTCTGGGTTCTTAGAAGCTAGAGATAGCAACATAGAACGTTTATCGTCAGATTCGTTATCCCGTAAGTCTTTCATCTTTTGTTCAAAAGATTGGTCCTCATTAGGTAACCTTGTCTCTGGTATTTTTCCTTTGTTAAATGTCACTTCGCTCATATTTTTTTAAGGGACTCTCATGATTCTTAGAACGTCTGTTGCTGGAGAATCGCCGGTTATACCTGCTAGCACCCCGATTAAGTCATTTGCTTTAACATGGCCTTCAGCAATTGCGACATTGATTGCATTTTCAATACGTGTTTCGTAACCTAATTCACCGGTAATTGTGTATGGAGTCACCCCCCAGCTCAGGGTTAGCTGCTGAGCTGTGCGTTCATCCATCGTCATTCCCAAGATTGGTACGTTAGGTCGAAACCGAGCCATGGATCGAACAGTAAAACCCGATCCAGAGATACATAGCAGTGCCGCCAAATCAAGTTCATTGGCAGCTCTCCACGTTGCTAAAGTCATCGCATCTGTTATTCCCTCGGAACCGGTAGATGATGGTTCATCTTCAGGGATTTGTCGCAATTGTGCTACTCGTTCAGCCCACCTCTCATAATCGAATGCCTCATCTGCACGCTGGGCTATACGGGACATTGTTTGTACTGATTCAACAGGAAACTCGCCTATAGCAGTTTCGCCCGAAAGCATAACGGCTGAAGTTCCATCAAAAACAGCATTTGCGACATCCGAAGCTTCAGCTCTTGTAGGTGAGGAATTTTGTATCATTGAGTCGAGCATTTGAGTTGCAGTAATTACTGGCAAGCCACCAGCTATACATTCAGCGATGATTTTCTTTTGCAAATGTGGTAGGTCGGCAAGATCAAACTCAGTTCCAAGGTCCCCTCTAGCTACCATAATTCCTGCCGAGGCTTCAATTATGCCCTTAAGATTCTCTACCGCTGCTCGGGTTTCAATCTTTGCAACGACCAAGGGACCACGAGGGTGCGGTTCTGTCCCAACGCGTCGTACGTCATGAGCAGATCGCACATATGAAACGGCGACCATATCAACACCGAGTTCTACGAAAGCATCTAATTTTCTGAGATCGCTATCAGTAGGAGTCGGCATACTTAATCTTTCGGATGGGATACGTATGCCAGGTCTACCATGAAGACGTCCTCCGCTTGTAACCACTCCAGTAACAGCTGAAGCTGAGACATTCTCAACCTTCACCACAACTTGACCATCACCAAAAGGGATTACGTCTCCAGGCAATAGATCATCCAAGACACTCTCGTAGTCAACTTCAATTGTCTTTTCATTCGATCCACTATTACCGGGCACGATTGATATCTCAGAGTCTTTAAGTAATTCAGCACCTTCGTCACTAAAAGCTGCACACCGAATCTTTGGCCCCGGTAAGTCAACAAGAATTCCGACTCGTTTTGATAAATCTGCAGCAACTTGGCGTATTCGCTTATATCGCTCAATAGCTTCATCTAAGGTGCCGTGAGCAAGACCTAATCGTGCAACATCCATACCGGCGTCTATGATCTTCCTTAGTTCAGATTCAGAATCACTTGCTGGCCCAATAGTTGCGATTATCTTCGTACGTCTTTCCATACTTATACGCTATAGAATCCATCATCAAACCGTGTTGGCTATTAGAAATTTCAAAGAATTTAACTGTGATGTGATAGCGTTCAGGTGTGCTAGATAAGGATTTTTTGCAATCTGACTTTCCACTTGCATTTGCCCACAGAGGTGGCGTATTGGATTTCCCAGAAAACTCTCTAAAGGCCTTCCAAGGCGCTTATGACTTAGGTTTCCGCTACATGGAGACTGATGTACATGCGACCAAAGATGGACAGCTAGTTGCCTTTCATGATGACAAATTAGACCGAGTAACCAACAGCAAAGGAAAACTAGGGGAAATTAACTTCTCTGATTTATCTCACGCTTTAATTGGTGGAACTGAACCGATCCCGTTACTTACTGAATTATTAGAAGAATTCCCAGATGCTAAGTTTAATATTGACCCCAAACATGACGGTGCGGTGGAGCCACTTGCTGAGATAATTGTTAGAACTAATTCAGCTAATAGAGTATGTGTCGGATCATTTTCTGACGAAAGAATAAAAAGGATTGCGAAATTAATAGGCCCAAAATTATGCACTGGCATGGGACCAAAATCGATTTCAAAGTTACAAATTTCCAAATTTACAAGATCTCTTTTTTCTTCGCCATTTGGAGATTGCGCACAGGTCCCATCAAAGATTAAAGGAGTTCCTTTCATAACTAGCGAATTCGTGAAAAGGGCACATTATCTGGGCAAAGCCGTACATGCGTGGACTATTAACGAACCGGAAGAAATTGAGTACCTTTTGGATTTGGGTGTCGATGGAATAATGACTGATAATTTGTCAGCATTAAAATCTGTGTACCTTGATAGAGGAATCTGGAATGGCAGAAGTTAGACCATTTCATTATGCGTTTGCGGTAGCGGATTTAGAGGTGGCTCGAGATTTCTACGTCAACACACTAGGGGCACAAGAAGCGCGAAGCGATGAAAGATGGGTAGATTTTAATTTTTTCGGACATCAACTTAGCGCTCATCTAATTGTCGACTATCCTCAGCCAACTTCTCCTCTAAGCCTCGTTGATGGTGACCATATCCCCATTCCTCATTTCGGCGTAGTCCTGACGAAACCTGTTTGGGAACAACTTGCAGAGCGACTACAGGAACTAGAAGTTGAATTTGCTCTTGAACCAAAATTGCGATTTAAGAATACGCCTGGAGAACAGTGGTCCATGTTTCTGTATGACCCATTTTTGAACGGAATTGAATTCAAGTGTTTTGAAAATACAGAAATGATATTTGCATCCTCATAAACCCAAAATTAAATCCTGTGGAAAACATGTGGGTTCCCGCACAAGAATGTGGATTTTTCATTTTTATTTGTGGATATGTTGAGGATTTCTAATATTCGCTTGACGTCAATCGAATAAGATGTAAGTGTATCGATACGCCGATGACAACGGCACAAAGAATTAGCAAAATCTAATCGGAAGCGGTGGCAGCATCGAAATCCGGGAAGGTACGGCTAAGGAAATGTGACAGCCATCGGAACAGGTTTAACGGGATTACCCGAAAGGGTAATCACTGGGAGGCGATCTTAGGAAAACCAACCAGACCGCCATCAGCTCAGGCTGATGGATCCGACTTAAAACCGAAAGGGATTAAGCGTCAAAAGAACCACAACTCTCGAGTTGCAGGAATTTGACAAAAGACCGAAAGGTTCGGATCAAACCTTAGAAGTCCTTCAGGGGATGACTTTGGAAACGTTAAACTGCACAGCCCCGTGGGGTTTCTCTATGAGAAATCACTCGGGGCTAATGTGTTTTTAATACCATTTATTTATTAGTATCAAATTATGAATATGCTCCCATCAATTTTATTTGTGCATGGGCTGGCGACATCAGGGGCACGCACCTGGGGTGAGAACGGCTGGTTAGATTTAGTCCAAGACGCTAACAGAGAGTCAATTGTTACAGACCTTCCGGGCCACGGAGCTAATTACCACACTGCAAGTGATCTGACCTACGAGAAATGTTACGAATCAGTTTTAAGCTCCATTTCCACGCCCCCTGTAGATGCTATTGGTTTTTCATTAGGCGCACGGATACTCCTCACAGTTGCTAGTAGGAAGCCTGATACTTTTCGTAAACTCGTACTATCTGGGATCGGAGACAACCTCTTCTCAATAGATAAAACTAGATATAAAAATATTCGTGATGGGATCGAAGGGAATCCTAATCCCAGTAACCCTGAATCACGTTATTTCAACCAGTTGTCCGAAGCCGACGATATTAACCGATTAGCAATACAAGAACTCATTAGCTCTCCTCAGTTGCCACTTGCGGTGGATCAATTGAGAGAAGTTAATTGCCCTGTTCTAGTAGTAATTGGAGAAAACGATTTTGCCGCCCCAGCTACAGAACTTTTAGACTCATTGCCGAATGCAACATATTTAGAATTAAAAGGTGTTGACCACTTTGCGACTCCTAAGAATTTCACATTCATGGAAACAGCATTAAAGTTTATAGACGCAGAGCCTCAGTGGTAATCACTACCGCAATTGCTGAAGGCTAGGTGTAACAGGGCTTGGGAGTTGAGAGACTCCTTGCAACCAACTGTCAACTGCCGAGGCGCAAGATCGTCCTTCAGCTATGGCCCACACGATAAGGCTTTGACCCCTGCCTGCATCGCCTGCTACGAATAATCCATCAATATTAGTCATCCAATTAGCATCTCTGGCAATATTACCTCTTGTGTCTAATTCTACTTGCAGTTCTGTTACCAGCGAAGATGAGTCAGGTCCAACAAAGCCCATAGCAAGGCACACCAGATTAGCTTTATGGATTTCCGTGGTATCTGGGATTTCCACGAATTCTAACCTCCCATCAATATTTTCTCTTTTAACTTGGATTGTCTCTAGTCCAGTTACTGCCCCATTCTCCCCAAGGAATTGTGTTGTATTAATCGAGTAGATTCTTTCTCCGCCCTCTTCATGTGCAGATGATGTACGCATCATTAATGGCCATGTTGGCCAAGGAGTACTCTGATCTCTGCCCTCGGGAGGTTTTGGCATGATCTCAAATTGTTTAACAGAAGCAGCCCCATGGCGATGAACCGTTCCTAGGCAATCAGCGCCAGTGTCTCCACCCCCGATTATGATTACGTCCTTGCCCAGTGCTGAGAAGGGATGGTCCTCATAATCTCCTTCCTGCACTCGATTGGCTGGTTCAAGGAATTCCATAGCTTGGTAAATTCCATTAAGATCTCGACCAGGTATTGGTAGATCTCTCCAGTTCGTGGAGCCTATGGCTAAGATAACTGCATCGTAGTCAGACTGGATTTCTTGATAGCTGATATCGGTACCAACGTTTACGTTTGTAACAAATTTTGTTCCCTCAGCTTCCATTTGTTTTATTCTTCGGTCTATGTATTGCTTTTCCATTTTAAATTCAGGTATTCCATAACGAAGAAGACCACCGATTCTGTCACTTTTCTCAAAGACTGTGACATCGTGGCCGGAACGTGATAGTTGCTGAGCCGCTGCTAAACCAGCGGGGCCTGAGCCTATTACAGCGACACTTTTACCGGTCCGTTTATGAGCCAGAACAGGTTTTATCCAACCTTCGTTCCAAGCTCTTTCAACGATCTCTACTTCAACTTGCTTGATAGTGACAGGGTCTTCATGAATTCCTAGAACACAAGCTGCTTCACAGGGCGCTGGGCATAAGCGTCCTGTAAATTCGGGAAAATTATTTGTTGCATGTAATGCATCAATAGCTTCTCGCCAGTTATTTTTGTAGACCAAATCGTTCCAATCTGGTATTAGATTTCCTAGAGGGCAACCATTATTGCAGAAGGGTATACCGCAATCCATGCACCTAGAGGCCTGCTTTTGCAGGGCCTCGTTACTGAACGGTTCATAGACTTCTTTCCAATCACGAAGACGAACCGGCACAGGCCGACGCTGAGGCATTTCTCTGCCGTGACGGATAAATCCCCGTGGGTCGCCCATTATTTCCTTTCGCTCGTCGTTACCGACATAACAGCTGCGGTCACGTCTGTACCTGACTGTTTTGCAGTAGCCATTGCTTCTAGGACCTTCTTATAGTGCCTTGGCATAACTTTAACGAAGCTAGAACTTGCCCTAGGCCAAGAATCAATTATTTCTTTGGCGACTAAAGAAGACGTTTCAAGACTATGCATGGCTAACGTTTCCCTGATGAAGGAGGCATCGTTCTCGTCTAAATCTTCAAGATCAACTAGCTCAGAATTCACTTTTGATGGGAAAGTCCCATCCTGATCGTAGACATATGCAACTCCGCCGGACATTCCAGCGGCGAAATTTCTTCCTGTTGGACCTAAAACAATAACTTTTCCACCGGTCATATACTCGCATCCGTGGTCCCCGATGCCCTCGACTACTGCTGTTGCCCCTGAATTCCTTACGGCGAAACGCTCACCAACTTGTCCCCTAATGAACATTTGTCCAGAGGTTGCCCCGTATAGTAGGACGTTTCCAGCTATAACATTTTCTTCGGGCCTGAATGTTGATTCACTTGGTGGATACAAAATTACGCGCCCTCCACTTAACCCCTTTCCTACGTAATCGTTTGCGTCACCCTCTAGACGCAAAGTTATGCCCGTTGGTACAAATGCTGCAAAACTATTTCCGGCTGAGCCATTGAATTTCACCTGAATCGTGTCATCTGGCAATCCCTCACCACCCCACTTCTTTGTCAAGTGATACCCAAGCATTGTTCCTACAGTGCGGTTCACATTGCGAATGGGGAGCTCCAAGTTGACTTTGTCCCCATGCCTTAAAGCTCCTTCAGAAAGTTGTATGAGTGTCTGATCTAGCGCTTGATCTAAACCGTGGTCTTGTTCCTCATTGCAATATCGAACCGCCTCAGAACTTAACGGAGGTTGATAAAGAATTGGAGAAAGATCGAGTCCTTCAGCTTTCCAGTGCTCAATACCATCAGTGACATCGAGACATTCAGCCCTTCCAACTGCTTCTTTGAGTGTTTGGAAACCCAAAGCAGCTAAGAGCTCTCTCACTTCTTCTGCTACAAATTCCATGAAATTGACCACATGGTCGGCCTGTCCAGCGAATTTTTCTCTTAGGTCCGGATTTTGAGTAGCAATACCGACTGGACATGTATCTAAATGGCAAACTCGCATCATCACACAACCCATAACAACAAGTGGGGCTGTTGCAAATCCAAACTCTTCGGCTCCTAATAGTGCAGCGATCATTACATCTCTGCCCGTTTTCAACTGGCCGTCACATTGAACAACAATTCGGTCACGTAAATTATTCAATAAGAGAGTTTGTTGAGTCTCAGCGAGACCTAGTTCCCAAGGCGTTCCAGCATGCTTGATAGAGGTGAGAGGCGATGCCCCTGTTCCCCCATCATGCCCTGATATTAAGACTACATCTGCATGAGCCTTTGAAACTCCTGCCGCAACAGTTCCTACGCCAAGCTCAGAGACTAACTTAACGTGGACTCGAGCTTCGGGATTCGCATTTTTGAGATCATGTATTAACTGAGCTAAATCTTCAATCGAATATATGTCATGATGCGGAGGAGGTGAGATTAAATCAACTCCTGGCGTTGAATGACGAACTTCAGCGATCCACGGCCAAACTTTATGACCCGGAAGCTGACCACCTTCTCCTGGTTTGGCTCCTTGGGCCATTTTGATTTGAATATCGTCAGCGTTAACTAAATACTCGCTTGTTACTCCAAATCTTCCAGAAGCTGCTTGTTTGATAGCCGATCGACGGAGATCTCCATTTTCATCCGGTGTGTATCTCTTGGAGTCTTCACCGCCCTCACCAGTATTTGACTTAGCACCTATTCGGTTCATGGCTATTGCTAATGTTTCATGAGCCTCGGCGGAGATTGACCCATACGACATAGCGCCAGTAGAAAATGTTTTCATGATTTCACTTGCAGGTTCAACTTCGTTAATTGGTATAGGGTCCTTAACTCCTGACCTAAATTTAAATAATCCTCGGAGGGTTGCTAGATCTCTTGCTTGTTCATCAACACGCTTCGTATATTCTTTGAATATGTCATACCGTTTTTCTTGCGTCGCATGCTGCAATTTAAAGATAGTTTCAGGATTGAATAGGTGAAATTCTCCTTCTCGTCTCCACTGATATTCCCCTCCGGCTATTAAGTTTCGGTGGGCTCTGTGGGAAGGAACTTTTGGAAAGGCGATTTGATGTCGTAATCTGATTTCTTCCGCTAGTTGTGCATACCCGACTCCACCTAACCTGCTCATGGTGCCAGGGAAAGCATCTAGAATCAGCGATTGCCCTAAACCTATTGATTCAAAAATTTGTGAACCGATATAACTTCGGACCGTTGAAATCCCCATTTTTGACATCACTTTCAGAACGCCTTTGTCGCATGCCTTTACATAATTTGCATGAGCCATTTCGGTCGTCAATCCTTGGTCAACCTCTTGTTCTTGACGTTGTACAAGGTCGGTAATAGTTTCAAAAGCAAGATATGGATTTACTGCATTTGCGCCGTATCCGAGCAAAAGGCAAAGATGGTGAATTTCGCGCATTTCGCCAGTCTCGATTATCAAACTCACTTGGGAACGCGATTTTTGTCTTACTAGGTGATGGTGTACTGCCGCTGTGGCTAAGAGGGCTGGTATCGGTGCATGACTAGCACTGGCTCCTCGGTCCGAAAGTACCAGTAGATTCTTTCCGTCCTTTATGGCTTGTGTTGCGAATGCGCGAATATTTTCAATGGCGGCCCGCAAACCGCTTCCGCCTTCATCAACTGCATATACACAGGGGATTATCTGCGATTTAAAATTCTCTAGTCCATCCTGCCCACTGATTTCACCATCGATATCTAATATATTCATAAGCTCAGTATTGAGGAGCACTGGGTGATTTATGAATATTCGGCGAGCAGATTCCGGTGTTGGATCTAACAGGTTTCTTTCTGGACCTAACCACCCGCAGGTAGATGTGACGATTTCTTCCCGGATTGCGTCTAAAGGCGGATTAGTTACTTGAGCAAATAACTGCTGAAAGTAATCATACATGAGCCTAGGCTTGCTAGAGAGCACAGCTACAGGAGTGTCTGTACCCATTGAGCCAATCGCTTCTTTTCCAAACTGATACATCGGAGATAATAAGAGCTTTATCTCTTCGTTTGTATAACCAAATAGTTTCTGTCGCGTGAGCAGGGTACTATCTTCGGGTCTTGGGACATGTCGTTCGGGCAAATCACTTAGGTCAACCTGATTTTCTTTAAGCCATGATCCGTACGGGCGTTGAGAGACGAGCTTTGATTTAATCTCTTCGTCTCTTACAATTCGTCCTTCAATTGTGTCAATGAAGAACATTTTTCCAGGCTGCAGTCGCCCTTTTTCGATTATCTTTTCAGGGGCTACATCAACTACTCCAACTTCAGATGCCATGATTACGAGATCATCATCTGTAACCCAATATCTTGATGGACGAAGCCCGTTCCTGTCTAACACAGCGCCAACTACTGTGCCGTCAGTAAATATTATTGATGCAGGCCCATCCCATGGTTCCATCCTGGCAGACTGATATTTGTAGAAATCCTTTAAGGACTGGTCCATGCTTTCATGATTCTCCCAAGGCTCAGGGATCATCATTAGAACTGCTTCTTGTAATGGGTAGCCGGCTAGCACCAGCAGCTCTAGGCATTCGTCAAATGCGGCCGTGTCAGATGCGCCGGGAGTACAAATTGGAAATAAGCTCTCCAGTTCAGTATCCAGAAGATCTGACTGCATTAATGCTTCGCGTGCACGCATCCAGTTTCTATTTCCTTGAACTGTGTTGATTTCTCCATTGTGAGCGACAAATCGATAAGGATGAGCGAGTGGCCATGATGGAAAGGTGTTCGTGGAAAATCTTGAGTGCACCAATGCTAGTGCGCTTTCTACTCTCGGGTCTTTGAGGTCTCGGTAGAAGTCCCCTAGCTGCGGAGTTGTTAGCATTCCCTTGTAGACAAATGTTCTTGAAGAGAGGCTCGGGAAATAGACACGTTGATGTGTTTTAGACATTCCGCCCATCCCTTGGGTAGCCACATCTATATGTTCGAATACGATTTCATTTTCGCAGCGTTTACGAAGGATGTATGCACGTCTGTCAAGGGCTATCCCATCAAGTAAATGTCCATCAACCGAAGTCGCGGAAATAAATAGTTGCAAGAACTTAGGCATTGTTCCGAGTGCGCCACTTCCAAGGAAAGAGCTGTCAACTGGGACTTCTCGCCAACCTAGCACTTCTACATTTAAATCTGATGCGATTGCTTCGGTTTGATTGATTGCTAAATCACATTTACTGTCATCTTGAGGCATAAATGCTATACCAGTTGCGTAGTGCCCCTTTGGCGGAAGCTCAAAATCTACGACTTCTCTTAAGAATTTATCGGGAATCTGTATGAGGATTCCAGCACCATCTCCCGTGTTCTTCTCTGCCCCTAATGCACCTCGATGTTGTAACTGACATAGGGCGGCAATTCCAGAGGACACTATTTCGTGAGTTGCTCGCCCCTTTAAGTCCGCTATGAAGTTAACACCGCAGGAATCATGTTCGAATGCAGGGTTATAGAGGCCCTGTTCTATAGGCAAATCTGGATTGATATTACTTTTCACACGTTTCCTTTGGTGCTGTACGACTAGGACAGCGTGAGGCGACGTTGACCCAGCTAGTTATAGCTTATCAATTCTAACAAAGTTTTAACTAGTCGAAATACGCAAGTAGCTGTTGACAATTATTAAAGGCATGCTGTTTAGGTGAATACCTTACGAGATAACGACAATGAGTTGTTCAAATTTTTAAATACTTCTACTTCTCCCTACCATGCTGTTCAGAACGTTCGAGAATATTTACTCGAAGCAGACTTTACGCAATTGGACGAGCAGACACCTTGGGAGTTATCAGCGGGCGGCTATTTTATTGAGCGTGATGGGAGTATAGCTGCATGGTACTTTCGGAACTTGAAGGAAGCATCGAATGGATTAGCTATCGTTGCAGCGCATACGGATAGCCCAAATCTTCGTTTAAAGCCTGTTCTGAAGGGTGATCAAGTTGGCTTATCTCAATTTGGTGTAGAAGTCTATGGTGGCGCTTTACTCAATAGTTGGCTTGATAGAGATCTAGGAATTTCTGGTCGCCTCATCACACTTTCAACAGGTGGAGTGATCGAAGAAAACTTAGTGCAGATCAATGAACCACTTGCGAAGATTCCCCAACTTGCAATCCACTTAAATAGATCTGTCAACGAAAACGGGCTGATCCTTAATCCCCAACAACACCTTCGACCTATTTGGAATGATACTTCTTCAGATACTACGAATCTTATTGATTTCATTTCGTCTGCCGCTGGAATTGATCGCCAACGTATCCAGTCTTGGGATTTGATGCTCCATGACCTCCAGAAGGCAAGCTTTGTTGGCGCTGACAAACAATGGATAGCTTCAGCCCGCATTGATAACCTCATATCTTGTTACGCTGCCTTATCATCTTTCACCAAGAGTGCCTCAGATAAACAATTTAAAAGAATGCCGATCCTCTGCCTATTTAACCATGAGGAGGTAGGTAGTACGTCTGCTGCAGGCGCAGCTGGGAACCTGTTACCGTTGTTAATTCACCGGATCTTCAAAGGCATTGATCAATCAGAGGCCCTGGCTAAATCAACGTTGGTCTCTGCTGATGGCGCCCATGCAACTCATCCTAATTATCTTGAAAAACATGATTTAGACCACGAAATCCGAATGAACGCTGGGATAGCCATTAAACGGAATAGCAACGAGCGGTATGCAACGAATGCAATCGGGCAGGCAACTGCGCAGAATATCTGCGAGAGCAATACTATCCCCTACCAATTGTTTAGCAATAGAAGTGACCTTGCCTGTGGATCGACTATCGGACCCATTAGCTCTGCGAATTTAGGCATCAACACGATTGATCTTGGCGTACCACAATTATCTATGCACTCCACGCGGGAGTTGTGTGGCGAAAGCGACGTGTTGGCCCTTGAAAACTTTTTATTTAATTTTTTTGAAAGCTGATTACCTAACTTTTAATCTGTCGACAAGTGATAGAAACATAAGAAGAACAGCGTAGATCTCAAGCCGTCCGATAATCATCAGTATCGCAATGATTGAGCGGCTACCTCTCTCAAATTCTAGAAAATTCGATGTTGGTCCAGCTTCTCCTAGAGCCGGCCCCATATTGCTCATTGCCGAAATTGATCCGCTGAGGGCTGTTACTAAATCTTCGTTGAAAAAGAACGTTAATGAAACGGTCCCGATTATGACTAAAGAAATGAATAAAGCAATGAATCCTAGTATTGAGGCCACTACTTTTTCTTCAATCTTTTCTTTACCAACCTTTATTGGGTATTCTCCACTGGGTCTTCGAATCAATTTCAACTCTCTTGAAAGAGCCTTGAAGCCGATTTGCATTCGAAAAATTTTCATCCCTCCAGCTGTGGAGCCAAACGTACCTCCAACTGTCATTAGAAATAGAAGCAATAATTGACTTGCCGTCCCCCATAAAACAAAATTCCCTATTCCATCAGGTCGAACATTCCCAAACCCTGTACTACTTGCAAGGGTAACTACGTTAAATAATGAATCGCGGAAAGCTGTACCGACATCAACCGAATCCATTAACCAATTCATAAGGAATATCACTCCGATAAACGACAACGTAATCCTGACGTACAGCTTCCATTCTGAAGAGCGGGTAAAAACTCGAAAATCACCCTTACTCTTCCAGAATTTATACTGAAGGTTGTAGTTCATTGCTCCGACAAACATTCCGAATACGATGATTAACTCAACAATGTAAGAATCGAAACTTCCTATCGAACCATTCTTTGTTGAGAATCCTCCGATAGCTGCGGTTGAAAGCCCATGAGCTACAGCATCATAAAGGCCCACATTTGGGGTAGCCCAAAGGAGTAATGCAATCGTGATCGTCACTCCGAAATACACAAGCCAAAGAGATTTAGCTGTATCAATAGATCGTGCACGCAACTTATCTGATTCATGACCTGGGGACTCCGCAGTCATTAGCTGAAGTCCACCCACTCCTAAACTTGGCAAGACAGTCACTGCCAGCACAATGATCCCCATCCCTCCATACCATTGCGTAAGTTGACGCCAAAATAAAATACCTTTGCTATTGGCTTCAATATCCTGTAGGACTGTTGATCCAGTGGTCGAGAATCCAGAAATTGTTTCAAACAAGGCATTATCAATTCGCGACCAAGGGAAAACGCCAGAAAAAAGATACGGGAGCATTCCAATCAAAACACATCCAACCCAACTCCACGCAACTACTGAGAAAATAGCTTTAGGCCTATCCATTGAGTCATCTGCAATTGATGTGACAGCCCTAAGCGATAAACCTAAGAATGCAGCAATTACAGCAGTGGCGAATAAAGAAAATTCATTGTGCGAATCAGCAGATACCCACTCGATTAATCCAGAAACGACCAATCCCGGCGTCAAGAAAAGAAGAGTCAACCCAATTATATTTATCGTTGCTGACTCGAATAGTCCCTCAAGGAAAAACCGTCTAGAGAATTTCATCGCTCGATCTTTTGCTAGAAACGAATCCGCGTAAATTCAATTTGATTGACTGTGATAATTTCAAAATCATATATGCGGCAGGAAGTATCGACAGGCGGCCTACTACCATCAGGACGCTAAGTGTGAAATTTCCTAGGATCCCATACTCGGTCGCTAATGTAGCTTCAGTTATTGGGGGCCCTCCAGTGACGAATGCTGATAATGAAACAGCTATCGAATCTTCAATTCGTAGTGACTCGTTATCGAGCGAAATCAAGAATGAGCCCATAGCAATAATAAATATAAAGATGGCTGTATATCCCTGAAGTTTGTCGAGTTCCCGCTCATTCACTACTTCACCACTGACTTTGATTTTCCTGATCGCTTGCCGGTTGTATTTTCGCGTCAACTCTCTGCGCAAGTATTTAATCAATGCAATGAGCCGATGAACTCCAAAGCCACTACCTGGTGACCCAGCCATTCCACCTGTGGCAAGAAGCAATAACGCAATAGCGCTTATCCCAGATGAAAATTCCCAATCTTTATTGACGAAACCAGTTGTGCTCAAGAGTGATGCAACCTTAAAAGACGCATCCCGCACTTGATAACTGAAGGAACCTATAAAGTCTCCCTTTAGCCAAAAAAGTACTACCCCACCGAAGAACATTAGTAAGTAGAGACGCAATTCATTGTTCGATTTAATATTGCGGATCTTCCTTCTGCCGATCCACCAAATAATCCCAAGATTTAAGCCTCCTAAAAACATTGCGCATATCAGAACCCACTCAATGGGCCCTGACTCAAAAAAAGCTATGGATGAAGCCTTTGTACTAAAGCCCCCCGTGGAGGAAGCAGTTAACGAGTGCGCAAAGGAATCAAAAAATCCCATTCCTGCAATATTTAGGGCAGCGAATACGCATAATGTGAGACCGCTATAAAGAATGCTGATTTCCTGTATACGTTTTACTGGTTTCCGGGAGAATATTTTGGGCCCGTAAGCCGCAGATGGATTATCCCCGCTCGAAGTTATTGGAGTAGCTACAAAAACTAGGAAAAGGGCGACTAAGCCTCCCACCCACTGTGTTAATGATCTAAAGACATTAACTGATGTAGATAAAGACTCTGGGTTAAGGGTTGAAATTGCTGTTGTAGTTATTCCAGATGTCGATTCAAGAATAGCCACATCGACTGTGCTGACTACACCGGAGGCTATCAGCATAACTGATTGCAAGAGTATGAAACTTAAGAAGAAATAGAAGCTAAAGGAAAAGACTTCCGATGGGTTATTAAGCTCAAATGTTTTTAAACCTTTAAAATTGAGCGCAGCAAACAAGGATAGAAAAAACCCCACAATGACTAGGACCAAAGAGACCCTTCCACCAGCACCAGAAGGGTAACCTGCGAAACCTGAAACAATTGAGACAGCGCCTAGTGTGATAGAAGCAAAAACTAAAGAACCGAAATTGCTTCCTAACCCATGAGGATTTTTCAAGTTGGGCATCTTGGTTAATTTTACTCTGGCTATGCGCATTGGGAAACTCAATGACACTGCAAACTAAAGTTCGGAAGATTCTGAAATAAAATAGTCTTTCCGAACAGCATCAACCTGTTCAGGAGGGGCTATCAGCAGTACAGTGTCATCAGCCTGCAGTTGAGTTGACCCTCTCACGATAGAGGGCTCATCATTGCGAATTAAAGCCCCTATCAGCACATCTCTTGGCAGCTTAAGCTCACTCACCTTTTTTTCAACAGCTCTGCTCTCTGCACCAACCTTAAGTTCGACTACCTCAAAATCCTGATCAACTCCCAAGAAGGTTGCCACATCTTTTACATCATGTACATATCTGAGAACTCGATTTGCACTTGCCGTAACTGGTGAGAGCGTTGAATCGACATCTGCGAAATCAAGAACGTCCATCAGTTTCAGCTTGTGAAGGATCGCTATAGTCCGGTCAGTACCTAGAGATTTCGCGTACATGCAGGAGAGAACGTTAGCCTCATCTTTACCAGTGAGTGCTACGGCAGCATCATATTTACCAGCATCAATTTCAGAAATGAACTGCGCATCAGTGATATCTCCTTTTCTAATATCCACTCCATCAAGTTTCTCAGCTAATTCTTCTGCTCTGGCCGAATCAGATTCCACTAACGTAACCTCGCGAAACTTCATTTTTACCAGTCTTCTCGCTAAGAACTCTCCGGTTCGGCCTCCTCCCAAAAGAAGAATCCGTTTATGTTTCTTGCGTTTAAACCCCAGAGTTTCAAGCACTTTACTCTTTTCACTTCTTTTAATCACAAGCCAGATGTGGTCCCCCGCTTGAAGAGTTTCTTCAGAGCGCGGAATTTTAGCTTCCCCTTCACGACGCAGCGCTGCTACTAAGAAGCTCCAGTCGGGTTCATATTCAGCCCCTATCTGAGAGAGAGTCTTACCAGAAAAGTCAGCTTCAGCAGTGACTGTTACACCGATAACTACAACTTGGCCTCCCCCCAACGTTGCAATTTCGTCTGCGCCCCATGAATCAAGTAGTTCGGATATCTCACGCGCGGTATCTTCATCAGGGTCAAAAATAAGGTCGGGTTGTTCGCCGCCCAAGAACCAGGGCTCTTCTTTGGAGGAGGCTTTAATTTCATCAGCTTCAATTCGGATTATTGATTTCTCTACTCCCCTATTACGGGCATAAAGATTAGCTAATAAATTAACTTCGTCATTTGATGAGACTGCTACTAAAAGATCTGCCTCATCAATACCTGCCATTTCAAGCACTTCTGGGTGGCTTCCGCTGCCTTTGACCATGGTTGCATCCAGAACACCATCCAGTTGTTTAATTCGATCCGTGTCAGGGTCAATAACTGAAACATTCATATTCTGCGTTTGATGTTTGGGGTCAGTAAGCAGCCGTGTGATATATGCTCCTACTTCCCCAGCCCCGATTACAACTATGTTCACTTCTATTTGGTAACAGTTTTCTGCCTAGAAATCATAGATACTTCAAAAAAATACTTTACTTTCACCACAAATTACTTGAAATACTTACCAAAGCTTCTGCTTCCATATAGACTTCCCGATTGTACTTGTAAGAGAGCTAATAACTCTTTTACCCAGTTAAGAGGAGCAACATTGGAATCAATCCCCTACCTAGCTTTAGTAAGCGCCCTTGCCGCATTGGCATTGGCATCATATTTTTTCTCAACAGTTAAGGCAGCACCCCCAGGAAATGACCGAATGGTCTTCCTAATGACCGAAATCCAGAAGGGAGCGAAGGCCTTCCTTCGGCAAGAATACACGTGGGTTTCATTCTTCGTCATCGCAATGGTTATCTTGTTGGCAATTGTTATTGCCCCTCTTGCTTCTGTTTCGTACATTATCGGGGCAATACTATCTGCTTCGGCGGGCTATATCGGTATGACTGTAGCCACTATGGCTAATGCACGAACAACAGAAGCTGCAAAAGAAGGACCAGCAAAAGCTTTGCCAGTCGCATACAGAGGTGGAGCTGTAATGGGGTTTTCAGTGGCGGGATTGGCTCTTCTTGGTCTGATGTTCGTGTACCTCTTATTCGTTATTTGGCTTGAAGTAGACGATGCCTTTGAAATTGTTACTGCCTACGGGTTAGGGGCATCATCAATTGCCCTCTTCTCTCGAGTTGGTGGAGGCATCTACACTAAGGCTGCGGATGTGGGAGCGGATCTTGTTGGAAAAGTCGAGGCTGGGATTCCTGAGGACGACCCCCGCAATCCTGCCACAATTGCTGACAATGTTGGCGATAATGTAGGTGACGTTGCAGGAATGGGTGCCGACTTGTTTGAGTCCTATGCAGGATCGATAATAGCGCCGGTTGCCCTTACAGCTTTTGCAGTAACGGGCGGACTAGAGGCGGCCGACGCAACTTCATCAGGTGTAATTGGACAACTAATGTTCCCTATGGCTATTGCACTTGTTGGTATGATCGCTTCAATACTCGGTTCCTTCCTAGTCAAGGGCGGTGACTCAACTGACTCCAAGGCCCTAAGCCATGCATTGCATAGAGGAACCAACGTAGCTATGGGGCTCACAATAGTCGGAACCATAGGAATATCATTCTGGTTATTTGACTCAGCAGAAGGAAACCCAATAGGTCTAGCTATCTCAGTAATCGGAGGCCTTATCGTAGGATGGGCACTTGGAAAAACAGCTGAATTCTACACCTCTGATCACTTTGCCCCAGTTAAGAAAATCGCTGCGCAATCTGAAACAGGACCAGCAACAACCGTTCTAAGCGGAATAAGTGCGGGCATGGTTTCCGTCGCAGCCTCCGTGGTTCTAGTACTAGCTGGTATAGGCATTGCTTATTGGGGAGGAGAAGAAACGCTAGGAAATGGAATATATGGCATAGCAGTCGCTGCTATAGGAATGCTAGCTACCACTGGAGCAGTCGTATCAGTGGACGCATATGGACCAATTGCTGACAACGCTGGAGGCATAGCCGAAATGGCTGAACTTGATCCATCAGTTCGAGAAGTCACAGACGCTTTAGACTCCCTCGGAAACACAACAGCTGCAATCGCAAAAGGTTTTGCTGTTGGATCTGCTGCTCTCACAGCGCTTGCTCTGTTCAAGAGCTTCGAACTAGCGGTTCAGCAAGCCGGCGGTTCGCTAACCCTAAACGTAGGTGAAGTTGATGTCTTCGTCGGATTATTCTTAGG
>WTHU01000134.1:0-1086 GCA_011523005.1 Acidimicrobiales bacterium
GCGGAATGTTCTCTGCCCGTTTCACTGAGAAGCCAAAATAATCGCATACATCCATAAGGATTCTTTCCGATACTGGACCAGATCCTGGATAATCAACCGCTTTCAAAATATCGGACGCCACAGTCTCGATTTCCGGAAAATAGTTATTCATCTCGCGCATTTCACTGCGAAGATCTCTATTTGAATTACGGGCAATGTTTTTGGGGGTATTTTGATTCGAAATACTGAATGTAGTGTCTTCCTCCAAGGCCGTATATAAACCAATAATATGCTCTAAGACTTCATCGGGCATTTTTGTTGATGGCTTTATATATGGCAATTTTCTCTGCTTATTCTGCGGCTGATCCTGAAGAAGTCGCATAGTTATTTCTAATTCTGCTCTTCGACTCGGTGGTTCGGGATCTAACAAATCCGCAGGAGTACAATCTAGCGCAGCAGCTAACTCTCGCACGAAACTGACCCGAGGTTCAGCTAGACCGTTTTCAAGCTGAGAAAGATACGGAGCAGGTTTCCGAACAGTTTCACCAAGCTGAACGAGGGTGTAGTTGTTCCTTTTCCGAAAATACTTTAATCTTTGACCAAAGATTAATGAGTCCACGTAGCCAACCTCCAAGTGAACAATAAGCATACCGTGACATGATAATTTTAGTACTTTTTATGATTATCGCAAAAAAGTGTAATATTTAAGCAATAAATAGGTTGATTTTATTATCGCGCTGACGCATCGTATAAATGCAGATTATCCCCCCTCTACACAGGAGACAATCAGATGTCAAAATCCTATGAACAACAAGTTGAAGAATTAAATAAAGACTGGCAAGAAAATCCCCGATGGAACGGAGTCGTCAGAGACTATTCCGCCGAAGAAGTTATAAGTCTCCGGGGTTCTGTTGAAGTCGAATACAGCCTCGCCCGCCAGGGAGCAGAGAAACTATGGGAAAAGCTGAACAGCAACTCCTACACACACGCCATGGGCGCACTCACAGGAGGCCAAGCAGTCCAAATGGTAAAAGGCGGACTTGAAGCTATATACCTTTCCGGATGGCAAGTAGCTGGCGATGCGAACCTAGCCGAACAGGTCTACCC
>WTHU01000134.1:1096-5998 GCA_011523005.1 Acidimicrobiales bacterium
ACAGTAGTTCGAAGAATAAACAATGCTTTACGAAGAGCTGACCAAATCGAATGGAGTGAAGGCAACCGGGACCGTGAATGGCTTGTCCCAATTGTTGCAGATGCAGAAGCAGGTTTTGGAGGCCCACTCAATGCTTTCGAACTCATGAAATCAATGATCGAAGCCGGTGCAGCTGGTGTGCACTGGGAAGACCAGCTAGCAAGCGAAAAAAAGTGTGGACATATGGGCGGAAAAGTACTTGTCCCGACCCAACAACATATTCGCACGCTAACAGCTGCACGATTAGCTGCAGACGTAATGAATGTTCCTTCAATAGTAGTTGCTAGAACCGACTCACTCGCAGCGACACTTTTAACCAGCGACATCGATGAACGAGATCAACAATTTTGCTCCGGTGAACGTTCAGCTGAAGGATTCTTTCACGTGGAAAACGGCATGGACGCAGCCATTTCGCGTGGATTAGCTTACGCCCCATACGCTGACCTTGTTTGGTGCGAGACCAGCACACCAGATCTAGCTGAAGCAAAACGTTTCGCTGAAGCTATGCAGGCAGAATTCCCAGACAAGATGCTGGCTTACAACTGCTCCCCTTCCTTTAATTGGAAAGCAGCCCTTGACGATGACACAATAGCGAAATTCCAAAGAGAACTCGGTGCCATGGGGTACAGATTCCAATTCATAACGCTAGCTGGATGGCATGCACTGAACGCTTCAATGTTCGAACTATCAAAGGCATATACAGACAGAGATATGTCCGCTTAT
Source organism: Acidimicrobiales bacterium (assembly GCA_011523005.1). Taxonomy (GTDB): domain Bacteria; phylum Actinomycetota; class Acidimicrobiia; order Acidimicrobiales; family UBA8592; genus UBA8592. The sequence goes on from WTHU01000134.1 coordinate 1,859, forward strand.
GTAGAGCTACAGCAACGAGAGTTCGCAATGGAAGATGATGGCTACAGTGCAACACGACATCAACGCGAAGTTGGAGCAGGCTACTTTGATCAAGTAGCCACAGTGATATCTGGCGGAACAGCAAGCACGCTGGCACTAAAAGGCAGCACTGAAGAAGAACAGTTCTGACACATATCCCATCAAGCGCTAACGTAAGACTTGATTAGAAAACGAGGGATATATGAGCTCATCAAAAGTAAGCAAAGAGTCACTAACCGTAGATTCTGCTTTAGCCTCCTTTATTGAAAACGACGTACTTGAAGGTCTTGATTTAGACCCAAATAGATTTTGGAGTAATTTTGAACAATTTCTCAAAGAGTATTCGTTATTAGCTAATCAGTTTCTAAAAACACGAGATGACATTCAATCGCAAATTGATCAATGGCATATCGATCACAAAGGACGCCCTCATGACCAAGAAGAGTATGAATCCTTTTTAGTCGATATAGGCTACATCCTTCCAAGGCCTGACTCTGTTTCAGTTAACACTTCTAATGTCGACCCTGAGATCGCGAATATTGCTGCACCACAACTCGTTGTACCCATTGATAACGCTCGATACGCGTTAAATGCTGCAAATGCTCGCTGGGGAAGCCTTTATGATGCGCTTTATGGAACCGATGTCATCTCCGAAGACGATGGAGCTACAAGAGACGGACCTTATAACCCACGAAGAGGGGAAAAGGTAATTGCATACTCGAAAGGCCTTCTTGATGAACACTTTCCGTTGACCTCAGTAAGTCACACGGAGTCAATTAAATACTCAATAGTTACAGGCGAATTATCGGTAGATACTCCTGAGGGGAACCAACGATTAGCTAATCCGAGTCAATTTGTTGGGCATGTCGGTGATGCAGATAACCCGAGTTCAATTTTTCTCTCAAAGAACAATCTACAAATTGAAATCGTTATTGATCCGGAACATGAAATTGGTTCTGCGGACCCAGCGAACATAGCTGATGTGATGGTCGAGTCAGCTGTAAGCACAATTATGGACTGTGAAGACTCAGTCGCCACCGTTGACGCCGATGATAAAGTCTTGGCGTACAGCAATTGGCTAGGCCTAATGAAAGGCACTCTCGAGACAAGTTTCACAAAAGGAACTGAAACGGTTACTCGGAAATTAACTCCCGACACCGCAATTACATTAGCTAGCGGAAAACAAGGCAATATTAGAAGACGATCACTCCTACTCGTCCGGAATGTGGGAATGCATATCTCCACTGAGATGGTTACTGTCCAAGGCGAACCAATACCTGAAACATTAATTGACGCTGTAGTGACAACAATGTGTGGAATGCACGATCTTTTAAACAATGGGGAGACCACCAATAGTCCAAGCGGGTCGATTTATATTGTGAAACCCAAAATGCATGGCTCACAAGAAGTAGCTATGGCTAATCAAATGTTCTCCGCCATAGAATCAATGCTCGGTCTGTCGCCCAATACAGTGAAAATAGGAATCATGGATGAAGAGCGGCGCACGTCACTTAACTTACTCGCGTGCATCGAAGCAGCCTCTGAACGAGTGGTCTTTATCAACACTGGCTTCTTAGACCGAACCGGAGATGAAATCCATACCAGTATGGAAGCAGGCCCAGTTATACCAAAGACTGAGATGAAATCGCAACAGTGGCTCACAGCGTACGAAGACATCAATGTTGATGAGGGCTTAGAAGCCGGCTTACTTGGGCATGGGCAAATCGGTAAAGGAATGTGGGCGCGTCCTGATGATATGGCTGACATGCTAAAAGAAAAAGTCTCTCATCCCCTTTCAGGTGCGAGTTGTGCATGGGTTCCTTCGCCCACAGCAGCAACGCTGCATGCTTTACATTACCTTGATGTTAATGTAGGCGATGTCCAAGCCTCGCTTACGGACCGAGAGTTAACAAGACGAGAACTCATGCTTAAGATTCCTACCCTGGAAACTGGTCGAGAGTTAAGCCCGCAAGAAATAGATTCCGAATTGCGCAATAACGCACAGGGAATTTTGGGCTACGTATCTAGATGGGTAGGTCAGGGTGTGGGTTGTTCCAAAGTCCCAGACATTAATAATGTCCAATTAATGGAAGATCGTGCGACACTTCGCATTTCAAGCCAGCACATCGCAAATTGGCTTCATCATGGAATTGTAACTGAGGAGCAAATCCACCGAGTTATGGAAGAAATGGCGAAACTCGTTGATGATCAAAATAGTGGCGACAAAGAGTACCATCCGATGTCTGGAGACTTAGTTAACAGCATTTCTTATCAGGCTGCATTAGCCCTGATATTTGAAGGAAGAAACCAAGCCAATGGGTATACGGAATTTCTTCTCACAGAACGACGTCAGAGGATGAAATCATCGTTGTCTTAGCGATGACTACCGAGTTTGCTGCGCCCCCGGCAGGAGTCGAACCTGCGACCTACGGATTAGAAGTCCGTTGCTCTATCCAGCTGAGCTACGGAGGCCTTCTATAAGACTAGAGGTTAAAAGTCAGAAGTTGCTATCAAAATGGACGATCGCCCAGAATTGTTGCTCTCTCCATTCTTCTGTGAGATGGAAGAAAATCATCAGTTCCAGTGTGCTGTACAGAACGGTTATCCCACATGACTATGGTGGCGTCATCCCATCTAACACGGATTTGAATACTTGGATCTCTTATGGCTTTTTCTAGTCGTCGCAAAAGCCTGCTACTTTCATCTTCGCTTACTCCGTCAATATGAGATGTGAAGAAATTGTTGGTAAATATTGCCTTCTCTCCGCTTTCAGGATGTGTTCGGATCACTGGATGCTTTACCAATGGGTATGCCTTTCTAGTTGATTCAATATCTCTTTTATCCAATACGTGATGGTTTTTCTTAAACCAGTCATGGGTGGCAGTTAACTCTGATACAGCGGCTTTCATTTCTGCATCAAGCCGGTTATATGCTGCAACAGCATCAGCGAAACAGGTATCTCCTCCTACTTTTGGTACCACTACTCCTCTGAGGATTGACCCCATGGGTGGTTTTTCGCGGTAGGTAACATCCGAATGCCAATCGTTTGCTGAATAATGTGTTTTCCCTGTCTTGCCTCCTGACTCAAGAACTAGTATCTCCTGATAATTTGGGTGTTTCCTAGCAAATGGGTGGACTTCGAGATCTCCAAAGTTTTTCGCGAAGTTGACATGCTCTTCGGTAGTTAATGATTGGTTACGTATCACAAGCACTTTGTGTTCAACCCATAGGCTCTTCAAGTCATCTACTGTTTTGCTTTTAAGATTGCTTAGATCAATTCCTTGTAGTTCTGCTCCGAAGAAATTATTTAGCTTTGATACCTTCATGCGAGTCAGACTGGTTTAGTGCCGATTATGGTCACTCGTTCAACATGTCTATTCTGAGGGTAGAAATCATTTGAGGCCTGATGTTGCACAATCCTGTTGTCCCACATGACAATAGTGTTTTTCGCCCATTTGATCCTGCACTGTACTGATGGATCAAGTATGGCTTGCTGTAGGCAATTAAGGAGGCGCCGACTTTCCTCTTCGCTTATTCCCTCTATGTGCGAAACGAATGGCTGATTTGTGTAGATTCCCCTCTCCCCTGTTTCAGGATGTGTTCGAATGACTGGATGCCGAGCCGGTGGATATTTCTCTTGTTTTGATTTTCTTTCTTCCTCGGACATATTGCGCCCAAACGTCTTAGAAAAATCATGGATTGCGTATAGTGAATCGACCTGATCTTTTATCTGTGGATCTAGACGGTTGTAGGCCTCCGCAGTATTGGCAAATGAGGTATCTCCACCAACCTCGGGGATAACTCGTCCTCGCAAGATTGACCCCATTGATGGTTCCTGTCGCCAAGTCACGTCTGAATGCCAATTTGATGCAGCGTATTGCACTTTGTCATTAGAGATAATTTTCACTATCTCTGGATATTTCTCAGGGTGAGGAGCAAAGGGGTGTACTTCAAGTTCTCCAAAGTTTTTCCCGAATGCGATATGTTGTTCTCTTGTAATGTCTTGGTCTCTGAATACGAGCACTTTGTACTCAAGCCACGCTTTTTTGATTGCGAGTATCTCTTCCGGAGTTACGTTGGCAATATTGATGTTGGTGATCTCTGCGCCAACATATCCTGTGA
>WTHU01000098.1:0-3725 GCA_011523005.1 Acidimicrobiales bacterium
ACTTTTTTCTTCCCTCGTCGATCTAATGCTGAAGGTGCTTTCGCTCTTTTCGTATTTTTTTTAGGAGGCATATTCTTTTCCTTATTTATCTAAAATGGTTCTTCGTTCGGATCGTAGGCAGGTGTGGAGCTAGGCGTTGACGCTGAGGATCCTGCATCATAGCCACCGCCACCGCCTCGACTTTGAGTTCTCTGAATAGCGCCGTTTTCAATGGTTGCCCAACGAAGGCTAGGGGCGACATCATCAGCGACAACTTTTACTTTATTTCGGGATTCTCCATCAGCTGTTTGCCATGATTCCCATTTAAGATTTCCAGTTACCACAACACGGTCGCCTTTTCGCAGTGTTGCTGCAACGTTCTCTGCTAAATCAAACCAGCAAGTAATATCAAAATAAGAGGGAACGTCTTCCCATTGCTGCGTTTCTTTATTTCTTCTGCTTTCATTCCAGGCAACCCCAATATCAGTGACGGCGGCTCCACCTTGTGTGAATCGTAGCTCAGGGTCCCGGGTTAGATTTCCGATAATTGTTATGTTGTTGTCTCTTGCCATTGTTTAGTCCTTGGTATCTCTTAGGGTCTTGTTGTGAGTTTAGATCAAGCCTCGTCGTTGCGCCTCATGATCTGGCAGTCGGATGAGTTTGTGGCGAACTACTTCATCTGAAAGTCGCAGAGATCTTTCAAGTGGTTCCATATTGACTTGTCCTGTTGTCATTTCAAGAACAACGTAATGTCCTTCGGTCTTGTGATTGATTTCGTAGGCGAATCTTCGCTTCCCCCACTTGTCAGTTTTCGCAAGGCTTCCATTTTCGCCTTGGACCCATGTATCTACTTGTGTGACTATTTGATCTACCGTTGCGTCATCATGATCGCCGTCTACGATAATCATTAGTTCGTATGCTCGAGTGCTCACTACGAGTTTTTCCTCCTCTGGTCCCGCATGCGGGGCCCTCAGCAGGTCTGAGGGCAGGTTAAATTTTGCTGTCTCTAGCGTAGTGGCATTGACTGCAAATACCGACCTCTACCAGCTCGCAAGTGGATCTTCATCTTTCGGAATCGTTGCGCCGTACAGTCCCAAAGCTTCGGCATCTTCATCAGATAGTTGATAACTCTCATCTTCCGATGGAAAGTTTCTACTTCTGACGTCTGCAGCGTATGTTTCAAGAGCTGAAACTGTTATTTCCTGAAGGTTTGCGTAGGTTCGCACAAATTTTGGTTTTAGGTCATGATTAATTCCAAGTAAATCGTGGAAAACCAGTACTTGGCCATCACAATCAGGTCCGGCGCCTATACCGATAGTTGGTATTGGGAGCGAATCAGTTATTAGTTTCCCTACCAGAGATGGAACGCATTCAAGTACTATTGCGAAACAACCTGCATGAGCTAAAGCTTTCGCTTCATAGGAAATTTCGACGGCAGCATTAGTTGATTTTCCTTGCACCTTGTACCCACCAAGAGCAAGAACGGATTGCGGTGTTAGTCCCAAGTGACCCATTACCGGTATTTCTGCATTAACGATCGCTTCAATCATTGAGACTCTGTCTTGGCCGCCTTCAAGTTTGACAGCTTTCGCTCCGGCACGAATCAGCCGTGCAGCATTCTTCACTGTTTCTTCTTGTGAAACGTGGTAACTCATCCATGGAAGGTCTGCAACAATAAAGGCATCTGGCTCTGCTCTGGCAACTGCGGCTGTGTGATGGACCATATCTTCTATCGTTACTTGCATGGTGTCTTCGTAACCTAATACGACCATGGCCAGAGTGTCTCCTACAAGTATGATGTCGGCACCGGCTTCGCTGACCATGCGACCACCCGGAGCATCATATGCAGTTAGCATTACAAGTGGTTCATTTCCATCACTAACTTTGTGTTTAGCAATTTGTGGAGCTGTCCAATTTTTCGCCATTGCCACCCTTCCGTACAAAAAAGTAGGTGTTGTATTTTCTGTTCATAGTGTAGGGGTTTTGTCTGAAATGCCTATCAAAAGTGAATTTTTAGCCTTACAGGGCATCAACATAGAGTTGGAGGCTTTCCCAGGCCTTATCAATTGGCATCCCCCCACACAATGGGTGATGGACAACTTGATCGAGCATACTTGCTTCTTGAGGGGTGACTATTTGATAAATCCCTTCCTCTCGTAACTCTTCAGGGGTTGTGGCATGACTATGTACAGCTGATGAGATGTCTGAGGTTTGCCATTTGGAATACACGGATGCCTCGTTTAAGAAATATTGTCCGAGTTCAGTCCATGCTTTATCGGGGTCCTCTGCGACAAAAGTCATCTGTGTCTCCTCTCCGGGCATGGCACAGAACCCTTGTGTACCGTTCAATTCGCATTGCTCGTAATAATACGCTTCCAGTTCCGGCATGTGCGCAGCTGGTGATAGCGGCAATCCAAATTTAGCAGCTCTGCGTGCAGCAATTTTACTTGTTCCGCCAATCATAATTAATGGATGAGGTTTCGTTAATGGCGACGGCGTAATTCGATGTGTTTCTCCTTTATATTGAAACGGTTCGCCAGTCCATGCATCAAGTAATGTCTGGATGCTCTCATCCATAATTTTTCCTCTGTTATCCCAGTCTTTACCCATGAGTTGATATTCACTGGGTCGATACCCAAGGCCGAAAATGACAGTGAGTCGCCCTCCACTCATAAGGTCAATGACTGCAATGTCTTCTGCAACTCTGATCGGATCATGTAAAGGTAGCAGTAACGCAGATATTGATGCCGACAAAGTCGTAGTTCGTGCGAGAACAGTCCCTGCATTCATTAATGGCGTCGGGCTCCAAGCATTGTCAGCACCGTGGTGCTCTTCGAACGTGGCCATGAAAAACCCATTCTGGTCAGCGAATTCAGCCATATCCAGCATGGCTTTATATCTATCGGAAAGTGACTGACTGTCTAGTGTTGGGTCTATTAAGTTAAATCGTATAAGTGAGAAAGGCATGAGTTCTCCTGAGGTTTTTCTTTTAAGTTAGTTGATGTTACGTAACGGGACATAATATTGCGTCAGGTCACAGCGGATAAGCTCGGTTTAGATAGTTCCATGAACAAGCCGTACAAACTTCCACTTCATAACATGTAAATGAACCTTTTCTTTTACGTATTCGATCAAAGTCTCTCTTTGAATTTACGCAGCGGCCATGAGAAGGCAGTCGTGGTCCAAAAACATAATTTACTGTTACGAGAGTGTCCTCGGAACATATAGGGCATTCTCCCAATTGTTTGTAAGAATAGTTGTGTGCGGCTCTGATAAGTTCCGGGTGCGCATCACAGACATCGTGGATTGAGAGTACTCCAGTACGGTATTGCTCAAGTATTCGTCTCTTTTCAAGTTCGTAACTTATCTCGCTAGTTGGACGTTTTTTCGTTAACTGAGAAGGCAGAAAGGCCATGGGTCAACATTAATTTAGGGTGAGAGTAGAAGCATTATTTTCTCTTTGAGTTATCTTTACCCTTTCCCCACTCCGCTAAGAAATCAAGTGCATCTTGTTTACTAACTGGACCGTTTTCTATAAACATATTTTCAAGGAGTTGAAGGACTTCCCCTACCTCGGGTCCTTGAGGCAGCGACAGAATACTAATAATTTCAGAACCTGTGAAGGGGGGTGTGTAGTCCTCTAATTCTTGATCCAGATGACGTGCTTTGCGATGTGTCGCTGCAATTTTTCTACGTGCGCCACGTTGCATGGAGGCAATTTCAATTGATCCTTGACGGTTTTCTCC
>WTHU01000098.1:3825-5786 GCA_011523005.1 Acidimicrobiales bacterium
TAACTCATTTACGCTTTCCTTAATTCCCTTGTCGAGCGTAAGGTTAAAACGGGAAAGAAACCGGGCAGCTCTCATCATTCTAAGAGGATCTTCAGAAAATGAAATATGTGGGTCAAGTGGCGTTCGCAGGATTTTCAGTTGAAGATCTCTCAACCCATTGTATGGATCAATAAGTTTTCCAGATTCAAGATTGATAGCCATGCTGTTGATGGTGAAATCCCGACGAGAAAGATCCTCTTCAAGATCAGTTGAGAAAGTGACAACTGGCTTTCGCGAATCTGAGACATACGATTCTGATCTATGCGTTGTAATTTCTATTGTTTTTCCGTTTACTTGGGCTCCTATCGTTCCAAATTGTTGTCCGGAAAGCCACACATTTTCAGCTATCGGTTGAATAATTGTCTTGATTTCATCAGGCGTTGCATCAGTTGTGAAATCTAAATCACGATCAAAAATATCATTCAAGCCTGCGTGTATATCCCGAACAATACCTCCTACGAGATAAATCTCTTTACCACTTGACGTAAAACACTCTTTAAGCTGCGACGTAAAGTCCAGTAATTTATTGAATTGTTCAATATTCATGAGTACGTAATATTTCTGCGATCTCATCAATTGCTTCGCTACCAATACCCCCATTAGATAATCCTTCAGGGTGTGTTTCTTTATCAGCAAGTGCATGCAATACCGCACAAGTTGAAAGTTCTAAAGCTTGTAGATCATATCCTCCCTCTAAAAAGACTAGACGACGTCCAGCGGGTACTGTTTGGATTATTCGGGAAGTAAGTAAGTTGTAGTCCCCTGATGTTAGTCCTAACTCTGTAAGAGGGTCTCTGCGGTGGGCATCAAACCCTGCTGAAATAATGAGCCAGGTGGGCTCAAATTTCTCAATAATTGGTAATGCGAGATTCTCCCATACTGACAAGTACACATCTCCAGTAGTCCCCGGTCTCAGTGGAATATTTAGAGTTGTTCCTATCCCGTCACCTATTCCTCGTTCATTAACCGCCCCAGTCCATGGGTAAAGAGGCATCTGATGGAGAGATATGAATAAAACGTTAGGGTCGGAATAGAAGACGTCTTGGGTTCCATTTCCATGATGGGCGTCATAGTCAACAATAAGAACTTTCTCTCCTTCATTTCTCAATTTCTTTGCTGTTACTGCAACGTTATTTAATAAACAGAAACCCATTGATTTGGATATTGTTGCGTGGTGACCGGGTGGACGTACTGCGCAAAAGGCTGAAGTGGCGGTTCCGTTTTGTAGTTCGTCTATAGCTTGTAGCCCTGCCCCAGCAGCTACGAGCGCCGCTTTCCAGGATGCTGAACTCATCCTTGTATCGGCATCAACAATGCCGCCTCCTTGTTCAGATATTTTTTTCAATTCAGAAATAAGTTCTTGATCGTGGACTTGGAGAACCATATTTTCATCTACTGCTTCAGCAGAAAGTTTCGTAATAGTTGATCCCATGCTTGCTCGCTTGAGTCCATCGAACACAGCCGATAACCGGTCAGGTCTCTCCGGATGGTTTCCGCTTGGCTGATGTTCAAAGCAAATATCATTACTGATAAAGAGGATTCCCATATAACTAAGGGTAGTTGACGATATGGATCATTTTTGTGTTAAATATTGCAACTTTTCTAAAAAACCGCAAATTAGCCGTTGTGTTTTACCTGTTCAGAGGGTTTTCTAAAGAAAATGTTCGTTTAATTTTAGGATGTATGGCACGCCGGCATTAAAGTCCCCTTTGTGATCTTTTAGGGGGTTCCATGACGATTCGTATTGTTACCGATAGTGCCAGTGATATTAGTTTGGAAGAAGCTGAGGATCTTGGTATTGAAATTGTTCCTCTTTCTGTCCGGTTCGGAGAAGCTGAATACACTGATTTAGTTGACCTCTCAGTTTCTGACTTTTACCAGAAGATGGCCGAAAGTGATCTTTTGCCATCAACTGCTGCTCC
>WTHU01000098.1:5886-9422 GCA_011523005.1 Acidimicrobiales bacterium
TGGTGGATCCATGGATGAAATAGTCGCTTTAGTTGAGAACTTAGCGAGCAGGACAAGGATCTTCGCAACATTAGACACACTTGAAAATCTCAAGAAAGGTGGACGAATTGGAGGAGCGAAAGCGATGTTGGGAACAATGCTGCAATTCAAACCTTGCCTTGATTTAAGTAGTGGAGAGGTTGTTGAAGCTGGACGTCAACGAACCAGAAAAAAGTCACTTATCTGGCTCAAAGAAGTCCTTGAAAGTGAGGGTGAAATTTCAGAATTGAGCATTATCCATGGAGATGCTCCAGATGTTGAGGAATTCGCAACACTCATTTCTGATATCGTTCCTAGAGACCAGATCCGGATTAATCAACTTGGTGCAGTTATTGGAACGCATGGAGGCCCCAGAGTCTTAGGTGTTACTTATCTTGTCCAATAGTCCTTCGGACATAGTTAAGTAAAGTGACTGAGTCCTTTAATTCAGATACAAGAATATTACTTGGACGAAAATTATCAGGGAGATATGTTCTTACATCGCTCATTTCGTCTGAGTCGGGAACTCAAACATGGTTGGCGAAAGACTTGGTGTTATCAAGAGAGGTCGCTGTCGTCCTTACTGATCCCTTTCAAGTAACAAATTCCGACCATATTTCGTTATTTCGAAAAGAAGCAAAACTTATTTCCAGACTTAACCACCCTTCAATTATCACTGTTTTAGATACAACTGGTGACGAAGACTTAGAAGCAATAGTTATTGAGTTAGTAAAAGAAGAAACACTGTTTGATTACGTGGAACGAACAGGGCCACTATCTCCTACTCTTGCACTACAAATAACACAACAGATTGCTGACGCTCTCTCATATGCACACGAAAAAGGTGTTTTCCATGAAACTCTGGACCCAAAACATATTTTTTTATGCCCAGATAGAGGCCCTCAAGTTTCAGGATTTGGATTTAATAAGTTTAAAAGCCTGATTGATATTGAATCAATAACTGATACACAAGATGAGTCTGATTTTCGTTCTGATTTTATTGATATGACAAGCACATCAACGACGCATGCAGATATCTTTTCACTCGGGAAAATCTTGCAATATATGCTTTTTGGCTCGCTGAATATTCCTAGAAAGAACCTGTTTTCAAAATCGGTAAAAAAAGAAATTCTGAAATCAATTGAAAAAGCGACGGCAGGAGAAGGAACTGAGAGATATTCTAGTGTTGTGGACTTTATTGATGATCTAGAGGAAGAATCAGCTGATACGAATGTACCTGAGGAAGGTATTGACGAAAGTCAAACTTCAAAGCCCTTTGACCCAAACACATTTATAACGAAATTTCTTCTGACAGGTTTTGTTTTTTTCTTAGTACTTGGAATAGTTTTCGCAGCAAATGGAAACCCCTTTAGCTCAGATAATGGCTCTGAACCCGCTGACATAGTGCAAGCGACAGTAACCCCGGAAACATCGGACACAGATCCGATTGAACAAACTGAAGATGAAGTAGGATCTATTCAATCTGGAGATGATTCTGAGGTTAATTCTGAATTATCTGATACTGAAGTTTCACCTATTTTTGAGATGGTATCCGTGCTTGGAGCAGATGACTTCGATCCACTTGGTGACGGCGTAGAGCACCCCGAGTTGATTGATAATCTATTAGACGAAGATCCTGAAACAATTTGGTACAGCGAAACATACGCAAACCGTTCCATGGGTGGCCTAAAGGATGGCGTAGGGGTGGTTATAGAATTAAGGAAACCCTACGAACTCCAGCGAGTGGCAATTGAAACAGCCAATACAGGTTGGTCCGGTGAAATTTTTGTTGCTGACTCACCTCAAAGCGCATTAGCTGCGTGGGGGGCATCGGTCGGCGCTATCACTTCGTCACAAGGTAATGCAACAGTAGATTTAACAGGCCTAACCGGTGGCGCAGTTCTAGTGTGGTTTACAGACCTTGGAGATAAACCTCCCCCAGGTATCCGAATGGAAATATCTGGAATAGAAGTCTCTTAAAAAGAATTGCCGTATGTACCGTAGGACTAGCAGTGGCATTTGATGAATCACAACTTGTAGCATCAGCGCAACAAGGAAATGCAAGTGCAGTAGAGCGACTACTTGAACACTACTATGACTACATCTTTTCAATTTGTCGGAAAGTGACAGGCAACATTGATGACGCTAACGAAGCCACACAGGAAACGTTGATATCAATAGTCAGAAACATTCCTTCATTTAAGTCAACGGCAAAATTCTCAACCTGGGTCTATCGAATCGCAACAAATGCAGCATTGGATGAAATCCGAAAAAAAGCTCGAAGGCCAACTACTGAATTCAACGAAGACACTGTCATTCCTCAAACCACAAAAAGTCTTGAAGATTCATTGATTGACAACATTGATATCAGTGATGCTTTACAAAACCTGCCAGAGGAATTTCGAATAGTGCTCGTGCTTAGAGATCAACTAGGTACCAGCTATGAAGAGATAGGTGAAATCCTTGATATTGCATCAGGCACGGTAAAGTCACGAATTGCTCGGGCACGTCAAAAGATGAAAGAGGAACTTTTGGGGAACAAAAGCCACGTTCGCGTAGTCAAAGAGGTTAATGATGGATGATTTTGAATTACTAAGCGCGTATATAGATGGTGAAGTAAATGATGAAGAACGCGCGCGCATTGAATCAGATCCAAGATTAATGAGCGAGGTTAATCAGATTCTCTCTATGAGTAAAAAAGTTGGAGAAGTCATACTCAACGACCAAGAAACGAGAGCAAATCATATTCAAACAGCCTTGAATGAGATGACGGTAGCTAGCTCTGATTCAGTTATTCCTATCAGAAGTGCTGGAAAGTCAAGCTTTTCATTTCGTAGACCAGCTTGGGTTCTTGGAGCAGTTGCTGCTGCATTACTTGTAATTGTCGCTGTCCCGCTGTTCAGGTCTGGAGATAGTTCGACAACACAAATCGCATCGGAAATTATTGAAGAGTCGGATGGTGAATCGGTAGCGGAAAGTGCCCCTCTGGAAGCGAATGAACAGGGTAGAGAGGATACTGCTCTAGCTGAATCTGCACCTTTTGAATCCAGTCCAAACAGTGCATCCATAGATATAGCAGAATCAACTGACGACACAGCAGATAATGATCTCGAAGCAGAAAATGAAGCTGATATTTCTGAAAAGTTAGAAGAACCTCAAAATGAAATGCTTACCAGTGACGAACCTACTATCACCGGATTACAAGCAGAAACAACCGCAAACGAAAGGATGAGACAAGGACCTGTAAATACCTACATATCTGATAATCCCGACGAATATGGCTCATTCCTACTTCAGGACGTGCGCATCGAATCAGGAGAATCGTTTGATTCCTTTGTCATAGAGTTAGCACCGACGAGTGATGATCCTCCTTCAATGATTCCAGGACCGTACGCTATAGAAATAAATGGTGAGTTCTTGGTGGGAGAGGATTCTTACGTTCTACCAACTGAAATAGATGAATACGTTGTAATTAACCTTGCTGCACGTGGTGGTATATGGAACGACGAGACAGGTTA
>WTHU01000098.1:9522-15019 GCA_011523005.1 Acidimicrobiales bacterium
CACCATATAAAAGTAAAAAAATTAATCAAAAGCTGCTCTAAGCGGGTATTCTCACCACATGGTAGAAACAAACAATTTCCAACCAGAAGATCAAGAATCGAATACCTCTATTGAAACGTTACTTACATCAAAAATAGTTGACCAAGTAGAAAACGTTCGGGTTAAAACCTCAGGTCCTGCTATTCGCATAAGTCGGACTTTGGTCTATGGATTAACTGCCATAATTATTATTTTAATAGCCCTCCCCTTTCTATTTGTCGGGGTTAGTCGAGGCCTTATTGAGATCTTTGATCTTTGGGTTTTTTCAGAACGTTCAAGAGCAGTTTGGTTTGTCTATCTTTTAAGCGCTACGTTATGGTCCACCATCGGTTTTTTGATATGGAGACGAAGACCAAAAGGCGCAGCTACACCCAAAGAAGGTGTTTCGCATATGGAAGGAAAAGATGTCTGAGCACAAAGAGGTTGTTATTATCGGCTCTGGTCCCGCTGGGCTTACAGCTGCAATCTACACTGCTCGAGCGAATCTAGAACCATTAGTCATAGAAGGGGAACCCTCCTCAACAAGCGACCAACCCGGTGGCCAACTCATGCTTACGACAGATGTTGAAAATTACCCTGGATTCCCCTCAGGGATAATGGGTCCTGAATTAATGTCTAACTTTAGGGCTCAGGCAGAGCGATTTGGAGCTGAATTATTAACAAAGAAAGTAACACGAGTTAATCTCCACACCTCACCATTTGAAGTATGGGTAGGTGATCCGTCATCAAACGAACCAACATTCACTGCTGAATCAATAATTGTTTCAACTGGTGCTAAAGCTCTAATGCTCAACCTCCCGAAAGAAATCGAGCTCGTCGGGCATGGCATATCAACGTGTGCCACCTGCGACGGCTTCTTCTTCAAAGATCAGGAGATCGCTGTTGTTGGTGGAGGAGACTCAGCTATTGAAGAAGCAATGTTCCTCTCGCGATTTGCCAGCAAAGTAACAATCATTCACCGACGTGACCAACTTCGAGCATCAAAGATTATGCAAGATCGAGCATTCGCTAACCCTAAAATTAAATTTCTTTGGAACCATCAAGTGACTGAATATATCGGTGATACCAAACTTGAGGGCGTCAAGGTTCAAAACGTAACTCATCAAACAGAATCTACGCTTAATATCTCTGGTTTATTCATAGCTATAGGCCATACACCAAATACGTCAATCTTTGAAGGTCAATTATCTCTCCACGAAAATGGCTACATCAAAACAGAAAGCGACTCATCTCGAACAAACATCGATGGAGTATTTGCTTGTGGAGATGTTCAAGACTTCACATACCGCCAAGCAATAACAGCAGCTGGATCTGGATGTATGGCAGCAATTGATGCCGAACGATGGCTAGAAGAACAACATGCAGGGTAACTTGTCACATGTTCCCCACAAACACTAGTTTCACCACTACATTTAGTTAAAGCATTTCTAAATTCGAACTGGAGACAAAATGTCTGATTCAACTACCACCCTTACTGCTGGCACCTTTGACGAGGTTGTGAACGCCTCTGAAAAACCCATCCTTGTGGACTTCTGGGCTGAATGGTGCGGGCCGTGCAAAATGATTGCTCCCATTTTAGAAGAAATAGCCTCTGAGCAGGGAGAACACATACAAATTGCGAAACTAAATGTAGACGAAGCTGGCGATATTGCGCGACGTTTCGAGGTCATGAGCATCCCAACTCTAATCGTATTTGATGAAGGCGTTCCAACAAAGAGAATCGTCGGTGCAAAATCCAAAGACGCCCTTCTCGAAGACCTTTCCGAATTTATCTAACTTTCCATATACGCTGAAGCCGATAAACTACATCCCGTAGTTGTTGGAATGCGAAATGATGGAAAACCAATCTAAAGAATCTAATGCACTTAATTTAGGTGACAGTGGCACGCGCATCGAAGAGTTACATAACATGCTTAAATCATTAAATTTCGAAGTAACTGAACCACTTGATTGCTTTACTGAAAAAACAAAGAATTCAATCATAAAGTTTCAGGAACAACGCGGATTGCCAGTATCTGGCCAATGTGATCAAAAAACTTGGGATGTTCTGGTTGAAAATAGTTTTATCCTCGGAGACAGACTTCTTTACCTAAGCCGTCCTATGTTACGAGGGGAAGATATTGCCGAACTTCAAAGATCACTAGGTTCTCTTGGATTTAACCCTGGGAAAGTTGACGGTATCTTTGGTCCCGACACACAAGATGCAGTTGAACTATTTCAACGAAACTCAGGTTTAGTCGTTGATGCAATTTTCGGACCAAACTGTATTGCTGCCTTGAAGCGACTCGGAGAGAAAGTTGAGCAAAGCTCTGTTGCTGTTGTTCAAGAAAAAGAAAAAATTATTTCAAAGATGAGATCTAATGATTTACCATCAATTGCACTTGGTCACCTAGGCGGTTTCTCCCCTATTGTTGATGGATTTGCGAAAAGAATGCGGCAATCGCACATTAAGGTAGATGTAATTGATCATTACGATGAATCAGTACACGCAGCCTTCTGTAACGACAACAATGTAGACCTTTACATCGGTATTTTCCCACCTCTAGCAAACGAAAAAACGATTTCGTTCTACTCAGCTAAAGGTTTTGCTTCACCTGGTGGTACACATTTCACAGAGTTATTCTCGAAAAGTTTTCTACGACATTCGGGAAACACAATTGAAGCTATTGGAAATAGTGAAAAGATTCTCAGAGAAACTCGCATGCCAGCTGTTGCAATTAGATTCGGCTCAACAGAAGATTTAATTACGGACTCTCAAATGCTACTCAAGGTCTTAACTGAAGCCATTTCGTCCTGGTTTTCTGAACCTTTTGAGTAAAATTCCTTACAGATACAAAATATTCTACGTTTTCCCTGCTCAATGCGTTTTTTTACAGGAAAATCACAGGTTTTTCCCCAAACTGGGGATAACAAACTCTGAACAACCTAAAAGTCTGAATACTAAGTTGAGACTTTTCGCTATAAGCCACTATTTTATTGACTTTTCGGACCTTCAATAATTTCAAGTATTCGACTTAGATCATCACTGTTCGCAAAATCAATTGTGATCTTTCCTCTACGGCTACCAATTTTTACTCCTACACGTGTGGAGAGAAGTTCGCTTAGAATCCTTTCGACTTCAAGTTCGGCTACAGATTTATTGGCTGGTCGTCTCTTTGTGCCTTTTGTAGCCAGAGTGCCATCACGAACTATCTTCTCAATTTCACGAACCGTTAAGTTCTCTTCAATAATTCTATTTGCAAGTTGGTCTTGTTCCTGGCGAGAAGATAAACCTAAAAGTGCACGAGCATGCCCTGCTGTTAATCTTCCATCCATAAGGAAACCTTGAACGGATGACGGCAATTGAAGCAGTCGTAATGCGTTAGCAATAGTTGGCCTACTCTTCCCAACGCGCTTCGCTACCGATTCTTGACTGAGTTGAAAATCATCTATCAATTGTTGATAGGCTGCCGCCTCTTCAAGTGGGCCTAAGTCCTGACGGTGAAGATTCTCGACCAGCGCATGTTCTAATGATGTTAAATCTTCAACATCACGAACAATCGCTGGAATCGTCTCCATGCCTGCCCGTTTTGCTGCACGCCAACGCCTTTCTCCCGCTATAAGCTCAAAAGTGTCTGAGGTTTTCCGCCTAATTAATACTGGTTGAAGGACACCGACCTCACGAATAGATAACGACAAACTATTCAAGGCATCTTCATTGAAAACATCACGAGGTTGATAAGGGTTAACAGAAATAGAACCTATCGGTACCTCTTGATAACCAGTTGTTTCTGCATAATATGATCCTTCTGTCGATTTTGGTGTTGATGCTGAGGGGATTAAAGCCCCTAAACCTTTGCCTAAGCCGGTCTTTTCACGTGACACTTGATATCTCCTTTGCTAAGGCCCTATAGGCTAATGCGGCACGACTTTTCGGATCAAAATAAATGATTGGTTGTCCGTACGAAGGAGCCTCTGACAACCGTACAGATCGAGGAATTACTTGATTACAAACTGTGTTACCAAAGTGGTCACGCACCTCTTGAACGACTTGAGAAGCTAACTTTGTTCGCCCGTCAAACATTACGAGGGCAATCATTGAAATATGTAATTTTTCATTTAAGTGAGTTTTTACCTTTTCAACATTATTTATTAATTGCCCTAATCCTTCTAACGCTAAGTATTCGCATTGGATCGGAACCAGTACTTCATCAGCTGCGGTCAAAGCATTGACTGTCAGTAGTCCGATTGAAGGAGGACAGTCAATAAAAACGTAGTCGTAGTTATCGATAATGCCTGTTATCGCTGTTTTTAAGTATCTTTCTCGGTTAAAAGCTGATACTAACTCGATTTCTGCACCAGATAAATCTATCGTTGCAGGCGCAATAGAAAGCCCCTCCCATTTTGTCTTGATAATAGAGTCGGTCATTGAGGCTTGACCTAAAATTACTTCATATATCGAGTGTGTGAAGGTACCGGGTTCAATCCCTACAGCCGAAGTAGCATTCGCCTGTGGATCAAAATCAACAATTAATACCCTTTTTCCTGTTTCAGCTAGACACGTAGCTATATTTACAACCGTGGTTGTTTTTCCTACTCCGCCTTTTTGATTAGCTACTGTAATGACTCTCGGTAATTTATTTAGAGAAGAAGGATGTCTTTTGTTACTTAATAGATCTTCCATTTCCTCTATTTCCCCTGATCAGAACATATTGAACTTAATGTTTCTTTAGTTTTAGCATCTGAGAAAACAGTGTCAATTTTTCACACTTTTTGAATGTTTCACATGAAACATAGTCAATTATGTTTCACGTGAAACATTACCACAAAGGGCGTTTTCTAGTCACTCCAGCTCTTCTAGGAAGACCATCGGATGGGTGCTGCGATTGCTGCAAGACTTGGAAGTTAGAATCATTGAATTTTGCGTGTTTTATAGGGTTTAATCCTGTAAGGGATAGCTTTTCATGCACCCACCTATCTGTAGTACTTGGAGGTTCGCTAACAACAAGGAAGCCGTTTAATTTTAATAACCTACATGCGCATTCAGCAGTGATTGCTGGCGGGCCAAATGACCGAGCAGTCACAAAATCAGCTCGAAATGAAAATTTTTCATTCCGTGCTGTATTTTCAGCTTCATCGCAAACAATTGTGACTCTTTCAGAGGCGTTAAGAGCACTAATAGCTTCAAATAAAAAGTCTGCTCTTTTTTCCTTTCGTTCAATTAGTACAAATTCCCATTCCTTAAGTTCTTCTATTAAAACTAAGGCTGGCACTCCCCCACCTGATCCAAGATCATATATTTTTCCCTTTTGATTTTCCCTAGTTAACCCATGTATTACTTGGGTAAATCCCATTGCATTTCGTATATGGTCATCAATCGGAGGGTTTCCTAGAAAGTTAAGTTTCTGTGATTTTTCTAAAATGCCTCGAAGCACGTTTATTCAGAAGGGTGAAGAACAACATACCTGCGTGGTTCTTC
>WTHU01000098.1:15119-19955 GCA_011523005.1 Acidimicrobiales bacterium
CCTCGAAGCACGTTTATTCAGAAGGGTGAAGAACAACATACCTGCGTGGTTCTTCTCCATCGCTACTGCTTGATACGCCGGAAATTTCTGCAGTTGCATCATGGACTATTTTGCGATCAGCTGCTCCCATAGGTTCTAACTCAACTTTTTCGTTGTTTTCTTTCACTAACTCTGCTTGTTTTTGTGTGAAAGCTACTAACGAAGCTTTTCTCTTTTCTCGATAGCCACCTACATCTACTGAGAGCCTATTTGTCTTCTTCCCGGAGGCGTGTCGTTGAACAACTGTTCTTGTAATGTCCTGAAGGGCTAAAAGTGTTCCAGCTTTCGGCCCTATCAAAAGTCCAACATCCTCACCATCTATTGATCCTATAATTCTTTCTTCTTCCATTCTGGTGCTAGCTGAAGCGTCAATTTGAAAACTAGCTATTACGCCTTGAAGAAACTCAATAACTGCGTCTTCTTGTTCTTTGAGTGGCATTGGTTCTCTATCTTCTTGCATAGGTTTGGTGTTTTTAGTTTTATTGTTTTTATTATTTTTGTTGTTC
This sequence comes from Acidimicrobiales bacterium, assembly GCA_011523005.1. GTDB lineage: Bacteria > Actinomycetota > Acidimicrobiia > Acidimicrobiales > UBA8592 > UBA8592. Next base: position 15,665 of record WTHU01000098.1, read on the forward strand.
TTATTACTTTTGTTGCTGTTTTTTGGCGCTGTTTTGTTACTCTTTTGGTTTTTGTTGTTGTTTTTTGAACGTTTTCTATTGTTAGTGGTTTTTGAAGGAAGATCAGCAGGTTTTACCCGTGCTCGAACTCTTGCTTCTGTTTTTTTAAGACCAAAAAGCCTATTTTCTTCCCTTGTAACAACTTCAAACTCTGCGTCTTCTCTAGCAACACCTAATTGATCTAATGCGAGTTCTTCTGCAGCTTCTATATTCTCTGCACGGACTTCTACCCATTCCATATTTATCACTTCTTTTTCTTATTACGACGACGCGAGCCGGGCGTGTCTGGTTCACTATTTTTCTTTGGTGTCACCCTTTTTGATGTAGGGCGGGCTTGTGGCTCTTTACGCTCTGCAACTTTTCCCTTTTTCGGACTATTTGTCTCTGGGGGTTTAGTTTTTTTATTGCGTTTCTTGGGTGGGTTCGTCAAATGCCTGCGTGTTCCATGTATTTCGCTTTGGTCAATTGATTTCCCGGGTTTCTGTTTTTGTACAGATTCAACCATTTCTTTTGTTGGTTTGATTAATTCTGATGTATCAGCGTTTTTACCGTAGTATTTTCTCGTTATAAATAATTGTGTAAGCACTCTGAATGCATTTGACGTCAAAAAATAGAAGACAAGAGCGGCAGGAAAACCGAATGAAAATATCGGTAGCATAAAAGGCATATATTTCATTAAAAGTTGCTGCTGAGCAGGCATTTCAGACATTGAAGATGAGGATCTGTTTGATATCATCCGTTGTTGATACCAAGCCGACAAACCAACCAGGAGAACTAATAGTAGGTAGGGGAGGCCTTCGGCGAAGTTATTTGTCAAGGCGTTCCATGGGGTACGCGCTAGGTCCATACCTAAAGAGGTCATTTCTGTTGATAAAGCTAGGTCTCGATACATTTCGGTGTCTTTTCCAATGAAGTCTGGATTAAAGACCTGTGCATTTAAGGCAGGGATGTAATCTGTACTCGTTTGATCAACAATTGAAACATCTCCAAGCCTTAGTCCTACATCTCCTGTTCTTCTTGTCAATCCACGAACAGTATAAAAGAGGCCGAAGAATATAGGCATTTGCGCTATTAGGGGAAGACATCCTGCTAAAGGGTTAATGCCGTTCGCTTGATAAAGCGCCATCATTTCCTGATTTAACTTATCTCGATCGTTTCCGTGTTTTTTTCTTAGTTTTTTTAATTCTGGAGCTACTTTTTGCATAGCCAGCATGCTGCGTGTCTGTTTGAGTGTTACTGGAGTTAAAACAATCATGACTAGACAAGTAAAGATGATAATTGCAAAAGCGTAGTTAGGAAAAAAATCGTAAATTGTCGTGAGAATATCCCCAAAAAACTCTAACATTGCGTATTCCTCTCTGGTACTGGGTCATATCCATACCCTCCCCATGGGTGGCAACGACATAACCTCTTAGTTGAGTACCAACCACCTTTAAGGATCCCGTGTGCATCGATAGCTTCATACGCGTATTCCGAGCAACTCGGCATATACCGACATGACGGCAATTTATTCACAGTAACACGTTGATATAGCAAAATAGCCTTCTGACCTGCTCTTTTAAGGAGTTTGTTTGTTGATCTCCTATGCAATATGTTCTTCGAATAATTCATTTAATGCTTCTTTTAAAACTATTTCTGCCTTAAATTTTTCACTTTGCTTTGAGTGAATTTTTATTAAATAGTTTCCTTCTTTGATTGATTTTGGATCAGATATAACCAGTTTTCGAAATGCTTCCCGATACTGCCTACGGATTCGGTTTCTGTAAACAGCTATTCCCACTGTTTTAGGGATAGCAAACGCCAAACATGGAAGATCTGTCTTTTCGTAGAGATAGACCATTTCGAAGGACTCTTTTTTTATCCGAATCCCTCGCTTCAGTAGGGAAGTGTGTCTATCTCTCCCAGATACTTTTCCTATTACGCTGACAGTTTTTGCCTTCCACGTCGCCGACGCGCTTTGATAATCGCCCGGCCCCCTCTGGTTGACATCCGATTACGAAAGCCATGTTTTTTAGCTCTTCGCCGTACATTTGGCTGAAATGTCCTCTTCACTTTTAATCCTTTACGTTATATTTTAAGGTTTCTTCCAACACACCCTGCTTCGAAGCCCAGCTTTAACTGACTTTTTATGTCCAGGCAGCATTTACCTTACACCAATACGCTAGAGGCTCTTCTTGAGTTATCACAACCTTTAAAAATCATAATTCAAAAATACCAAGTAGAGTTATCCACAGGCCAATTAGAGTTAGGTTTAAAAGCACATCCACACCCTGTGGATAAGTGTTAAAAAACGGCTGTGAACAGGGAAAACAAATCCACTAGACTTCCACTGGCAAGTTTGTTCACATGCTGCTAGGTTGCACAGTCACGCTATAAAAATTTAAAGATCTCCACAAGATTACACACACAACTATTACAAGAAACTGTGGAGTTGAAATAGAAAAGAGAAAATCCATGTCAAACGTAACGCAACTATGGGATGCCTGCGCACAATCTATTCGAGATCAGGTATCTGATGGAGTTTGGCAATCAACATTCAAAGAAGCACGACCTCAATCAATAACTGAAAATGAGTTAATTCTCACAGTTCCAAATCACTGGGTAAAAGCACAGGTCGAAGGAAAATATAATCCTCTTGTCCTCGAAGCACTTGAAGAAGCATCACCAACACATATTCAGTTAATAGTTGAAGTTGATACAAAAGACAGCAATGAAGTGGACCTAGTTCAAGCAGATAGTCTTATCCCTAATACAAATGAACCAGCGGAGACAAAACCGCCTCTCTATGAAGAGATAAGTTATGTAAACAAGGAGAAATCCTTAGTTAAAAACGAAAAGTATACTTTTGAAACCTTTGTTACGGGGACAAGCAATCGTTTTGCTCATGCTGCTGCTTTGTCTGTAGCTGAGAGGCCTGCAGAGTCGTATAACCCACTCTTTATTCATGGTGAAGCTGGCCTGGGAAAAACTCATCTTCTTCAAGCAATTGAAAGTTATATTCATGAGAATTATCCGATGCATTCAACTAAGTATGTTTCAACAGAAACCTTTCTAAATGAGTTTATTGAGTCAATAAAAACGAATAAAAGGGCTGAATTTAAGAGCCGGTATAGAGAAATTGATGTTCTTCTCGTTGATGATATTCAATTTTTAGAAGGAAAAGAAGGTCTTCAAGAAGAATTCTTTCATACGTTCAATAGTCTTCATCAAGCGAATAAACAGATTGTTTTATCATCAGATCGCCCGCCAGATGCAATTTCAACATTAGAGGACCGATTAAGAAGCCGTTTCAAAATGGGATTATTGACAGATATACAGCCACCTGATCTGGAAACACGGCTTGCTATTCTTCGAAAGAAGTCAGAAAATGAATCAATTCCTGTTCCAGCAGATGTTCTTGAATTTATAGCAACACACGCAAAAGAAAATATTAGAGAGTTGGAAGGAGCACTAACTAGAGTATGCGCCTTTGCCAAGTTAAATAGTCAAGATTTAACTATTGAAATCGCAAAGACCGTATTGCAAGAATTGATCGCTCTACGAAAACCACGTGCAATAACTCCAGAGGTGATTCTTGATGCAACAGCAGAAAAATTTGGTCTTTCAAAAGAAGATATTATTGGTCAAAGAAGGCATCGACCATTAGTAACAGCTAGACAAATAGCTATGTATGTATTCCGGGAATTAACGGAACTAAGCTATCCAGCTATTGCACGAGAGTTTGGTGGACGAGACCATACAACGGTAATTCACGCTGTCGATAAAATTAGTGATCTTATGCCGGCAAAACAACAAATTTATGATGATGTAACCGACTTGGTACAAACAATACGATCAGGTAAATAAATAATCCACACGGTTTGTGGACTACTATAGAAAGTGTTGATAACAACGAACATTTGAATCAACATCATTTAGAAACTCAGCAATAACGGCTGTGGATTACAGAAGTATTTAACAATAAATCCACAGGAAAAAATCGCTCTGAGCAGGGGTTATATAACAATAACCACATAACCACATACCTACTACCACTACTAAATAATTAATAAAACTTAAAGAACAGAAGGAGTTCTCCACAAGTGAAATTTCGATGTGACCGTGACATATTAGTTGAAGCAATTAATACGTCTAACAAAGCTGTAACAAATAGGGCGACGCTACCAGTTCTCAATGGTCTTCACCTCAAATTAGAAGAAGATACTTTAGTAATAACAGGTAGCGACTTAGATCTAACAATAACTGTCTCTCT
>WTHU01000098.1:20055-21160 GCA_011523005.1 Acidimicrobiales bacterium
AAGATACTTTAGTAATAACAGGTAGCGACTTAGATCTAACAATAACTGTCTCTCTCGATGTAGCTGGTGAGAGCGATGGAACCTCTGTCGTTCCAGCACGCCTACTGTCTGATGTTATTCGATCAGTAGAATCAGGGACTGTTGACGTTACCGTTAATGATACAGACCTTCAGGTAGTGGCAGGAAGAAGCGAGTTTGCACTGCGCACAATACCTTCCGATGAATATCCACTATTTGAAGGGATTAACTCCGATCCTGTAACAGTAGATGCCTCTTTACTTGTGAGCGCCTTGGAACAAGTTACTCCCGCAGCCTCATCTGATGATTCGCGTCCAATATTGACAGGTGTTTATATGGTCGCAGAAGAAACGGGATTCCGGTTAGTAGCGACTGACTCGTACCGTTTAGCTGTTAGAGATATGCCTGGCTCATCGTTACTAGCAGGACAACCTCCGATCCTTGTTCCATCAAGAGCTCTTACAGAATTAGCAAGGTTACTAGAAAAGGATTCAGAAGTTTCTCTTTATCTTGGTGAAAAGGAAGCATCCTTTGAAGTTAATAATATTCGAATGACAACCAGGTTGATAGAGGGAGAGTTTCCTGATTATAAGAGACTAGTCCCAGATGACAATCCTAATAAATTAACTGCGAATAGAGCGGAATTACGAGACGCAGTCAAAAGAGTTCGATTATTAGCACAGGAAGCAACCCCTATTCGTCTAGAAATGGGAATGAATGGCCTGCAATTAATAGCAAAAACACAAGATATTGGCGAGGCCCACGAAACTGTTGATGCTAATTACAATGGAGATGATCTTACCATTGCATTCAATGCCGAATATCTGTTAAAAGGCTTAGAAATAGCTCCTGGTGACGATATCACCTTAGAAACAAGGGATAATCAAAAACCAGCTGTTCTAAAATCAGACGAACATCCAGAATTCTTGTATCTCTTAATGCCTGTGCGTATTTCATAACAACGATAATGGTTTATCTGAAACAATTATGGTTGCAAGATTTCCGTAATTATTCAGCACAAGAAACAGTATTTAAAAAGGGAACAAATGTTATTTTTGGCCAAAATGGCCAAGGAAAAACAAACTTA
>WTHU01000154.1 GCA_011523005.1 Acidimicrobiales bacterium
CTTTGGTTTATTCCCCTCTCCTCGTATTTGGTGTTGTTTAGTATTGAGAGGTCAATTAAACGCCAACTGATAAAGAGAGTACAGAATCCCAATATGACTAAAAGGAAATGCCGCCGTTTATCTTCGGAATAAACTGTAGTTTGCGTCACTGCCCCTGCCTTTGCGAGCTGATTTGGCTCCATTGCCACCCTTGCAAACTCTCACTTGACAATGGGTCTAGGTATATTGTGACCTCTGGAATGATCATCCCTAGTCCGTTGACTGTTTCAAACTCTTCACTTGGTTCCGCAAGCGCAATTCGCATTATTCTTTTAGTCGATTCAAGTTGTGCTATATCAAACATCAGTGATCTGTTGTCAGAATCTAATTCTGTTATTGACTCAGAGAGAGCATCAATTTGGGTCTGACGCTGAACAATCATTGCGCTAAGGAGCATTCTGCTGAAAAACCCGATTGAAATGACGAGAATAAGGATGATGCCTATAGAGCGAAACCATGATTTAGGGTTGTTTACTAACTCGAGTTTAGGTTTCCCTACCTCAATTGGCCTCTTATCAGTTAACGGGAAGACTGCCATTACAACTCACTGACCTTTTCAAATTTTCGTAGAAGCGCTGAGGAAGCTCTAGGGTTTCTCGAGATCTCTTCACTGGATGCTCTTTGAGCTTTTCGTGCTAGTAATATTACTTCTTTCTCATGCCGAACTTCAGGGTGATATTTTGAGTTACTAATATCAAGACCAGCTAGTTCCCTTAGTATTCGTTTGACAATCTTGTCTTCGCCGGAGTGATATGAGAGCACTATGCCACGACCACCGACCTTGAGCATTTGTATTGCTTCTCTGATAGATGATTCCAATATCTCTATTTCGCAATTTACGGCGATACGTAAAGCCTGAAAGGATCTTCTGGCTGGGTGCCCTGGGGAGCGCTTAGAGCGCGCTGGTATCGCATCGCTGATTATGTTTGCTAATTCTTTTGTACTCGTGATAGGGCGCATGGAAACAATGGCTCTGGCTACACGTTTTGAGTATCTTTCGTCGCCATAGTTATAGAGCAACGATGCCAGTTCTTCTTCAGATGACTCATTTACATATTTTCCAGCAGTAATTTGTGTCTCCGGATTCATTCGCATATCGAGAGGGCCATCGTTTCTGAATGAAAACCCTCTGTGTGGATTGTCGAGTTGGTATGAGGAAACTCCCAAATCAAATAAGAAACCTGATAATTTCTGCTTTCCAATATATTTAGCAACAGCTGAAAGATCATCGAATCTGCCGTGAATGAGAGATACTCTATTTCCAAACCCCGCTAATTTGGACTCCGCGGCTGCCAAAGCCTCTAGATCTTGATCAATTCCAATTATGTTTAGGTCATCTCTTGACTTTAAGATTTCGAAGCTATGTCCCCCACCACCAATTGTTGCATCTAGGATCGGGCCAGAGGGAACAGTAGATAATGTCTCTGTTACGATCTCAGCCATAACTGGGATATGAGCAAAAGCGGGTGGCGAAAAACGGGTGATCCGGCGACCAGAAAGACCGGTCGCCGGATCCAGGGGAGACCCGTTGGTGGTTGGACTTATATATTTTGCTTCATTCATAATTTTTCATTCATCGCTTTTCGGCAGTCTCTCGGACAATAGGCGTACGTCGGGATTTCTCCCCGATCGAACTAGATAGCAAGCGGGCGGAGTAGAGGCTCGTATCTCATCACCCGAAAGACTGCCCAGAAGCGATGAATTTATCCCTTAGTTATCACCCTTCACCTTCTCCCTTTCATCTATGTCTTGATTTCTTTTCATAGCCAAACACTTTCGGTTAATTCGCTTTCAGGCTCTCCTTCAATACGATTCCATTCGTTCGGAATCCATATCTCAAGCCTGTTAATAACACCGATGAGAACTGCTTCTCGCTCAAGCCCTATTTCATCTCGCAGTTTTGTTGGGATAGCTATTCGCCCTTGAGTGTCTGTTTTGACTTCTGATATGCTTGCGGACCATCTTCGTTGAGCATCTGCAGTCACCTTTTTGCCTTGGACTTGTTCGATTAAGCGTTCTGCAACTTTTTCAATCTCTTCAGCCGAGTAAACCATAAGGCATGGAGCTTCTAATGATTTAGCAATGAATGCTGCATCTTGTAGGTGGCGACGAAAGTTAGGAGGCAATACAAGCCTGCCTTTTTCATCAAGTAATCGCTCGTGCTCTCCTGTAAACATCGTCTTCCCTGGTTATCTACACTCAACTTTTGCTAAGCAAAGGTCATATTGTGCTTGGGTATTACTACCCTTTCTCTCCCTATTGCTCCACATTAACCCCTATTGCTCCACTTTTCAACACTTTAAACCAAAAAATGGTCAAAGCATTCTTTTCTCGAGCACAGTTTCGAGTTGAACTTAGAAAGTTACGCTAGAGCGAAGGCAGTGCCGATAAAAACGCATTCAGTGCGTTCTGTTTTTCGCACCGTATACCTATTCCGGCGGAACTGATCAATTTATCAAGGTCAGGAATTGGGGAGCTTCTGTATGCAGCTATCATATGCTCTGGTTTCCAATTGATGATTAAAGCGCATTGGAACCTAGTACCAAATTTTGAGCGACGCTGAGAGATGCCTAAAATTTTCCTGTTTCCGACAAATAGCTCCCCCGCAGCTCTGCTTATAAAGCAAACCAAGTCCGATGCCTCTGATCGAGAGAACTTTTGATCAAAGAGAGAACACTCAATATTTAACCGCTTCAAAGCATCATGCCAGATCTTGCCAATCCACATAGATGCTTTTGTAATGTCAGGAATCCAGAATTTCGATCCTTGAGGAATGAAAATATCCACCCATAGCATATCTTCCGGTGAGACAAGCACTGCCCCTCCACCACTCTGCCTTACAGTTAAGTTGATATTTTGCTCTTCAAGGTAACTCAAATTCAGAAAAGCCCTTCCCCTTTGGCTTTTGCCTAGTACGAGGCAGGTATCTTTAGGCTCTATGATCCAAATTGTCGGCTTTTGCCATTCTTCAAGGTTTGCTTCATGAGCAAGAGCCGTTTCAGAATATTTAGTTTCAATTGTCCAACTGTCTAATTGATTTGTGGGTCTACGGTCATGCAAGATGCTTTCACTTTCTTGAAGGCCAGTCCCGGCACCATTTCAGATAGGTCACCACGTCCATAGCTAATCGCGAAAAATCTTCGCTTGACCCATAAGCAGTGTGAATCCTGAAATTAATGTATGACTTCTCAGGAACGGGCAAAAACGGAGGCCTTGTGTACCAGTTTGATTTTCGAATTCGCCAAATTTGCTTTAAGGCAACAGGCCAGAGCGGGGGGTTTCTTAAGACAGCAATGATTACCGACATAACGGCTCGGCTACTTATGTTTGCTGTCATTTTTTTTGCAAGGAAAGAGACTCACTTTAGCGGTTACTACTGAATTGGGTCGTCGGGTCGGAATTTACCCCTCATTTTGCCTCTCTTATCGGCAATTGAATTTTTTAAATTACCTGAGCGGACATTCATTGACAGTTGGTTCATCCCAGCTCGCCCGAGCCTTCTGAGATTCTGCTCAAATAATAAAGCGGCAGCAAGCATCATTACAAAGCCAATGAATGCCAACCAAAAGCTAATAGACAATGTCAGAACTATAGTTACCAGGCCAATAATAAAACCAAGCACAGACCATTTTATATTTCGCGCTGAGTGAGTATAAACCGTTGTTGTTGCTACTTCTTTTGCTAACGCTGGGTCAGTTTCATGTAACTGCTGTTCTATTTGACTAAGTATTCTTTGTTCATCATCTGATAGTGGCATACTTATATCATCTCATAAAGACCGGCATTCAACAACGTATCGAAGCTGAGTTTTATTTTGAAGATTCCGGCCCCCATTGCTGAATTCCTCTTTTCTTGGAGTTCAAACCCTTTTCAGTCAATGTACTTGCCACGCCTATTGAGTCGGGACCATACTTAGATCGGATGCTGTCGATCGCATCTTCAGTTTCTCTCCACTCACGATCATTGGTTCCAATTTCATCAAAAGACAGTTGCAGTCCATTTTTTGCCTGAGAAAATTTTGAGGCCCCAACACCCAGAAGGCGGACACCAATTGATAAATCTATAGTGTCGAGCAAAGCAATTGTTTCCCGAGCAATCACTTTCCCGCTATCAGTTGGGTTTGGGAGGGTTACGGACCTCACTAACGTTGAGAAATCAGAAAGTCGCACCTTCAGGGATAAGGTCCTCGCAAGATTTTCGGAGCCTCTCAATCTTTTACCAACCGAATCAGAAAGCCTAGAAATCTCTGAATGGACTCGTGGTAAGTCAAATAAGTCGTTGGCAAAAGTTTCTTCATTTGAAATAGATTTAGCTTCATGAGTAGGTTCAACGCTTCGTTCATCAATACCAAAAGACAGTCGGTGAAGATGTGCTCCCTGCACCTTGCCTAATGCATCCTTGAGGGCACCGAGCGGAAACGTTCGCAACTCGGAAACAGTTGTTATGCCTAGTTGTGCAAGACGCTTCACAGTAGCCGGACCAACGCCCCACAATGCTTTAACAGGTAACTTATCCAAGAAATCGATAACGCCATCAGGATGGATCACCATGACACCGATTCCAGGAATTGGCCCAGATTCACTTGGCGAAGGTTTAGCTTCTTCGGTGGCTAATTTCGCCATAAATTTATTTGGAGCAATCCCAACGGAGCAACTCAGACCTTGTTCGGACCGGATATCTTTCCTTATCGCTTTGGCTATTTCAACAGGAGTTCCATAAAGTCGCTGACTCCCTCCGACATCCAAAAAGGCTTCATCAAGAGAGATCGGTTCAACGAGCGGGGTATATCTATGAAAAATTTGCATGACCTTGTAACTAGTCGCTGCGTAATATGTATGGTCACCTGGAAGAAAAATTGCCTCAGGGCAAAGCTTCTTTGCGCGAAAAGCTGGCATAGCCGAATGGATCCCAAAAGAACGTGCCTCATACGAGGCAGCAGCCACTACTCCACGATTTCCCGCACCACCTACTACTACAGGTTTACCAATAAGTTCTGGTCTTCGCACAAGTTCAGCAGATACAAAGAAAGCATCCATGTCCACATGCATGATGTGCGAAGTTGAAATTTTTTTACTCATGTCAGACGCTTTTCAGGGTGTCCAGTTTAATGACGCCCTTACATTAGTTTAAGCCTAGGGCATACCTTGCTATGAGTCTATGCTTTTTTTAGGTGCCATTAGTCACTGTTTAATTGCTAAAAAATTCCAAGTTCTTGGTGACCGATGCCTTATGATTGAAACATGGCTGATGAAATAGACCCAAAAGACTGGGATTCCTCAGAGCATACAGAATCTTCCATTGAAATTATACCTAACTCAAAGATTGGCAAGTATGAAGTTGCTAATCTACCCGTCACCGCAACTCCGATGTCTGGTCCATCGAAGCCTTCTCAGGCAATGGCGTTCGGTTCAATACTTTTAGGCGGACTCTGCGGTGGATTGATAGGTTTTGCATTCACAGATTTGCAGTGTTCTGGAAGTTGCACTGGTGCATCCGGAATTAGTGCGCTTATTGGAGCAATAGTTGGTGCTGGTGGTGTTGGTGTCGTATCAATTCTTGCTTTACGCGCTATGAATGAATGGAAAAGTAAGTCAGAGCCTGAAACAGATATTGGCAACGATCATCAGCAAAGCTCTATAGATGATTAGCTACCATAAGCTTCGCGATGAAGCCCTAGAATGCGTTGCTACTGTGACATCTTCAATCAATATTTGTTCGGCAAGTGAACGAAAAACTGATATTGAAAAGAAATCATCTTCCTCTGATTATGTCACTTCGCTGGATCGACAAATTGAATCAGGAATTGTTCAATTCATTAAGAAAAACCGAGCGAACGACGGAATTCTAGGCGAAGAAGGGGCTTTTACGTCTGGGACATCTGGGGTTAGA
>WTHU01000145.1 GCA_011523005.1 Acidimicrobiales bacterium
AACTCCTAAAAATGCGGTTCTCTATCAAAGTGATCTAATAAAGAATGCCTCTAGCAAGTCAAGCGAAACAATAAGAATTGAAGAAGCACTTAAAAATAAAGAGTCAATTCTATGTCAAGTTACCAAGAATCCAATCGCACACAAAGGTGCAAGACTAACGCAAGAAATTTCGCTTGCTGGCAGATTCGTGGTCTTAGTTCCAAATAGCGAGACATTCGGTATTTCAAAGCGATTGCCAGAAAAGGAGCGGAAGCGACTGCGTCAAATTCTCGAGAAAGCAAAGCCGGAAGAACATGGTGTTATCGTCAGAACTGCTGCTCAACACATAACGAAAGAAGAGATCCAGCAAGACGTATCCCGCTTAGTTAATCAATGGTTGGATATCGAAAAACAATCAGCAACAGCGAGTACTCCTAAACTGCTTTACCGAGAGCCAGAGATGCCTTTCCGTATGATCAGAGAAGAATTCAACAAAGAATATCGATCAGTCATCATTGACGACCCGGAGTTATTCGAAGAAGCTAAATCTTACCTAGCAACAGTTGCTCCCGCTCTAGCGGACCGTATTGAATATCACGATAGTGCTAACGAGGAAGTTGCCCTATTTGAGCGCTTTTACGTCGAGGAACAGCTGGCTAAAGCACTTGATAGTAAGGTTTGGCTTCCATCAGGAGGCTCACTAATTATTGAACATACAGAGGCGCTCACTGTGATTGATGTAAACACAGGGAAGAATGTGGGAACCTCAAGTTTAGAGGAAACTGTCTACCGCAATAATCTTGAAGCTGCTAAAGAAGTAGCGCACCAGCTCCGCCTTAGAGATATAGGGGGGATTATTGTCATCGATTTCGTAGATATGGAGAAACCTCAACATCGAAATGAGGTAATGAAAACATTCCGTGCAGAACTAGCAAGAGACAAAACTCGTACCCAAGTCTTTGGAATTTCTGAACTTGGATTAGTTGAAATGACAAGAAAACGAATTGGCGAAGGTTTAACACAAACATTCACTAAAGCTCAGGAATAGTAAACAAGCTTTTATGAAATAGTCGGTATTTACAAGTAAACCGAATATCATAAAGAGCATGTATGCAGTAGTAAAAACAGGTGGTAAACAATATCGCGTAGAAGAGAACCAAGTACTTCAAGTTGAGATCCTGGGCGATATTGGAGAATCTGTGTCTCTTACTCCGTTAATGCTCGTAGACGGAAATACAGTCCTTGCCAAACCTAACGAATTAGAAAACGTTAATGTCAGTGCAGAGATAGTTGATAAGGGGAAATCAAAAAAGATTAATGGATTTACCTACAAGAACAAAAGTAACCAACGCCGACGATGGGGACATCGCCAGAACTATAACGAAATCAAAATCACATCAATATCAAGGAACTAATAATGTCTAAAACAAAAGGTGGCGGCTCAACACGAAATGGCAGAGATTCTAACGCCCAGAGGCTCGGAGTTAAAGCTTACGACGGAACGGCAGTCTCAGCTGGATCCATTATTGTCCGCCAACGAGGAACGAAGTTTCACCCAGGTCAGAATGTGCGTAGAGGTGGAGACGATACACTATTCGCAACTGCCAATGGCCGCGTTAAATTCGGTAGCCGACGTGGAAGAAAGCTTGTTGACGTCCTTCCGGACTAACTTAGATTTCTCTCTTTCTATAAAATAAATTAGTAAACTGCCTTCATGTCTAATTTCGTTGACGAATGTGGCCTCAATGTGAAAGCTGGTGACGGTGGTGCTGGCTGTGTCTCATTTCGTCGAGAGGCCCACGTAGATCGTGGGGGTCCTGATGGTGGGGACGGTGGTAACGGAGGCGATATTTGGTTAGTCGCAGACCATAACGTAGCTTCTTTATTGGCATTTCGAGATTACCCTCACCGAAAGGCGCAGAGTGGTAAGCACGGTAGTGGGAAGCGTCGGCACGGTGCAAATGGAAGTTCCGAATTAGTTAATGTTCCTGTTGGTACTTTGGTCAAGGATTCCGCGGGCAGTGTACTTGCTGACCTTTCTTCGTCCGGAGCGAAGTGGTTAGCAGCAGCCGGTGGGCGAGGCGGAAAAGGAAATACTAGGTTCCTAAGTAATAGGCGGAGAGCGCCTAGTTTTGCTGAACAAGGAGAGCATGGAGAGGAACAATGGCTAAATCTGGAACTGAAGCTACTAGCAGATGTCGCCCTAGTTGGGTTCCCAAATGTAGGCAAAAGCACTCTTATTTCTCGTGTTTCAGCGGCAAAGCCGAAAATCGCTGACTATCCCTTTACAACGCTAGTTCCAAACCTCGGAGTTGTGAAAGGGAGCGAAGAGTTTGAGATGGTCATAGCTGACATCCCAGGTTTGATCGAGGGTGCCGCAGACGGAAAGGGACTTGGCCATCAGTTTCTCAGACATGTTGAGAGGGCTCGAGTTTTAGCGATTCTTTTGGACCTCGCACCTTACGATGGACGGGATGCGGATAGTCAGTTAGAGATACTCTTACGGGAATTGGAGAATTACAAACCAGAACTTTTAGAGCGGCCCCGCCTATTAATTTCATCTAAAGCTGATGTCGCAGCACAAGATGCCTTAGAAGGTTCTCTTAAAGTTTCGGCTGTTACAGGAGAAGGCGTTCAAGAGATGAAATATAAACTTGAACTTCTTGTGAAAGAAGCACGAGAAGCCGAGATCAAGAACTCTGAAGAAATCGTTATTCATCGTCCACCGCCTAAAGGAATCTCGGTTTCGAGGGAAGGAAATATATTCACAGTCAAAGGCCGTCAGGCCGAAAGAGCGGTTGCTTTAAATGACCTTACAAATATTGAAGCGCTTGAATACATCCAAATTACTCTTGAGAGAATAGGTGTGAATAAGGCGCTCCGCAGAGCAGGAATTAGACAAGGCGACTACGTACAAATTGGTGAATTACAGTTTGATTACATGGATGATGATGAGCATTGGATTGATTGAGTAAAGGTAAATAAAAGACTTTCAGCAGCAATTCTGCAAGAATGAATAAGTGACAGTCGTAGTAAAAATCGGAACTTCTTCGTTAACCAAGGCCGATGGCTCAATTAGCGAAAGCGCCATTGATAAAATAGCAAAAGAAGTCGCAATCGCAAAACAAGATTTTTCTGAGATCGTCCTAGTCAGCAGCGGCGCAATAGGCGCTGGTCTTGTGAACCTCGGCTATGTCGATAATCGTCCCACGGATTCTCGGATTCTCCAAGCGGCATCAGCAATTGGTCAACCAAAATTAATGGCAAGGTACGCTGAAAGCTTCTCAAAACATGATATTTCTGTCGCTCAATTATTAATGGCGCCTGATGATTTTTTTATTCGTAAACGCTACCTGCACGCTCGATCAACGGTTGAAGAGCTCTTAACCTCTGGAATCCTTCCAATAGTTAATGAAAATGATGCCATAGCTGATGACGCTATACGTTGGGGTGATAACGATAGGATAGCCGCCTTGTTAGCTCAACTTCTTAATGCTGAACAATTGCTAATGCTCACTGATACAGATGGGATCTACTCGCAAGATCCTAAAAAAGAAAGCTCTGGAACAGCTAAATTGATTCGAGAAATAAGATCCCTTGACAAAATAGATGCAGTAGTTGGAGGAACCTTAGGTAAGTTTGGAAGCGGCGGAATGGAGTCTAAATTAGCGGCTGCGAAAATGGCCTCCTGGGCTGGTGTAACCACAACAATCGCAGACGCTGCACGACATAATGTAGTAGCTGATTCATTACATCAAGTAGGGGAGTTAGGGACTATTGTCCGCCCAAAGCCAAACCCCTTACCAGCTAGAAAGTTATGGATCGCTTTTGCGGTTCAAACGAAGGGGCAGCTTGTCATCGATAGAGGTGCCCAAGAGGCGATTGAAAAAAATGGTGGATCGCTTTTAGCAGTTGTTGTGCTTGAACAGCATGGAGAATTTGATAGTGGTGATGCTGTAGAAATCCTAAATGAGGACTCGGAGCTTGTTGCGCGTGGCTTAGTTTCTTGTAGCTCTTCTGAGCTTAAAGATTCGCTAGGGGAGAACGTAGGAGAAACAGACGGTATGACCCCAAACGAAGTTATTCATAGAGATGAGCTAGTCATCTTGAGCGATAAACATTACTGATGGACACGGATCGTTTGTAGAAATTCTTTTGCAGCTTTCGAACCTAGAAGCGATGAAATTAATGTGTATATAATCCCGCTAGACAACAGTGCAATCGGCGCTACCAGATAGGCATTGTAATCGAATAAGAAAAACGAAATGCTCCCAGCGAGTATTGCTGCGACCATTCCCGGTACTAAAAAATATCTTCGTACCAGATGTGAATCCTTCTTGACATGAAAATTATCTGAGACTCGTCTTTTTAACAATAAGTATTCCATCCAGGCACCTACTGAGCTTCCCAATGCTAAGCCTAAAGCGCCAAGTGGTTGCGGGGAAGTATCTAGGGCTCTCGCTAACTCAGGTAGAGGAGTGAAAGAGGGGAAGTCGCCGATCCTGATGATGGTGTTACGGTCTATTGCAAAACGGTCAAGCTGAAACATTAGTAGAAAACCCACAGACCCTGCTACTAAAACACGTAGCCCTGCTAACCGCGCTGGACCTTTAACGTCTCCATACGAGTAGCATAAATTCTGATATAGTCTGCTCATTCCTGTGGCATAAAGGCCCAGACTGTAGGCAGCTAGAACAATCCAAATGTAAAGCGTGTCTTCGCTTGTGAATTTTCCTCTTTCGAATAGGAAGTCAATCAGCGGTTCCCCCATTGCTATGAAAGCAATGCTTGAGAATACTAAGTAGAAGCTAATTCGTTCAGAGCTAGTTATAAATCTTGTGGTTACAGCAGAGATGTTGTCTCTGTCTCTTGAGAACTCGGGGAGGTCTGCAGAGATAATTGACATCACAAACAAACCGATGGGTAACATGTAAATGATTTGAGCAAGCGATAAGGCCGTGAATGCGCCGGTTGCTAGGAAACCAGCAAGAAACAAGTCTAGAAATCCGGAGAATTGGATAACGCCTCTGCCCATTACAGCTGGGAAAAATTTTGAAATTATTTCGCGGACAGCGTCTGAGCCTTTCTTAACTCCTAGTTTAATCGAAGGGGATACTTTAATGACTAGTGGAATTTGGATAAGGAACTGAAGCGCACCACCTACAAGGACACCCCATGCTGCTGCTTTTGCGATGGATGCATCAGACCAACCTTGCGCCCAAGCTAATAACGCAAAGATAATCTGTGCAGCGTTCCAAAGAATCGGGGCAGCGAAGGATAAAAAGAATTTTCTGTGTGCGTTTAGGACTCCTAAACACCAGGACGAGAGGACAATGAAGCCCAGTCCGGCCCACATTATTCTGACTAAGTTAACAGTGAGTTCAAATGTTTCGTCTGGTAGCAATGGAAGGAGAACCTTGCTCATGGGTCTGGCAGCAAGAATTCCTATAATGACAATTGCTGAGGTTAGCAACCCAAGAAGAGTAACTATGGTGCCTGCAACCAATCCTGGTTCATCATTATCTTCATTCCCATCGATAAGGCGGCTATATGTCGGGATGAAAGAAGCAGATAATGTTCCTTCTCCAAGTATATTTTGGAGCAAGCCTGGTATTTGTAACGCTGCTTTAAAGGCGTCTGCAGCTACTCTGGTGCCTAGCAAGCCTGCAAAAATAAGTTCGCGTACGAGGCCAGATAGTCGTGACAGCAAGATTCCCGCACCGACGATGATCGCATTTCGCCCACTTGGTCTGCTTAGCTCACTTCTTGGTTGGCTGTTTTCCACAAACTAAGCCTACCGCTAAACAAACTATCAACGGAAGCAGGCGCAAATACACAATTTATCTAATACAGTTCGCATAAATAGCGGGATGCCCTCTACCCTTTGAAGGTATGTCCTATAGATTTAACGAAGTCAACAAAGTAAAAGAAGATCTTCGCTCTGTTGACTATTTAGCGGATGACGGGATCGCTGGTATTGTCTATTTAGCTGATCGCCTTCAAAAGCCGATACTCGTTGAAGGCCCTGCTGGAACCGGTAAGACGCAACTTGCAAAGAGCGTAGCTGAGATGACTGGATCGCGTTTGATAAGGCTTCAATGTTATGAAGGTTTAGATGAATCTAAAGCTTTGTACGAGTGGAACTACAAAAAACAGCTTTTACGGATTCAAGCAGAACGGAATTCAGATGAATCAAACTCTTGGGAAGACCTTGAAGACAATATCTTTTCCGATGAGTTCCTCTTGACTCGGCCATTGCTTGAGGCTATTCGTTCTGATGATCCTGTCGTGTTGCTGATTGATGAAGTTGACAGGGTTGAAATTGAAACCGAGGCTTTATTGCTTGAGATCCTTTCTGACTACCAGGTTTCCATACCTGAATTGGGAACAATAGAAGCTAAACAAATTCCACTTGTGTTTTTGACATCAAATAATACTCGCGAGCTTTCGGAGGCCCTCAAACGACGGTGCCTGTTTCTTCATATTGATTATCCCGAGCTTGAGCGCGAAAGAGAAATCATCCTCACTAAAGTCCCTGATATTGAAGAAAATTTAGGTGACCAAATAGCACGAGTTGTTAGAACTGTCAGGCAACTGGAACTAAAGAAAGCTCCTTCCGTTTCCGAGACATTAGATTGGGCGCGAACCCTGATTCACTTGGGTGTTGAACACATTGATGCGCAAACTGCAACTGATACGGTTAATATTCTCCTGAAATATCGTTCAGATATTGATAAAGCCATTAAAGAGTTCTCGAGTGATGAAGATTTGAATTCTGTGGTGAGTAATTAATTGGAAATCGCAACTCACGCTCCGTTGCTTGAATTGTTAAATGGTTTTATCGTTGAATTGCGCAGCGCAGGTTTACCGGTTAGCTTGACAGAGAATCTTGATGCAGTAGAAGCGGTGAAGCATATTCCCATCGAGGATCGAGAAACATTTAAGTATGCTTTGGCAGGTACTCTTGTTAAGAATCACTCGCATTGGAGGGCATTTGAAACTGTTTTTGAAGTCTACTTTTCGCTGCGCGGAGCAGAATATGAGTTGGTAGATGGTGAATGGGAGTCTGATGATGCAGCTACTCAAGAGGAAAATCAACAAGAAGGGCAAGTTCAAGGGCAAGGCGGTAGTCAAGAAGGTTTAACACAAGAGCAATTAGCTGAAATGTTATTCCAAGCACTTGCAAAACAAGACAGAAATCTAATGCGGACAGTTGCACGTCAATCCGTACAACGATTTGCAGGAATGGAACCTGGCAGGCCTGTGGGAGGAACGTACTACCTGTACAGAACATTGCGTAACTTAAACCTCGAGGAGGTTTTGGATCGCTTGCTTACTAACAGCGCTGACAGTGAATCAGATCTAGATTTTCTTGAGGAGCGGTTAAGGAAAGATGAGTACGAACATAGAATTGAAGAATTAAAAAGAGAAATCGAAGCAGAAATCCGTCGCAGGCTTGTGGCTGATCGAGGAGTAGAGGCGATGGCAAAAACACTCCGTAAACCCCTTCCAGAAGATGTTGACTTTATGCACGCTAGCAGGGAGGAGATGGTAGCACTGCGACGTGCTATTTGGCCCTTAACTAGAAAATTAGCTGTTAGGTTGGCAAGAAAGAGAAGGCATGGACGAAAGGGACCGCTTGATTTTCGAAGAACGGTTCGGCATTCACTATCTTATGGAGGAGTCCCTGCTGAACCTAAATTTAAGTATCCTAAACCCTCGAAACCAGAAATAATGGTGATTGCTGATATTTCAGGGTCGGTTGCTGCTTTTGCTAGATTTACGCTCCATCTTGTTTATGCGTTGAATAATCAATTCTCGAAAGTGCGTTCGTTTGTATTTATAGATGGTTTAGACGAGGTTACTGACTTCTTTGAGAATGTTGATGATATTACCGAAGCGATTCACAGAGTTAATACCGAAGCGGATGTCATTTGGGTTGATGGACATTCTGACTATGGGCATGCATTTGAGATATTTGATGAACGATTCGCAAAAGATATAGGGCCAAAGACTACCGTAATAATTTTAGGAGATGCACGTAATAATTATCACGCATCTCAATCATGGGTAATAAAGAACATTGAGGACAAAGCTCGTAAAGTGTTTTGGCTAAACCCTGAGCCCAAGAGTTATTGGGACACTGGTGATTCTATCGTGGGGGAATATAGTAATTTCTGTAATGGAACGTTCGAGGTTCGAAACCTAAAGCAACTTGAAGCTTTTGTTGAGAATCTTGTCTAACTGGAGCGCAGCTCTTCAGCTACATGAAACGCAAGCTCAAGGCTTTGCGATGCGTTCAGTCTCGGGTCGCACATTGTTTCATAACGCAGAGCTAGATCATCATCCGAGAGATTTTCGGCGCCTCCAACACACTCAGTAACATTATCGCCAGTAAGCTCGACGTGAATACCTCCTGCCCAGGTTCCTATTGAGCGATGTATATGAAAGAATCTCTTTGTCTCATCTACGACATCAGAAAAGTTTCTAGTTTTCAATCCAGATTCCGCAGTGTATGTGTTCCCGTGCATCGGGTCACAAGCCCAAACTACAGGATGATCAGAGTCTTGAACTGCCCCTACTAACTCTGGAAGTTTATTATCTATCACTGAAGCTCCCATTCTGGTAATGAACGTAAGTCTTCCAGGGATTTGCTTTGGGTTTAATATTTCGCATAGCTTGATAGCATCTTCCGTTGTTGCAGTTGGCCCAAGCTTACAACCCAATGGGTTTTCCACTCCTCTAAGAAATTCAATATGGGCCCCGTCAAGCTGTCTTGTTCTCTCACCAATCCACAGCATGTGTGCAGAGCAGTCGTACCAATCTCCACTCATAGAATCGTTTCGAGTGAGAGCTTCTTCATAGCCTAACAAGAGAGCTTCATGGCTTGTATAGAAATCAACTTCGTGGAGAGCCGGATGATCTTCTGATGTGATTCCGCAAGCTCGCATAAAAGCGAGCGCATTTGTGATTCCATCAGCTATTTCCTTGTATTGCGCTCCGGCAGGGCTATTCGCTACAAATTGTTGATTCCAAGAATGGACTTGTGTTAAGTCCGCAAAACCACCCCTGGTAAAAGCTCGCAGCAAGTTCAAGGTCGCAGAGCTCTGGTTGTACGCCATTAGGAGCCTCTTAGGATCAGCTGTTCGGGCCCCCGCATTAAAGTCCGTATCGTTAACTATGTGCCCTCGGAAAGATGGAAGTTCTACATCATCTTTTGTTTCTGTGGGACTCGACCGCGGCTTGGCGAACTGCCCTGCAATGCGCCCTACCTTTACCACTGGCAAACCGGTTGAATAAGTTAGGGCAACTGCCATTTGGAGAATGACTTTGAGTTTATCTCTTATTGAATTTGCTGAGAGCGATGAGAAAGACTCAGCACAGTCTCCAGCTTGGAGCAGAAGGGCCTCTCCGTTGCAGACCCGTGCCAGCTTACTCTTTAAGGTTCTCGCTTCGCCAGCAAAAACAAGAGGTGGCAGTTCGGAGATTTCTTTCAGAACAGCGTTCAGTTCATTATCATCTGGCCAATCTGGTTGCTGATCGGCAGGGAAATTAGTCCAGCTGTTGGGGTTCCAATTAGAAGTCACCTATTAATTGTCTCTGTTTATTAATCAGATCGCAACCAAATTAACGATTTAGATTGTTAATCGGTAATTTACGCGGCGTCAATATCCATTTGATCAGGAGCGCTTTCGCGAACAATATTTACCGCCCTCTTTACAAGTCTCCTGGCAGCTTCAGCAGTTACGCCAAGTTCCTCGCCAACTTCTCGATAGCTGCGCTTACGTCCATCTTGAAGACCAAAACGTTGCTCAACAGCGTACCTTGCACGATCATCAAGAACATTTAGCAAGTCATAAACCATCGTCTCTCGTGCTTCCTCCATAACCGCTTGTTCAGGACCTGGGTTCACATCTGGTAGAAGATCAACGAGCTCGTTGCTGTCATCGTCACCGATTGTTCTGTCAAGTGAAGTGGGGGTTGTAAGTCTGTGTAGTCTTGCGTGTTCTTCGTCAAGTTCATCGCCGTCTCCTGAAACCTGTCTAAGAGCAGCTCGAAGGCTTGCAGATCTATCACCAGGTAATCTAACTAGGCTAGCTTTTTGGTCAAGTGCCCTCCCAATAGCCTGCCGTATCCAGAAAGTAGCATATGTTGAAAATTTGAAACCCTTTCTCCAGTCAAACTTATCAACTGCATGTTCCAGCCCAAGATTACCTTCTTGTATTAAGTCTAATAATTCCATGCCAGCTGGGAGAGGATAACGCCGGGCTACGCTGACCACTAGTCGCAGGTTTGCTCGAATAAATCGGTCTTTCGCTTCAGCCGCTTTACGGTCAGCTCTTTTGAGTTCTACGCCTTTTTCGCCAGCAGCCAGACGCTCTCGCGCTTCGACGCCTTTTTCAATAATCTGAGAAAGCTCGCGCTCCTCTGCTGCAGTGAGAAGGGGTACTAACCCTATCTCGTTTAGATATTGTCCTACTGAATCACTCATATTATTCTCACTCTGTTGGGGGGTTGGGGGTATCTGGTTAACAGACTTGACAAAGAACTACAACGTAGTTCATCAACGGTTTGATCGGGGGGGATCTGTTGAAATAGTTTGTCAGCTAGAACGCTTAACGCGTCCGAACAACCCAAAAATTGGGCCGTTCTAAAAGCAAAATAGAATATAATACATATCTCAAGATAAATCAAGCATTTCTTACATATGAGTATATCTAAGTGCAAATAGGCAAAGCCTTCTGCATCCCATGTCCTATCGTATAGCATACAAAAGTGCACAAATATATTAAGTTAGGCGTGTTTGGGGGGTCATTTGACCCACCTCATAAAGCCCATTTGGAGTTGGTCAAATTAGTAGTGGAGAAATTAGAACTTGACCATGTATTAGTGACTGTTGCCAATGATCCTTGGCAAAAGAGCGTTATCCGCCAAGTTACAGATAGCTCGCACAGATTGGAAATGGCAAGGCTTCTATTTAGTGGTTATAGCGACGCCACCGTTACGGATATTGAATTTCAGCTAGGGGGTGAGTCCAATACATCAGAAACCCTGCGTGCTCTTCGATCAAATTACCAACATGCCGAGTTTTATTTGCTGCTAGGGTACGACACTGCGATTGCGATAGAGACATGGCGAAACCCTGATTTAGTCTTAAATCAATCTCAGGTAGTGGTAGTTGAACGACCTGGATTTACGGACATAGAATTACCTTCTATCCTGTCATCGGCTATTCGTATTAAGGGACTAAATCTAGATATCTCTTCGGAGAATATTCGCTCTCTACTAAAAAACGAAGAAACCATTGCAGATGCAATCCCTCAGGGAATTAGAAACTATATTGCCAAACATGGCTTATATCGTGAGTGACTCTTGAGTGGTAATAGAAAATTTCGTTGGTGGAATTGGCTCCTACCGCTTGCCATCCTGGGGTTAGCTCTGACGGCGTTATTGCTCGTTCGCGATGCAACCGATGCCATACTGGAATCTGCTGATGGAGACTTTACTGAAATAATTCTTGATCCTCTAGCCCCTGGATTTGAGAGTTATGTGACTTCAACACCCACACACCTGCTCGGACTAAAGGGAGCCAATGGTGAATTAGTTTCAATTGCGTTATTGGCTTTATTTGCTGACGATATTGGCGGAACTGCTATTGTCTTTCCAGTGGATTTACTAATTGCAGAAGATGCATCAATTAGTGAAATGTACTTAACAGTTAGCGAACCTGAGTTTATTTCTGAGTTAGGTCGGTATCTCAAGTTAGGATTTAATGGATCATCCTTTATTACCGAGGAGGATTTAGTGAAATATTTTCAGTTAGCTACTCCCTTGGTTGTTACATTGAATGATCCACTCATTGAGCTAGATGACGGTGAGCCCCAAATAATCTACGAATCCGGAGAATTAGCACTACCCCCTTCAGAAATTTACAGCTATCTATCATGGGAAAGTGATGATGAATCCGGCTATAACAAGTGGCTACGGCACAAGAATTTTTGGGAATCCTGGCTTAACTCCTTAACAACTGATGAAGCGGAAACATTAGAGAATGAATGGCGGGAAAGGGAACTGAATCGAATGTTCCGAGGAATAAGTTCTGGGAATCTGCTCATTCAAAATCTGAATTTGTTTGAAGTTCAAGACTCTAATAAATACCTAAGACTTGAAGAAGATTTTCTGAGCGCACTGCTTCTTGAGGTCGTCCCATTTCCTATCGCTCCCTATGAAAATGGGCGGGCTAAAGTAAAATTACTCGACGGCATTGGGGGAATCGACATGGTTAACACCTTTGTGCCGAAACTCGTTTCAGCTGGAGCTGAAATAAAGTTAATAGGAAATGCGCAGCAGTTTGGTGCACCCACAACTCTTATCACCTACTATGACGAGGATTACTTGAACTTTGCCAAGGCTTTCAGCGAAGCTATTGCTGGCTCTAGCATTGAATTTGAACCATTATCCGAGTCTGCAGTGGATGTTACGGTTCTGATAGGGGGTAACTCCCTAGAATGAGTTACCATAAAGGCAAGTGAGATCACCCTGGATTGAAATAGCCGTAAATGCGATTAGCGATAAGAAAGGGCACAATACCCTAATTATTGATGTCGGTGACGTATTAGGTATTTCAGATAACTTCGTTATTACATCTGGAAGTAATTCTCGTCAGGTTCGCTCATTAGTTGAAGAAATCGAAGCTCAAATAACCAACAAGTTTGGGCCAAAACCGATACGCATCGAAGGAAACAATGATTACCTATGGGTGCTCATGGATTATGGAGACTTCGTCGTCCATGTTTTTCATACAGATGAACGTGACCATTACAAACTAGAAAAATTATGGGCTGACATGCCTACCGAGACGGTTTAATAAATTACAGCTATTTTGCATTTCTATGTCAAGGTCTCTGAGCTAAGCGATAAGGTACGGTTCTAAGGGGCTATAGCTCAGTTGGTAGAGCGCTTCCATGGCATGGAAGAGGTCAGGGGTTCAATTCCCCTTAGCTCCACAATTATGGTGTGCGAAGCTTGTGGAAAGGATTATGAACCTGAGAAACCTTATTGTCCTCATTGCTTATCAGCCAATCAAACGATTCTTAGTGACGAGGAAATGATCGTAAATGATTATTTTGAGTAATTGAGTAAAAGGGTGAAATAAAGCTCATTTGGCTATATTGATTCTATGAAATCAGTGACCGACGAAACTTTCAACAATGATGTCATAGTTCGCTCTGAAACGTTACCTGTCATAGTTGATTTGTGGGCGCCATGGTGTGAGCCATGCAAATCGCTAACACCTATCCTCGAGACTGTTGTAGCTAAAACAAATAGTGCTGTAGAGCTCGTAGCGGTCAATATTGACGAAAATCCACAAATACGTCAGACATTCCAAGTCCAGAGCATCCCAGCCGTCTACGCGTTCAAAGACGGGGCAGTCGTAAATGGGTTCATGGGGGCTCAGGGAGAAGACGCTGTACAAGAGTTTGTAGATAGCTTATTGCCGACTGAGCAAGACACGATTCTTGAAAATTTACTTGCAGAGGGGTCAGAAGAATCTCTATCTGAGATTCTCTTAGCAGTTCCGGACCACGTTGAAGCAGTTACCGCACTTGCGATGATATTTGTTGAAAGCGACAGAGTTGACGAAGCGCTGGCACTTCTTAAAAGAATCCCGGAGAGCTCAGAGACTAGAAGAATCGAAGCCTTGGCAAGAACAGGTGATATCACTCCAGACGAAATTATTGAGAGGCTAGAATATCTTCTTGAACATGTTTCCGCAAATGATGATGCCCGTCAAGAGTTCGTTGACCTTTTGGATGTCCTCGGTTCTGAATCTGAGCAAGCAAATAGTTTTAGAAGAAAGCTTGCTTCAAAGCTATTCTAGTTTCTGATTTAACTGTGTGGTGTAAGATCTACCCGTGAGTGAATTCGTTAACGTCTATCTACTACGAGGTGATGAACCCTCAATTGTAAGTCGCGAATTAGAAAAGTTAACAATCTCACTTCTAGGGGATGAGGATAAATCACTAGCAGTTGAAGAACTACTTGAAGGTGATTATCAAACTGATTCCGAAAATTATTCAGTTGAGTCTTTAGTGAGCGCTATCCAAACAGTCCCATTTCTAACCCAAAAGAGAATTGTTATCGGTCGTGACTTTGCCCGCTTCTCTAGAAAAGAAGATCTAGAAGCCTTACTTGCGTATCTGGAGGACCCCATTGAGACAAACTATCTAATACTTGTTTGGGAGAAAGGCGCGAAACTCCAAAGAGCTAACCAACTACCTAAATCTTTAATTGATGCAGTTAACAGTTGCGGAGAAGTTATTGATGTCCGTGTCGGCCGAAAGGTTACTGAGTGGATTAGGGGACAAGTAGGAGAATCATCGATCATGCTTGATGAGGGATCCATATCGCTGCTGGAAAAGAGTGTTGGCGAGGAAATTGCCCGAGTTCCAGCAATATTAGCAACATTAGAATCGGTTTTTGGAAGCGGTTCCGATCTCCAATCATCTGATATTGAGCCCTACATAGGTCAAGCAGGGAATGTTGTGCCCTGGGAATTGACCAACGAAATTACTTCTGGAAATGCGGCGTCAGCGCTCGGAATACTTACAAGGATGCAGAGAAATGGAGCTCAACATCAAATGCAAATTCTAAGCTTTCTATCAAATCACTATTTTCGCATCCTTCAACTGTCGGGAAGGAATGGAATGAGTGCAGATGAAGCTGCAAACTTACTGGGTGATAAGTCATCCTTTAGAGCCAAGAAGACCCTATCGGAAGCGAATAGGCTAGGACCCGAAAAGTCTAAACGAGCTATTCAACTACTTGCCGAAGCTGATGTAAACCTTAGGGGAGGTACTGGAGTCCCAGCAGAAACTGTGATGGAGCTTCTCGTAGCCCGATTATCCTCGCTTTATAAGGGGTAGAAACTAGCCTTCCAAGGAGTTTAGTTTTTTGGAAAGGCGACTTTTCTTTCGTGCAGCAGTATTTTTATGCATAATTCCTTTAGCTACTGCTTTGTCGATCTTCTTGACAGCCTCCTGTAAGTCCGCTGGACTTGCTGCTCCAGATTCAGCATTCTTTATCGCAGTCTTCACACGAGAATTTATCTCGGAGCGAATTCCTTTATTGCGAAGACGCCTTTTTTCGTTCTGTCGGTTTCGTTTTATTTGACCTTTGATGTTTGCCACGTTCTGCCCTTGTAAAATAGTGCTTATAATCAGGTTGCTATCAATTAGGTAATAGCATAGCTAGATATTGTATCGTACCGAAGCGTAGCTAAAAAAGTACACCAAACCGCAAGAACTAAAATGGACCAAGCGAATATAAGAAATATAGCGATAATAGCTCATATTGATCACGGTAAATCCACTTTGGCTGATCGAATGCTTGAGTTGTGCGGTGCCGTGGACCCTCGGCAGATGCGCGCTCAATATCTTGACTCTATGGATCTTGAGAGAGAGCGCGGAATTACAATAAAACTTCAAAGTGTTCGGTTGCAGCATCGAGAGGCTACTATCAATCTGATTGATACACCTGGGCATGTTGATTTCGGCTATGAGGTGTCAAGGTCGTTAGCTGCCTGTGAGGGCGTGATACTTCTAGTTGATGCTGCGCAGGGAATAGAAGCACAAACTTTAGCTAATACCTTTCTTGCTTTAGAGAATGACCTTGAGATAGTGGTTGCGTTAAATAAAATTGATTTACCTGCCGCTGAACCTGATCTGTATGCCTCTGAGATTGAGCAGGTTCTAGGCATCAAGGCAAACGAAATTTTGCGCGTCAGTGCTAAGACCGGCGAAGGCGTGAGTGAGTTGCTGGACAAGGTTGTTGATAGCGTGCCTTGCCCTTCTGGGGATAGTGCTCAGCCACTTCAAGCATTGATCTTTGATAGTCATTACGATCAGTATCGTGGAGTCGTGAGCTCCATTCGTGTTGTCAATGGTGAAATTTCTCAAGGTGAGAAAGTGCATTTTATGCAACGGGGTACAGGTGCAATCGTAGAAGAGATCGGCGTGCGTACTCCAGAGTTAAAGACTGTGAAATCCTTAGGTGCTGGTGAAGTGGGTTATCTAATTGCAGGCATAAAGGACGTTGGTGAGGCACGTTCAGGAGAAACAATCACTTCTGCGGGAGAAAAGGCGGAGATGCCCTTGGAAGGTTACCGTGAACCAAAGCCAATGGTATTTAGTGGCTTGTATCCTATGGATGGTGATGATTATCCGACACTACGTGATGCTTTGGAGAAACTTCGATTAAATGATTCTAGCTTTACTTACGAGCCTGAGACATCAAGTGCGCTAGGCTTTGGGTTTCGATGCGGGTTCCTTGGTTTGCTTCATATGGAAATCGTCCGCGAGCGTTTGGAAAGAGAATTTGATTTAACTCTTATTTCCACTGCTCCCTCTGTTGAGTACCGTTTGACTTTAACAAATGGAGAGATTGTGTACGTTGATAATCCGAGCGAAGTTCCGCAAAGCAATAACATGTCGGAGATTGAGGAACCCTATTTGCTGGCATCAGTTATAACCCCTAGTAGCTACACCGGAACTTTGATGGATTTATGTCAAAGTAGGAGAGGGGAGCTAGTAAAGATGGAATATCTTTCTCCTGAGCGTGTTGAACTCTCCTACAGGCTACCCTTAGCGGAGGTTGTGTTAGATTTCTTTGACCAAATGAAAAGCAGAACACAAGGCTATGCAAGTATGGATTACGAAAGTGACGGCTACAGCAGGTCTGATCTGGTAAAGGTGGAAATTCTCTTGCAAGGTGACCCTGTTGATGCATTCAGCTCAATAGTTCACAGGGATAAAGCATATGACTACGGGCAGAAAATGACGAAAAAGCTTCGTGAACTAATTCCTCGTCAGCAATTTGATGTTCCTATTCAAGCTGCTATTTCAAGCAAGATAATTTCCCGAGAGACTGTGAAGGCTTATAGGAAAGATGTGACTGCAAAACTATACGGTGGAGACGTTACGAGAAAAAATAAACTTCTGAAAAAGCAGAAAGAAGGAAAGAAGCGAATGAAATCCATTGGGAGAGTTGATGTTCCGCAAGAGGCATTCGTCTCAGCTCTTAAGATAGATGATTAGGTGGGACTCATATTGTGAGGCAGCTAGGTTGCAGAGGATAGTCCATGGAAGATGACCTTTATGATTTATTGGGAGTGAGCCGAACCGCTTCCTTGGCTGAAATTAAGAAAGCCTACAGGGAGCTTGCACGGAAATTCCATCCAGATGCAAACCCCAACGATGCTACTGCTGAGCAAAAATTCAAAGATGTAGCGATGGCCTACGAAATTTTGAGTGATGATGAGAAGCGCAGGCAATATGACCAATTTGGCACCGTAGGTAGTGCTGGGTCGCCTTTCCAGGGGGCAGGTGGAATCAGCGATATCTTTGAGGCATTTTTTGGTGGTCAAAGCCCTTTCGGCTCTTCAGGCTTCCGGACTCAGGACAGGAACTCTGGAGATGATGTTGAAATCGCTCTTAATATAACTTTAGAACAGGTTGTAAATGGTGGAGAAGTGGAATTCACTCTCAAACTCGCTCTAGAGTGTGAAACCTGTACTGGCAGTGGAAGCCACAATAGCGAATCGGAATTGTGTAGCCGGTGCGACGGACATGGGCAACTCCAACAAGTACGCCAATCAATTCTTGGACAAATTATGTCTACGATAGCGTGTCCATCTTGCCAAGGCTTTGGGACATTGATTATGAATCCTTGTGACTCATGTGAGGGGACTGGCCTTGAGAAAGCTGAAAAGACTTTCTCAATTGAAGTACCCAAAGGCGTCGACACTGGTATTACTCAACGATTATCAGGTATGGGCCCTGCTGGCCCTCGCGGGGGGACTCGCGGAGATATACATGTCAGGTATGTAGTTGAGCAACATTCTAGGTTTTCTCGTAATGGTGAGAATTTGGTAGAACAACTCTGGATACCTGTGACCTACGCGGCGCTCGGCGCTGAAATTGAATATGAGACATTTGATGGAATGCAGAAGCTAAAGATTCCTGCAGGTTCGCGAACCGGTGACAAATTCCGTTACTCAGGATTAGGGGTTCCAAGACTTCAACGACGCGGAAGGGGTGACTTGATCGTAGAAATTCTTATTGACACTCCACAAAATCTCTCAGAAGTATCTAAACGCTTAATGATTGAATTAGCTGAGGAACTCGGG
This sequence comes from Acidimicrobiales bacterium, assembly GCA_011523005.1. Classification (GTDB taxonomy): domain Bacteria; phylum Actinomycetota; class Acidimicrobiia; order Acidimicrobiales; family UBA8592; genus UBA8592. Next base: position 18,167 of record WTHU01000145.1, read on the forward strand.
GAAACAATAGCGGAAAAGCCAAAAAGGGGTCGAAAGAGTAAAAAGAATGAGTAGGGCTTTGAGTGAACTACACGAACTCGAGCTTCCACATATTGTTTTAGAGGATTTAGACTCGCCAACTCTTGACGAAACGGAACTGCATCACTTGGAGACTGTCAGAAGGTTGCGGATGGGCAGTCACTTGACAGCGACTGATGGAAAAGGTTCTTGGAGCGTATTTAGAATTGGAAAATCAACCCTAACTCCACTCACGGTAAAGCAATTTTGTGAACGACCTAAAGTTGTTTCCGAAATCTGCATTGCAATCACGAAATCGGGAAAGCCTGAATTAGTCACTCAAAAACTCACAGAATTAGGTGTAGGTTCAATATCATTTTTTTTCTCCGAACGATCAGTTCCTAAATGGGATGCACATAAGATCGAAAAGAATCACAATAAATTACTGAAGGTTTCTCGCCTGGCTTTAGCTCAATCAAAAGGAGTATGGCTTCCAAAGATAGAATTAGGGGGAAGCTTCAAAGAAGTTATTAAAGATACTGGGATAGCGCTAGCTCATCTATCAGGTAGCAAAATGACGAATGAGGTCCGACGTATCGCTATTGGCCCCGAAGGCGGATGGAGCAGTGAGGAGCTTGACACGCCAAATCCCAAGTATTCATTCCACAGGTCGATATTGAGAGCTGAAACAGCAGCGATAGCAGCTGCAACCATCTTAGAAAGCGAGACAGCTTAGTTTATCTTTCCTCAATATTTGGAAACTGCCTAGTCTCTTCGCCGATATAAAGTTGTCTCGGTCGAGCTATTCTTGTATTCCTTGAAAGCATTTCATCCCAATGGGATATCCATCCAGCTGTTCTAGCTACTGCGAATAGAACAGTGAACATTTCAACAGGAAACCCCATCGCTTGATATATGAGTCCGGAATAGAAGTCAACATTTGGGTAAAGCTTTCGACTGATGAAATAGTCATCTTCTAGTGCTGCCTCTTCCAGCTTTAAAGCGATATCAAGCTTCGGGTTCTTTCCAGTTAGTTCAAAAATTTCGTGAGCTGTTTCTTTGATGATTTGTGCCCTAGGGTCGTAGTTTTTGTAAACACGATGACCAAAACCCATGAGGCGACCTTCACCGTTTTTGACAGAGTCAATAAACTGATTCACATTATCAAATGAACCAATTTCGTCAAGCATGTTTAGTACTGCTTCATTGGCCCCTCCATGTCTGGGGCCTGATAGTGCCGCACTTCCGGCTGCAAGAGCAGAGTAGGGGTCTGCATGCGATGAACCAACAACCCTGACGGCAGTAGTCGAACAGTTCTGTTCATGGTCTGCATGAAGAATTAAAAGTTGGTCCAAAGCCTTTGTGAAAGTTGGGTTAGTTTGGAAAGGGGCATCCGGTGATGAGAAAGCCATCGACAAAAAATTTTCCACGTAAGAAAGTTCTTCGCTAGATTTTGCGCCAGGGTAGCCACTCCGGTAAGCAGCGGCCGAAGCGGCGAGCGTTGGCACTTTCGCAATTGCGTTAAGAACGTGCTTCTGTCGTATTTCTGGATCCTCAACATCTCTCGCATCTGGGTAAAGTGTTGATAAAGCAGCTAAACCAGCCGTAAACATTCCCATAGGGTGGGAGTGGTTATTGAACGCCTTAAGCAAATTGCTATTTTGCTGATCATCAAGGTGGGCGTGTTTGGCAAGTTGGTCGTTCCAGTCCTCTAGATTGCTGTTCGTGGGAAGTTCACCATGAACCAAAAGATAAGCGACTTCAGTAAAGGTTGATTTCTTTGCTAAGTCTTCAATTTGATAACCACGGTATTCAAGTTGCCCAGCACCCCCATCAATGTATGTTATGGAACTGTTGGTGACAGCAGTGGCAGCGAACCCTTCATCTTTGAACCAAATTCCAGGAAGAAACTTAGTCCATGGACCAGAATCAACTCCGCCATGCTCTATCGGGATCTCAATTGACTCACCGGAGCGATTGTCAGTTATGGTTATGGACTCTTTCAAATCTTCGCTCCGATCGTTTTACAAATTGCATGTTATCGGCAAAATATGTGATCTCGGTCACTTTGCAGCATCTTTCTGAGGACTACAAAGAAGTTTTTAGATTCTAGAGTGGGGTATTACTATGGAGTCGCTTTTGGAGCTTTTCACGTTTGGATAAGAGGAAATCTAGTGCAGCCGAAACTTCCCTCCTAGTGGTCTCAGGATGTATGACCATATCAACGGAACCTCGCTCGGCTGCTGTATAGGGGTTCAGGAGTCTGTGTTCATATTCAGATTCAAGTTCTTCCCGCTCAGATTGGGTGGCGTTGCGATGAAGAATTTCAATAGCTCCCTTTGCTCCCATTACGGCTATTTCAGCTGAAGGCCACGCCAACGCTAAGTCGTTCCCCATGTGCTTGCTATCCATCACAATATAAGCGCCTCCGTAGCTTTTTCGTATGGTCACACATATTCGCGGGATTGTTGCATTTGCATACGCAAAGGCAAGTTGGGCCCCGTGGCGGATCATTCCTCGCCATTCGAGATCTTTTCCCGGTTGGAATCCTGGTGTGTCTACGAAGGTGATGATCGGGATATTGAAAGCATCACAGAAATTGACAAATCGTGCCCCTTTCTGTGATGCAGATATGTCTAAAGTGCCGGCAAGTGATTGAGGTTGGTTTGCAACGATTCCAACTGTGTTCCCGTTAATTGTGCATAGTGCGGTAAGAATGTTGGTAGCCCAGTCTTTTCGAATTTCAGTAAGGATATTGTCGTCAGCTGCCTGGGCTATTATTTCGCGCATGTCTTAGCTGCCAGTCTGTGTATCTGGG
>WTHU01000062.1 GCA_011523005.1 Acidimicrobiales bacterium
GCCGCCAGGCAGCTTCTGTATCAAATAAGTTTAGGTAACTCATTTCTTTTCCGTGATGCTTGGTAGCTTCGTCCCACCAGCCACCACTGTTTGTGAATTTGTAACGTGCTCCAACTTGGTGCGGATTTTCTCCGTACCGTAGGTCGTGAACGCGGTCAAGAGCCAAATGTAATGAATCGGGTAATGGATCCTCTGCGTCACTGCTCTGATCCGTGTCATCCATCCAACTAACGATCGCTGCGTCATAACCTGCTGTGTGGGCAAATGCTTTTCGTGCCAACATTTGTTTTGTGCCAGACGAGAGAGATCCCGCATTTGTTAGTTCGACAAGCACAACGTCGTAATCTGCTGGATCTACGATAACTCCAACATATTGGTGGTTCTTCGCTGCTGCTCTAACCATTGTAGGTCCACCTATGTCAATGTTTTCGATACTCGGCTCCGCTTGGAAGGGATATAGGTTGCAGACGACAAGATCAATTGTTTCAATTTCATTGTCAATCAGGTCTTGTTGGTGTTCTTCATTTTCTCTGTCGGCAAGTATGCCACCATGGACTTTAGGGTGGAGCGTGACAACTCTATGTCCAAGCATGATTGGCGATCCGGTGTAATCAGCTACGTCAGTGACTGGGATTCCTGCCTCGGCTATTTGCTTAGCTGTCCCACCGCTTGATAGGAGTTCCCAACCGAGATTATGTAATCCTGTTGCGAATTCTTCAATTCCGATTTTGTCGAATACGGAAAGTAAAGCTTTCATTGGTCTCTTTCTATTTGTCCATTTGTTGCAATGATTTTGTTGATCGTGTCAACGTACAGTTGGCGTTCCACTGTCTTTATTCTCTCATGAAGTGTTTCTTTTGTGTCGTCTTTAAGGACCGGGATTGACTCTTGGGCGAGTATCGGTCCTGCATCAACTTCTTCAGTGGCGATGTGTACGGTGCAGCCAGTTACTTTTACACCATATTCAAGTGCTTCTTCGACTGCATGCCAACCCGGGAAACTAGGTAGCAAGGATGGGTGTGTGTTGAGGATCCGGTTGGAGAAGTCATCGTATATTGGTTTGTTTAAAATCGTTCCGAAGCCTGCCATGGCAATAAGGTCAATTTCGTGATCTATGAGTACATCTCGCACTTCGCATGTGTAGGTATCTCGGTCGAAATCTTTTCCGTAGCTCTCTCGTTCAACTCTTACATGGGTGATGTTGTTATGGGTTGCTATCGTTTCTGCTGTGCATTGTCTATCTGTCACCACTAGTTGTATCGGTATTGAAGCTTCAATCATTGCTTGGAGTATCGTCCCGCTTCCTGATGCAAGTACTGCTATGCGCACGCGCTGAACCTATCACCTATCTGCATGTGATGTGGACACCTTTTTTATTTTTCGTGGTCGCCAGATTAGAGTGTCGCTACGATCTCAGCCATTAGTTCGCCAGCTTCTGTTGGGTTGTTTCCGACTCGAACTCCTGCTGCTTCTAATGCTTCCATTTTCGCTTTAGCTGTTCCTTTTCCGCCGGACACAATTGCACCCGCGTGTCCCATTTTCTTCCCCGGAGGGGCTGTTACGCCTGCTATGTAGCTTGACACCGGTTTTGTGACGTGGTCTTTGATATATTCTGCGGCTTCTTCTTCTGCAGATCCGCCTATTTCGCCGATCATCATGATGGCTTTGGTCTCTGGGTCGGCTTCAAAGGCTTCTAAGCAATCAATGAAGCTAGTGCCTGGAACTGGGTCTCCTCCTATGCCTACACATGTGGTGACTCCAATATCTTTTTGTTTGAGTTCGTACAGTGCTTGATACGTCAGCGTGCCTGACCTGCTGACGATTCCTACAGGCCCGCCGGGTTTGGCGATGTGGCCGGCGGTAATTCCAATATTGCATTTTCCTGGACTTATGATTCCTGGGCAGTTGGGTCCAAGCAGTTGTACATCGGGATAGTCGCGTTTGAGTTGGTTATAAAAGATCGCTTCGTCGTGTGCCGGCACGCCTTCAGTAACAGCGACAATAAATTTGACTCCGCCTTCAGCTGCCTCCATGACAGCGCCACGTACGCCAGCGGCTGGTATGAAGATGCAACTAGCTGTTGCGCCGGTTGCTTCGACTGCCTCTGCAACGTTTGCGTAGATGGGTACTCCATCAACGTCCGTTCCTGCTTTCTTTGGATGTGTTCCAGCTACTACCTGCGTCCCGTACTCTCGATTGAGCCGACCGTAGTAGCTTCCCTGCGATCCAGTGAGTCCTTGATATATGACTTTTGTTGTTTCATCTACAAAAATGCTCATGTTTCTCCTATTGAGCTAGTTGAACGGCTGTGGTGGCAGCGTCAAGCATGGTTGTTTCCATTAGTAATTTTTCCGAAAGGTTTGGTTCTAGGATTGCTCTACCTTCATCGGCGTTTGTTCCATCGAGTCGAATAACGATCGGGGATTCTATATCGACGCGTTTCATTGCTTCGAGAATTCCGTTTGCCACTTCTTCACCTCGGGTAATTCCTCCAAAGATGTTGATAAAGATTGCTTTGACATTCGGGTCATTGTTGATGACTTCTAAAGCGCCAGCCATGACATCAGCATTGGCTCCGCCGCCGATATCAAGAAAGTTTGCGGGCTTGCCACCTACTTGATTGATGACATCTACTGTGCTCATCGCTAGTCCTGCTCCGTTTGCGATGACACCGACGCTTCCGTCTAAACCTACATATTGAAGGCCTTTCGAGTGAGCGGCTGTTTCGCGTTCATCACGAGTTTGGGTTTCATCATATTGTTCGTAATTTTCGTGCCGGAAGACTGAGTTACCATCAAGAGTTACTTTTGCGTCAAGAACATGCACTTTCCCTTCAGGAGTCAATATGAGAGGGTTGATTTCAACGAGGTCGGCGTCACCATCTGTATATGCTTCATAGAGTTTAAGAAGAATATCAACTGTTCCATCGAATGCTTCAGCGGGTAAATTAGCTGCTTTGACCCATGCTTTGCATTGGTCTTCACTTAAGCCATCTACGGGATCAACCCATATTTTGGCTATGGCGTCAGGATTCTCTTCTGCTACTGTTTCAATTTCCACGCCGCCTTCTTTGGAGAGCATCCCGAGATGTTTCTTTGCAGATCTGTCTAGCGTAAAGCTCGCATAATATTCTTCGGCTATGTCTGAAGCTTTCTCTATCCAAACCCTTCCTACAATGTGCCCCTTGATATCAAGTCCAAGAATATTTGAAGCGTGTTCTGTGACGTCCTCAATAGTTGCGGCAAATTTGACTCCTCCAGCTTTACCTCGACCGCCGGTATGTACTTGTGCTTTGACCATGACTGGTGTTCCAAGTTCTTCAGCTGCTTGTACTGCTTCGTCGACAGTGAACGCGATCTTCCCTGGAGACGTTGGCATTCCGTATTTGGCGAAGAATTGTTTCCCTTGGTATTCAAACAAATCCATTTGTGCTCTCCATATGTTGATTGTTTTGGCGTTATTACGCCCCGAAGGGATACTAGTGAAAGGACAGGTCGTTGTGCTCATCAAGAATTGTTTTAATTGAAAAAAACGCATCTGGAGATTCGTTGAATACGATATATTTATGCCCTTTCAGCAGAGCAGACAGGTCAATTTCCCCCGAATTGTGACTTTTATTGTGTTTAGTCTTGTGTTTGGTGTGGGTCTTTTGTTCGCTATTGTGAGGCTTTCAGGTAGTGGAGAAATCCAATTTAAACTCGGCGATGATGTCTTTGAAGTTGGTGATGCTGAAGTCTTTGCTGAGCGGATCCGAAGTGATGAGAGCCCGATAGCATGGGCTTCATTGAGTGGCTCGAGACCAATTTATGTGCAACATATTGGGAATGATCATCTAACAGGGTGGTTTGCTATTGATGCTCGTTCTCCTTCAGATCCTGTGTCATGTAGTTTGCAGTGGAGTATTGAGAATCAGATCTTTGTTGATGAATGTAATGAAGCGAATACGTACCCTGCAGATGGTGAGGGGCTAACACGTTTTGAAGCCATTGTGAATGCTGTCGGAGTAGTCCAAGTCGATCTGAACCGAATTTACTCTCCCTAGCACCTTAAATTTTTCTTACTGGTGCCCATGAGAGATCGAGTGTCTTTTGGCCCTCATCAACAAAATTTATTGTTGCTATTGCCTCATATTCTGTCACTTCAAGTTTCACGATTACCCCGTCTCCGAACATGTCATGGTTAACGTCATCACCAATTTGTAAACCGATCTGATCTGCATGGCTCTTCTCTGGCCCTTTTGGTTTAGCGGTTGAAAGCGAAAATGATTTCGTGGTCTTTGATTTCTTTTGTACTTCTTCTTTAAACTCATCTGGAATTTCTGCGACGAAGCGGCTGACGGGATTGTAGAGCGTTTGACCAAAGAGCGTTCTTTTCCATGCATAGGATAGATGTAAATTACTCTCTGCCCTTGTAATACCGACGTACGCTAAGCGGCGTTCCTCTTCAAGTTCATCGGGATCTCCGAGTGATCGCATGTGAGGGAAAACCCCATCTTCTAAACCAACGATGAATACATTTGGATACTCGAGTCCCTTAGCTGAGTGAAGTGTCATTAGCGAGACACTGGAGTCATCGTTGAGTGCATCTGTATCTGAGACAAGACTTACCTCTTGGAGGAACTCATCGGTATCGTCGTAATCCATTGCCATTCCAATAAGTTCAGCAAGGTTTTCACGTCTGCTATCTGCATCAACAGTGTGCTGTGATTCTAGATCAATGACATACCCTGAGGCGTCAAGAACCTCATCAAGGACACTTCCAGGGCCTTGCGTAATGTTCATTTGTCCTAATTCAATTATTCTCACGAACTCTTCTAACCCTCGTAGCGCTTTCCCAGTAACTCCTGCTTCCGGTGCACGATTCAAGACATCAAAGAGAGTCTCTCCGATTGATGAAGCGAATTTGTCTAGTTTGTCAACGGAGGAATCTCCTACCCCTCTTTTAGGAGTATTGATAACTCTTTTGAGTGCTACTTCGTCCTGAGGATTGACAATGACTTTGAGATAGGCAAGAGCATCCTTAATTTCTTTTCTGTCAAAAAATCTTGTGCCTCCTATTACTTTGTAGGGAATATTAGATTTCACGAGCTGTTCTTCTAAGACCCTGCTTTGGGCATTTGTTCGGTAGAAAACGGCCATATCTTGCCACCCAGAATCTTGGATTTCGTGAAGCTTTCTAAGCTGCTGAGTAACCCACATAGCTTCATCGGTTTCATCGTCGGCATGGAAGCATACAATTTTGGAGCCTTGATCTCCTTTCGTCCAAAGTTCTTTTGGTTTCCTTCCATAGTTATTTTCAATTACTGCGTTCGCAGCATCAAGAATGGTTTGGGTACTGCGGTAATTCTGTTCAAGGAGGATCACCGTTACATCTGGGAATTTATTTTCAAATTCAATAATGTTCCGGATATCGGCTGACCTAAACGCATAAATAGATTGATCCTGATCACCTACAACACATATGTTTCGTGATTTATTTGCTAACTGTATAACGAGGTGGTTCTGTACTGGATTTGTATCCTGGTACTCATCGACCAAAATATGTCGGAATCGTGATTGATATCGTTCAAGGATTTCTGGAAAGCGGTTAAATATTTCTACGGTTTTAAATAACAAGTCATCGAAGTCCATTGCGCCTGCTATTTTCATGCGCCTCTCATACTCGGCATATACATCAGCTGCTTTTTCCTCATAAAGTGTTTCTACTGATGTTCTGTAGTCGATGGGGCCGATCATTTCATTTTTAGCTTTTGATATTTGATTGTGAATTCCTCTGGGGGGATATCTCTTGACGTCAATGTTCATGTCTTTGAGGATGTAACTCGTTAGTCGTACGGCATCGGCTTGGTCGTAAATTGTGAACGAGTTCGGGTAACCCAATGCACTTGCTTCTCTTCGTAGGATCTTTGCACAGGCTGAATGAAACGTAGAGACCCACATTCTTTCAACAATGGGGCCTACTAAATTCGCAACCCGTTCTTTCATTTCAGAAGCTGCTTTATTGGTGAAGGTGATGGCAAGTATTTCAAAGGGGGAAATGCCGACCTCTTGAATTAGGTAGGCGATTCTGTGGGTGAGTACTCGTGTTTTTCCTGATCCTGCTCCTGCTACCACGAGTAGGGGTCCTTCTGAATGCGTGACAGCGTCGCTTTGCGGGGTATTCAAGCCATGTATTAATTCGTGTGGTGCCATTCCGCCACAATACATGGAAGGTGTGCCGAATTGAGGAGCTTTGCTATTTTGCGGCTATCTTTCTTAAGCGAAACAAAGTTTTACGTAGTGGAGTCCGTTATGGTCCAGAGCCGAAATAAAGAATTAGATGTTGCGCTTGAATTGTTCAACAGTGAGTTAGAGAAACTGAAGTTGAAAGAGAAAGAATTAGCCATCGTCAAAAGGGCTGAAAAGAAGAAAGCGGATGCTGTGAAGGCTTTGCAAGACGCTGAAAAGAATCCTGACCTTTCTGCTGAGGAAAAAGAACAGGCAAAGGCTGCTTGGTTGAAGGCTGATGATGACTTGAAGAGGATTTTGGCGGGTGAAGATCCGCTTCCTGACGAGGATGTTTCTAAAGTAGCTAACAATGAAGATGAAGAGACTAGTGAAGAGGTAGTAGAGACCGAAGGCCAAGAGCAAGCAGAAACATCTGAAAGTGACGCATCTGAAAACGTAGACGAGGAATCAGAAGAACAGACCGAGGAAAAAGTTGAGATGTCTGAAAGTGATGAATCAGATAACGATGATCAAGAAAATAGTGAAGAGGTAGAAGAATAGGTTTCTCTACAAGCGGGCTTTGAAATGTTCAATGATGGTCTCGTATGCCTCTAGTGTTGGATGGCCAGTTGAGTCAGAAAAGTCAGTTGTGAGCACTGAGTGTGCAGTCTGATTAATACCGTGAAGATTAGATTTTGAACTGTCAATCTCTACCCCCAAGAATCCATCACCGAGAGTCTCTTCGAGAGTTTTGAACCTCTCGCTGGGCGAGAATTTATCTTCAGAGAATCGGAGTCCGATGACGCAAAGATTTTCGTTGTCTACTCTTTCACGCACGACCGCTAACTCTTGTTGTGATAAACCAACATCCATTCTTCTTTTCGCTCCGATTGGTAGCGGAAGGCTGGGTTGGCTGAGTACAGGAACTTTTACAAGAGGATTCACGGCTAACGATAAAGCGAAACCGCCCGTTAGGCACATTCCGATTACTCCCACGCCCTTTCCGTCGCACTTTTCGACAATGACTTTGATTAAATGTTGAATCCAGATTGTTACTGGTGAGCTTTTCCCCGTTGCGAAAGTGATGAATTCCTTTGAAATGCAAGCACCTACCATTGATTTCAATGCGTAGGCATTGCTGTATGGGCGGCCGGACTCCCCAAAGAGGTTTGGCATAGCCACGGTGAATCCAGCTGTAGCAATTCTTCTTCCAAAGTCCGCTACTTCAGGTGTGATACCAGGAATTTCAGTCAATAGTATGACTCCCGGTCCACTACCCTTCCAGAAGACATCTTTTTCGTCGCCATTGAACATTAATCTTTCGCAATGAAAATCCTGTAGGTCATCAAACTCGGCATTTCCCATATACCTGAGAGTACATGACCGAGTCGCTTTCTTTTCTATTGGGCAACTACTATGGGCGTTACGTTAGACAGCTGCTTTGGGGGCGCATGAAATTCTCAATCATTTTTGAATTCCAGTGTGATGATGTAAGCCCTGAAGGGGAACGCGAAACGTTATTGAGTTGCGTTGATCAGGCTGTTTTCGCTGAGCAGATGGGATTTGACAGAATATGGGCTGTCGAGCATCACAGTCTGACACATTATGCTCACATGAGTGCGCCTGAAATTTTCCTCACATGGGTTGCAGCGAAAACAACAAAAATACGTATCGGCCATGGCGTGGTATGTATGCCTTTTGGGTACAACCATCCACTTCGAGTTGCAGAAAGAGTAGGAATGCTAGACAGTCTTTCAGGCGGGAGGCTCGATGTAGGAGCTGGCCGTGGGGCCACGGCAATGGAGATGTCAGGGTTCGGCGTGAATAAAGACGATACGTATCCACAAGTTAAGGAATCGCTTCAAATTCTTAGTCAATGTTGGCAAACTGATGAATTTGAGTGGGATGGAAGTATTCAGATTTCTCCTCGATCAGTGATTCCACGACCATTGCAACTTCCACACCCACCCCTATATATGGCCTGCACGAAAGATGAAACCGTTCGATTAGCTGCAGAGTACGGTGTCGGGGCTTTAGTACTGGGGTTTTCCGGCCCGACTCAAGTGCAGGCATTACGCGAGATTTACGACGAAGCAATTGCAATAAGAAACCCAGAGTCTTGCATCTCTCAGCGACCTACGAATTTTCTTTCAGCCTTGTGTCCAACCATCGTCCTTGATGATGCTGAAGAAGCTTTCCAAATAGGTGCTAGAGGGCAAAAGTTTTTTGCAGAATCCATACAGCATTGGAATTTAGGAACACCCCTTCCTGAAACAGTTCCACCTGAAATAGATATCCGTGATGCTGTAAGTGACGCAAAGGAACAAGTTGAAGCATTCATGGTTGAGGGTGGACATCCCGTACCTGCAGTAGCGGCCTCTACAAGTCCTTTCAATATTGATCATGCCTATGGCAGTAAGAATGATGCTATTGAATATGTGACTCAACTACAAAATGCCGGAGCTGATGAAATTATGTGCATCATGCAAATGGGTGGCGTCCCACATGAAGCTGCGATGGAAACAATCCGGCAATACGGAAAATATGTGATTCCTCACTTCTCAAACAACTAATTTCTTAGAGTAATTCGAGTATCTCCAGATGGTTTTTGATGACGTAGTCTGCTTCGTCTCCATCTTCTGGGTCGTCTCGCCCTCCGATGTATCGAACTGATGTCATGTTGTTTGCGCGTGCCCCGGCAACATCAGTTCTTTTTAAGTCGCCAACGTGTATGGATTGAGAGGGGTCTGAGATTCCTAATCCTGTAAGAGTTTCATTAAATATCTTTGAGTCAGGTTTGTAGACACCGATCTCATCTGAAAACCCAAAGTAGTCAAAGAATTCGTAGACATTAAGATCTTCCAGCCATAAACGTAGACGGCTGCTGGGGATTGTTCCTACATCGCATATCACTGCTAAACGAAGGTTCATCTCCTTCAACTGCTTCAGGGTTTGTTTAACGTCTGGAAGTAAGCTTCTCGGGGTTGATTCTGATGCTTCCAAGTATGCGTCGATCAATTGGTCTTTGATATTTGAAGGAATCGTAGAGGGAAGTTGTGTTAGAGCTGCGCTAACCACGCCCTCAAGTGTGGATTGAATGTTATTTCTCCAATTCGTATCAAAATGGTTCCATCCTTCCGCAAACGCATCATCGAGTTGTTGTTGTGTTATCTCAATATTATTCTCGAAGAGAATCTTGGTCCATAAAGCCCGTCGGCGGTCAAGTGAATTAGTTGTTTCAGCAATAAGCGTGTTCCAGAAGTCATATGTTACCGCTTGATATTTTCCCGTTTGCATAAGTGATTCCTGTCAGCTTTAAACGATCTCTACAGAACCTGTACCATTTGCTTTGACGGTTCCGATTTGGGTAGATGAAAGTCCAGTTGCATCAATAATCTCCTGCGTGCTGTCCACGCTTTGTTGATCAACAATTAACACCATTCCGATTCCCATGTTAAAGACTTTGAACATTTCGCCTTCATCAATATTCCCAAGTGATTGAATTTCGGTAAAGATTCTAGGCGGTGACCATGTTTCCTTACGTATCTCAGCATCCATATCGTCTGGAAGCACTCGGTTGACATTACCAGGGAGTCCCCCTCCAGTGATATGAGCTATTGCCTTAACCTGATTCTGTTCCAATACTTTAAGAACCGTCGGGGTATATATCACCGACGGGCGGAGAAGTTCTTCACCGACGGTTACGTCGGTTCCATCCCAGACTGGATCATGGATTGATTTTTTAGCAGTACCAAAAAGCACTTTTCTAGCCAGCGAATAACCGTTACTTCGTAAACCAGGAGAATGTAATCCAATTATCACATCGTCAGGAGTGACAGATTCTCTTGTAATCATTTCATGTTTGTCAACAACGCCAACGCTGAAACCTACAAGCTCAAACTCTCCCGCATGCATCAGGCCAGGATGCTCAGCCATCTCACCACCGATGAGAGCACACCCAGCTTGCTCACACCCATCACTAATGCCTTTTACAAGAAGTTCAACTTGATCAGGGACGAGTGTCCCGACTGAAATATAGTCAAGAAAAAAAAGTGGTTCGGCGCCCACGCAGACAAGATCATCAACACACATTGCAACAAGGTCAATCCCGATACTCTCGTAATGTTCTGCCAGCATGGCTACCTGAGCCTTCGTTCCTACACCATCCGTTGAGGACACAAGAACGGGATGTGCCCTCCCTGTTTGCGTTATGTCAAAAGCTCCTCCGAACCCCCCTATTTTTGTGAGCACTTCAGGTCGTAAAGTCTTTTCAATCAGTGGGGTAATGCGTTCAACTGCTTGTTCTCCGGCAGCGATGTTGACGCCAGCAGATTCATATGTTTCATTACTCATGGATCTCGCTAAAGGATTGTTGAATCCCGCCAGACAGCTCTTCTTGCTGGATCTCTGCAGGTTTCTCTAGTCTATGCATTGATTCTTCAAGTATTTTCTTCGAGAGATTTACTGGGACATCCACTGGATAATCTCCGGTTAAACAAGCAGAACAAAACCCGGCATTATTAGTCCCAGTAGCTTCCAATAAGTTATCTAGCGTTAAATAGGCAAGAGAGTCCACATCAAGGTAATCCTGTATTTCTTGCACTGTAAGGTTCGCTGCCAGAAGTTCAGACCTCGTTCCTGTATCCATTCCGTAAAAGCATGGCCAACGATACGGAGGTGAAGAAATACGCATATGTATCTCCTTCGCACCTGCTTCTCGTAACATCTTCACCATCGCCCTTGTTGTTGTCCCACGAACAATTGAGTCATCAACAACAACGAGTCGATTACCGCTAATCGTATCCCTAAGCGGGTTAAGTTTCATTCTGACACCCAACGAACGAAGTTCCTGATTGGGGGCAATAAAGGTCCTCCCGATGTACCGATTCTTGACTAGTCCTTGGGCATACGGAATTTTTATTTCTTTTGCATAGCCTTCAGCAGCAGGAATACCTGATTCAGGTACTCCCATAACGACATCTGCTTCAACAGGTGCTTGTTTCGCTAGAAATTGTCCCATTCGAACTCTGGCGTGGTGAACGCTCTGCGTGTAGAGCTGGGTGTCAGGGCGAGCAAAATAAACGAATTCGAAAACGCACAGTGTTGGATTTATCCGCTCAACTGGAAAAGGTTGAATGGAACGCACACCCGTAGCGCTAATGATGACCATCTCGCCAGGATCAATTTCACGAACGAAATGAGCGCCAATAATGTCAAGTGCTGGAGTTTCAGATGCAAGCACCCATCCATTGTCTAATTTCCCAAGGCACAAAGGCCGAAATCCATTGGGATCCCGAACTCCGATAATATGCGCCTCATCCATTAAAACAAATGAGAAAGCTCCTTCTAACTTCGGAAGGATTTTGACTAGTCCTCGTTCAAGTTCTCGGCCATCAGAGGCATTGTGATTCGATTCATGACCGATTTGGTTAGCAATGAGTTCAGCTACAAGATCACTATCGCTCGTAATAGTGCCCGGCAGCATTCCAGCTTCCTGCGCAAGCTCTTCTGTATTCGTTAAATTTCCATTATGACCCAAAGCAAACTCCCTTTGGAACTCACCTCTGTATACAGGTTGCGCGTTGCGCCAAGAACTTGAACCTGTTGTGCTGTAACGCGTCTGCCCTATTCCAAGATGACCATCCAACCCAGCTAAGGTTCGATCGTTAAACACATTAGATACCAGCCCCATATCTTTGACAACAGTTATTCTCTCGCCATCACTTGTTGCGATACCTGCTGATTCTTGCCCTCGGTGCTGCAATGCGTAAAGACTAAGATAGTTCAAATGCGCTACTGGTTGTCCCGGTGCATAGATGCCTACAACGCCGCACGCTTCGCGAGGTGAATCATCATCGAAGCTGGTTTCGTCATGTGCCACACACGAATTCTTTCAGATTATGAACCAGAGTACGTTGATAGAAGAAGATCAAATTGTGAATAGTGCGTGATCAGTTTGTCATATAGTAAAAGAGGCAGTTCAATAGAATAAAGCATGCACGCGGTGAGATAGCTTTAACCGTTTCATAGGGGGAATATTGGAGATGAAATTATGACAACCTCTGATCAGATAGATCTAAGCACGTACGATCCGATGGATCGGGAAGTTCAACAGTGCCCGTTCAATCATTATGCTGCGTTACAAGACCATGGACCGCTTTTCTTTCATGAACAATCAAATATGTTCTTTGCCTCACGTCTAGACGTTGTGAATGAAATACTCCGTGACACTCAAACGTTCTCTTCCCAAATGTCGAATACGACAACGAAACCATCACCTGAAACACTGAAAGCCATAGCGGAGATACAAAGTCAAGGCTGGCCTCGCAAAGAAACAATGCTGACCATTGACCCTCCTTATCACACTGCTTACAGGAAGCTGGTGTCTCGGACATTCTCGGCGAGAAGAATCGCTGCGTTAGAGGACAGAATTCGCACTTTTGCGACTGAACTGATTGATGCTTTTCCTGAGAAAGGAACGGTTGATTTCCATAACGACTTCGCAGTTTCATTTCCTGTGCGCGTGATTCACTATGCATTAAATATGGCACCGGATGTTGAAGGGAAAGTCAAGAATTGGTCTGATGCAGCCACTGCAGCAATAGGCAACAAGCTATCTCACGATGAATGGGTTGATGCTGTCACAGTGCAGTTGGAAAACCAGAATTATTGGTACTCAGAATATGAGAAAAGATTAGAACACCCACAAGATGACGTGCTTTCTGATCTAGCGCATGCTGATTTTGCCCACCCTGACCTAGACGATGGAGAGACGCGCAAATTAGATTTTTCAGAAATTTACAGCATTATTCAGCAGTTGATGGTTGCCGGAAATGAAACAACAACAAAGTTCTTAGATGAAACAATGCGAATTCTTATCGAGGAACCAAGATGGTGGAATGCTCTAGAAGCAGATCCTGAGGGTCTGATACACGGTGTAGTTGAAGAAGGGTTACGAATTTCATCACCTAATCAGGGTTTATTTCGGGCCGTGACGAAAGATACCGAAGTTCAGGGCGTGTCGATTCCTAAAGGGTCCCGTGTATGGGTAATGTTCGGCGCAGCGAATCGAGATGAATCAACGTTCGGTAATTCTGAAGCGTTTGACCCTACAAGAGATAATCTCAAGGAGCATATTGCTTTTGGGAAAGGCCATCATTTCTGCATCGGGGCTCCACTGTCTCGACTGGAAGGAAAAGTAGCCTTTGAAGAACTTGTTCGTCGGCTCAAACTACCTACATTTACTGAAGGCAATACTTTTGAATACGAGTCCAGTTATGTACTGCGTGGGCTGGCTGGTTTGGAAATAGATATCGAAAAGAAGTAGCGAGCTACCCTTGAGTGGTTCCACTCTCAAATACTCTTGGAAGGGAACCTTCCCACTGATCATGGATTTTCGATAGCTCAATATCTATCAAACCCTTTATCGTGAACTTATCACCATGTGCGAGCCCTATACGTGCACTCGGGATATCTTGATTTTGAATGATCTCCTCAACACTTTGCATTTGTTCAGGATCTACTGCAATAACAGCTCGTGAGGGTGACTCTGAAAACATTGACTCAATGTCGGGGACGCGTGCAAGTGAACACCCAACGCCGGATTGCACTGCCATTTCAGCTACTGCAACTGCTAAACCACCGCTAGAAATATCATGAATTGCAGTAACAAGTCCTTGATTAACTAGCATTCGAACGGTCTGACAGACTCGCTCATGTGCTTCGTAATCAACTTGATTTAATTGCCCATTCCTTGCGTTTCGTGCAAAAGCCCAGGCACTTCCAGATAAACCCTTCGCAGGCGGGCCGATGACCATTAATCTATCGCCCTCATTCCAAGTGACTCCCGGAGGTGGCGTCTCAAGATTGTTAATGACTCCTATCAGCCCAACAATTGGGGTTGGGTCAATATTGTTTCCTTGACTTTCGTTGTAGAGACTTACATTTCCACCAACGACAGGAATATTGAATTGCGAACAGGCTTCTGCCATACCGTCAACTGCTTCACTGAGTTGCCACATCACAGTCGGGTTTTCCGGATTACCGAAATTCAAACAATTCACTAATGCTCTAGGCTCAGCGCCAACGCAAGCAAGGTTGAGCATGGATTCTGCAACAGTCATTGCTGTTCCGATTTTAGGGTCAACAGCACACCATCGATGGTTCCCATCTGTTGTGACTGCGAGTCCACGGCCGGTGTCTTCTCCTGAGACTGGGTGCTTAAGTCGCAGAACTGCTGCATTTGAACCTGGTCCGGCGACTGTATTAAGAAAGAGTTGCGAATCGTATTGTGATGTAATCCATTCTTGACTTTGCATGAGTGAAAGAAGGTCTTCGGATACATCATTTAATTCCAGTAAATGTCCTTCTGGTGCATCCTCTTGACGTGTAGCAAGGTCGACAGGAGGTGCCATAGGTCGCTCGTAAAGAGGTGCGTCTTCATGGAGAGAAATTGCAGGTACTTCACCAAGAACAGGTCCGTCGAGCCCGTCGAGAATACGGAGTTGTCCACCTTCAGTGACTTTGCCAACTACTGATGATCGAATTTCCCACTTTTCACTAATGAGTAATACCTTTTCTAAATTTTCTGGATTGACGATTGCTAACATTCTCTCTTGCGATTCGCTCGTCATGATTTCAAATGGTTCCATGCCTATTTCTCGTTGAGGAACAGCTGTTACATCAAAATCCATCCCGACTCCACCGCGCGACGCAGTTTCAGATGCGGCACAAGAAAGACCAGCGCCACCTAAGTCTTGGATGCCTACAACGAGTCCAGCGTCAAGTAACTCTAGGCAACATTCAATGAGGCGCTTTTCCTCAAAGGGGTCACCAACCTGGACGCTAGGTCTCTTTTCAGCATCCTCTTCATCATCACCAAAACCTGCAGAGGCGAGGACACTTACACCTCCGATGCCATCCCGACCCGTTGTGGCGCCAAGCAGAACCGCTAAATTCCCTACTCCAGATGCTTGGCCGAGCACAAGCCTGTCTTTTGGGAGAATGCCAAGGCAAAGAACATTGACAAGTGGATTACCGATATAGGTTTCGTCAAAAACAGTTTCTCCGCCGATGTTTGGTACTCCGACAGAATTGCCGTAACCAGATATACCGCTAACGACGCCTTCTGCTACCCATCTGCTTCGGGCATCATTTATAGGACCGAATCGTAACGGATCCATTATTGCAATGGGTCTCGCGCCCATAGTAAAAATATCTCTGATGATCCCCCCAACGCCTGTTGCTGCGCCTTGATATGGTTCGATATAACTTGGATGGTTGTGGCTCTCTATCCGAATTGCAATAGCTATGTCATCTCCAACATCAATGACGCCTGCATTCTCACCCGGGCCAACAAGAACGTGTTCGCCTTCAGTTGGAAGCCTTTTCAGATGTATGCGTGATGATTTGTATGAACAATGTTCACTCCACATGACCGAGTACATGGCGAGTTCAAGATGATTTGGTTCGCGCCCGAGTATTTCAATGATCTTGTGAAATTCGTCATCGGTTAAGCCGAGTGTGCGATGTACAGGTTCACTCATGATCGTGAGCTTTCAATGAAACTATGGAGTAGTGGCTGTCCGTCTGTGCTTCCAAGAAGTGGATGACAAGCACGTTCTGGGTGAGGCATCAATCCCACAACGTTTCGTTGTGCATTACAAATTCCTGCGATATCTCCTATTGAACCATTAGGGTTGTTCTCATAAGTAAGTAAGATTCGGTCTTCAGCATAAAGTTCTTTTAATGTTTCTTCGTTACAGGTGTAATTACCTTCAAAATGATTGATTGGAATAGTTAATGAATCGCCTTTTGTAGTTTGTGAGGTCAAAGCAGAATTCGTTGTTTGCACGTTGAGTTTCACCGGTTTGCAGAGAAACTTTAATCCACTATTCTTTTGGAGCGCTCCGGGCAATAAACCTGCCTCAGTTAAGATTTGAAATCCGTTGCAGATTCCTAATACAGGTCGGCCGGTACGAGCGAAAGAAATAACGGATTCCATAGCAGGCGAAAATCGTGCGATTGCTCCAGGTCGGAGATAGTCTCCGTGAGCAAAACCTCCTGGAATGATTACTCCATCTACATCACCCAGATCAGAAGAGTCATGCCATAACAGCTTGCTATTCGCGCCGAGACTCGCCACTGCTTCTAACGCGTCTTGTTCGCAATTAGAGCCTGGGAAGACAATGACTCCTATAGTTGGGTTCACTCTGCTCCTTGGAGATGAATAATTGCGTTTTCGATGACTGGGTTAGTTAGAAACTTTTCACAGAGCTCTTGAATCGTTTCTTTTGCTTGAGTTTCGTCGTCAGCTGTGATGGTGAAGCGTATGCTCTTTCCTACCCGCACATTCTCAATTCCATTGAAGCCCAGTTTGGGAGTAGCGTTCTCTATGGTTGATCCCTGTGGGTCGGCTATGCCCTCTTTGAGTTGTACTTCAACGGTCGCTTCGAACTCCACGCTCTAATGTTGCCACAAGCAGAGGCGCAATATGAGTATCTTTGTAGGAGTTTATTGGTCACGCATTAAGAAAGTCGAGGACCCGCTTTTGTAAATGACGTACTCGTATTTCCTGATAATTTCCTAGGGTTTGTCCGCGCTTATGGCTTGCTTTAAATCCTCTAGTTTGCGCTGCAAGATTTGCGGTATCTTGGTCGTAAATTTTTCCTAGTGGGCCAACACCTTCAACTGTTGAGTAACTTTCGTTGATATCTAAGGTGGTAACTTCGGGTGGGTCGGGAGCTTTACCATCGCTTGGTCGTGGCCGCATGAAGATCAGGTCAAAGTAGCAATAATCAGGGCTTTCGGGGTCTGGTCTAAATCTGTACACCATTGGTAGTGAAAGGCCAGGGAAGAAAAAGGCATTTGGGAAGAGGAAGTATTCAATAGAGTCAAGGGTCAATGATTCGCTGAGGTGCGTGAAGTCATGGCCATACTTTTCTCCCATTTGTTCTTGAACAATTTTTGCATAGTAGTCACGTGCTCTGACTCCATCTGGGAGGTTGAAGTCTCCGTCGCCAAACATTCTTCCGCTGAGGTGGGCGAGTAATTCATCTTCTGTTCTTGGATTTTCTCGCAAGGGACTATTAAGTCCCCGTGTGTGAATAAACCGTGACACATTATCTCCGAAGACATCGTATTGTGTGGTTACTTCATCTCCTAAGTTTCCGGTCGAATGTGTTTCTCGGACATGGTAGGCCTCGATGAATGCCTCTGCGCCGGCTTTCCAGTTGCATGGTAAGTGCTTTCGAATATGCGTTTCAATATATCGATCACCTAGTTGCCAATCTTTCCAATGCTCTGGAAGGACTCCAAGGTACTCTTCGAGTGGTTGCGCTTCTTGATCAAAGTTAACGAAGACAAAGCCTTCCCAGATTGATACCTTCATTTCTGGTAATTGGTGAGATTCTTGGGTGACGTGGGGGAAGTCCCAGGCTCCCGGAAGGTCAACGAGGGTTCCCTCGAGCGACCACGTCCACCCGTGGAAGGGACAACGAAGCTCCTTGCTAAAGCCACATGTTCCTGGTTGTTTGAGTTGCGTTCCACGGTGCATACATGCGTTGTAATACGCTTTGATACTTCCGTCAGTCGTGCGAACAATCAACGAAGAGAGGTGCCCTACGTCGTATACGAAATAGTCGCCCGGTTCAGGAATATGGTCGACATGGCATGCCCACTGCCAGACTTTTGACCACAGCTTTTCATATTCAGATGCTGCGATTTCGGGACTTATGTAGTTTTCATATGGTAGGTCGTTATCTCCAAGGAATTCATATGACTCTTCCAGTAAGGCTTTGGGGGGAGGTGTCGGGTCGGCAAGGAGTTCATCTCGTAATGATGGGCCTTCTTGGCGTGCTTCACCTGGCTGTATTGCCTCTTTATTCCCCATAGGTATCCATCATAAAACCTAAACCGGTATAACTGTCCAGTTCATGCATCAAAGTTATGGAGAATCTAGGTGTTAACTAGGCCAGTCATCTAAGTTTTTTCCGCTTATTTTTTCGTAGCCTTCGCGGTAGCGCTTTGAGCTTGCTGTAATTACTTCGTTGGGTAGTTCAGGGGGAGGTGGAGATTTGTCCCAGTCAAGGCCATCGAGGAAGTCGCGAACAGGTTGTTTATCAAATGAAGGTGGAGTTGTGCCTGGCTTCCATTCGTCTTTTGCCCAGAATCGTGATGAATCGGGTGTCAGAACCTCATCTGCGATAACGAGTTCACCGTCAACGAATCCCATTTCAAATTTTGTGTCGGCAATGATGATTCCTCGTTCTAACGCATATTCGGCCCCTTGTGAATAGAGTTCCAGCGATTTTTGTTTTGCTAATTCCGCTATTTCAAGACCAACAATGTCTGCAGCTTGGGTGAATGAAATATTTTCATCGTGCAATCCGTCTTCGGCTTTCGTTGATGGTGTGAATACGGGTTCAGGTAACTTTTCGGATTCTTGAAGATTGGTAGGTAAAGGAGTTCCGTGCATTGTTCCATTAGCTTTGTACTCTTTCCATGCCGATCCTGTGATGTATCCGCGAACGATGCATTCAATTGGAAGCATTTCTACTTTTTTGACAAGCATTGATCTTCCTGCAATTTCGGGTACTTGGGCACTCGATGGGAAATCGGATAAATCTGTTGAAATGAGGTGGGATTTCATTGACGTTGAAAAGTGTTCGAACCAAAATGCTGACATCGCCATCAACACTCGTCCTTTATCTGGGACTGGTTGGTTCATGACCACGTCGAAGGCTGATATGCGGTCGCTGGTAACCATCAAATATTGGTTGTTTCCAGCATCGTAAATATCTCGGACCTTTCCTGAATATACGTGTGGAAGGTCTAATTTGTAAGCCGGTTCTCTTGTCATTGATACCTCTTAAAGTATTGGTTGGGGGATATAGTTTTCTGCTTCGTGATAGCGTTCTTTTAATGCCTCAACGTCTGCGGTTACGGCATTAATTTGATGTTGAACTAATCCAGTTCCGATTTCGCTTATGACCTGAAGTAGTTCTTTTTCTGTTAAGGGGAATCGATCGTCTTTGCCTAAATCGTGGAGAAGCATATTGTCGCCGACATCTGTGTTCCGTAGGGCTAACGCAGAGGCGACGGCGTGTTCTTTGATGATCTCATGGGCTTCTTCCCTTCCCATGCCTTTATTGAGTGCTGCGGACAGTATTTTTGTTGTGCTGAGGAAGGGAAGGTAATGGTTTAGTTCTCTTTCAATGACCTGTGGATAGAGCCCAAAGTCATCTAGAACAGTGATGAATGTT
Source organism: Acidimicrobiales bacterium (assembly GCA_011523005.1). GTDB lineage: Bacteria > Actinomycetota > Acidimicrobiia > Acidimicrobiales > UBA8592 > UBA8592. Next base: position 19,469 of record WTHU01000062.1, read on the forward strand.
TGCATGAGCCCATCTATTACAAAGAAAGAATCTGGTAGTGCAACTCGTCTAACGACTGAGCAACTTACATCTCCTTCATTCCACTGGTCTCCGGTGAGGTCAGTGACCATTGAAAGGTACCCTTTCAGCACGACAGTCATACCGCCAATACGTTCGCATGATCTCATGTTCATTTTGTGTGGCATCGCTGAGGAACCTACTTGCCCTTCTTGGAATCCTTCAGTGACTAAGTCATGTCCAGCCATTAAGCGAAGAGTTTTAGCTAAGTTTGCCGGGCCACTTGAGAGTTGAACCAATGTGCTGATAACGCTGAAATCTATAGATCGTGGATAGACCTGTCCAACGCTTCGCATGGTGTGGTTAAATCCAAGATGTTTGGCGATGCTTTGTTCGAATTCTTCGACCTTGGTTTGGTCGCCGAGTAAGCCAAGGAGGTCTTGTTGTGTCCCTACAGGGCCTTTCAGTCCTCTCATTGGATAGGTTTCAGAAATTTGCTCAAGTGTCGTGAACGCTAAGATCATTTCCTCGGCGATATTGGCAAATCGTTTCCCCATCGTTGTTATTTGTGCAGGTACATTATGGGTTCGACCAGTCAGTGGTAGCGCTGCGTATTGTTGCGCTAGATCTGTTAACCGAGAAAGAGTCGCCACTGTGAGCATCTGAATGTGTTGGAGGCTTTCGAGTACCTGCAGTTGTTCAATATTTTCTGTTAGGTCTCGTGACGTCATCCCTTTATGTATGTGTTCATATCCTGCTATATCGCAGAATTCTTCGATACGGGCCTTCACATCATGCTTGACGATCTTTTCTCTCGCGAGAATTGATTCAAGATCAATATCATTTTTCGTTCGTTGATATGCCGCTATGGCTTCTTCCGGTACATCAGCGCCATTTTCTCGTTGCGCTTGCAGAACAGCAATCCAAAGTTCCCGTTCAAGGAGAATTTTGTTTTCTGGTGACCAGATTTCGATAATCCGGTCACTTGCGTACCGTTCCGCTAGTACGTTCGGTATTTTCATCTATTCGCCATTTCCTCTTTATAGATTCGAAGTTTTTCTGCGATGTCTGTATTGGTGATTCCGATCATTTGAAGAACAAGGAGGGCTGCATTCTGTGATCCATCTATCGCTACTGTTGCGACGGGAACTCCTTTAGGCATTTGTACAGTTGCATAAAGGGCATCTTGACCGTTGAGCGCTCCTCCTGAGAGTGGAACTCCGACAACAGGTAGCGTTGTGTGTGCAGCGACTACACCAGCGAGATGTGCTGCCATTCCAGCACCACATATAAAGGCAACGAAACCATTCTCTCGTGCTGTTGAGACTAGGTTTACGACTTTGTCAGGATTTCTGTGGGCCGAAAGAACTTTCCATTCATATTCAATACCGAATTCTTCAAGCGTTTCTTTTGCTTTGCTCATTTTAGATTCGTCAGATGTTGACCCCATTAATATTCCGACTTTCATCTAATACTCC
>WTHU01000076.1 GCA_011523005.1 Acidimicrobiales bacterium
AGATAAGTTTGAAAGCTGAGATAAGGCTCCCTCTAACCTACTCTCTTCAACTTCATGAGTGATAAATACAAGATGTGCTTCTCTACCCATTCCTTCCTGTTCCATTGTTTGAATAGATATGTCACTCTTTGCGAATACTGAAGCCACAGTTGCCAAAACGCCTGGTTCATCTACAACTTGGACGCTGACATAATAAGCGGACTTTTGCTCACCACTTGGAAGAATGGAAACCTCCTTCAAGTCTTCCATGCCTCTATAAGTTTTATTTGAAAGGTTCAGCGCCGCATCAATCACATCACCGAGTACAGCAGAAGCTGTCGGCATCCCTCCTGCACCTCGACCGAACAACATCAAACTGTCAACTGCAGTTCCCTCGACGAAGACGGCATTAAAGCTGTCTCTGACAGAGGACAAAGGGTGACTATTTGGCAGCAACGCTGGGTAAACCTGCACCTCTAGTTCGTCCTCGTGTTTGGAAACCATAGCTAGAAGTTTGATAGCGCATCCTGCTCTACTAGCAAAAGCCACATCGGCGCTGCTTATATTTTGAATACCCTCAAAGAGCACATCATCAAGTGATACATCAGCGCCAAAAGCAACCATTGCGATAATTGCCGCTTTTGATGCTGCGTCTTGTCCGCTTACGTCAGCCGTGGGGTCACTTTCTGCATAACCCAGCTTTTGTGCCTCCAATAGCGCCTCACTATACGGCATAGCCTTTTCTTCCATTTGAGAAAGAATATAGTTTGTGGTGCCATTAACGATCCCCATGATCTTTTCAACAGGCTCCCCCAAAAGTGACTGACGAAGGACTCGAATCAGAGGAATACCTCCAGCAACAGCTGCTTCGAAAAGAAGATCGACATTTCTTTCGCCCGCTAGCGCAAAGAGATATTTCCCCTCTTTAGAGAGCAACTCCTTGTTAGCTGTGATTACTGGTTTATTGTTCTCAAGAGCTGCCTTAACTAAGTCTCTAGCTGGCAACAAACCTCCCATGAGCTCGACAACAAGGTCCACTTCATTATTTTTAATGACTTCGCTGGGTTTATCGGTCAGTAATGTTTGGGCATCCAAGCCGGGGCGGTCTTTGTTGAGATCACTTACTGCTACGTGAGTTACGACTAATTCAAGTCCGGTCCTCAACAAGATTGTTGATTTCTGACTTTCAAGCAGGTCAACAAATGCTGATCCGACTGTTCCATACCCAAGGAGGCCTATGCGTATCCGACTTTTTCCCATTCTTCTAAGTTACATGAGGACAGACAGAAGTTTGATTTAATTTATTGATTTGGAATAAGCAGATGATGGGAACTTATAGCTGAGATTTAAGCGACATCACTGTTGAGAAGATCGGAAAGTTCCTCTCTGCGGAGAACTAGGCGCGATTTACCGCCTTGAACAAACACTACTGCCGGTCTGAGAACTTTATTGTAATTTGATCCCATGGAATGCCCGTATGCTCCTGTGACTGGCGTGACCAATAAGTCACCTACCACAAGGTCATCTTGAATATCGCCTTCCTTTACAAGGACATCTCCTGATTCGCAGTGCTTGCCGACAAGAGTTATTTTTTGCTCTCGAGGTTCATTGATTGATCGAGCTAGGAACGTTTCATAGTCGCTTCCGTATAAAGCTGGTCGTGGGTTATCGTGCATTCCTCCATCAACTGCGACGTATGTTCTCACACCTTCTATCTCTTTAATAGTTCCGACCGTGTATATGGTCACTGCTGAAGATGCGACAATGCTTCTCCCAGGTTCTGAAGTTATTTTAAGCGTTGCAGACGATGAGTTACTTATGTCGTGGACGATGCGCCCCCACTCAGAGATAGATATGGAGGATTCATCGTTCAGATATGGGACTCCTAAACCACCTCCCACACAAAGTTCGGGAAGCCCAAAGTGCTCTGCAAGGTTGACAAGAATATCCGTTGATTTGCGGAAAGAATCACTCGTAAAAATTTGGGACCCGATATGGGCATGGAGACCAATAAGGTCAATTGCGCCTGAGGACTTAGCCCTTTCAATGGCCTTACCGGCTTGGCCATTCTGAACAGTAAAGCCGAACTTAGAGTCAACTTGTCCGGTAGTTACATATTTGTGAGTATAGGCTTCAACACCAGGTGTAACCCGAACCAAAGCCTTGATCGGTTTTCTTGTCGTTGCATAAAGGTGCTCAATTTTGTCGATCTCGTCGAAACTATCAATAACCACTTTGCCAATTCCGTTATCCACTGCGTAGCGTAACTCTTCCATTGATTTGTTGTTGCCATGCAACGTTAGATCACTTGCAGGCACTCCTGATTGAAGAGCGATATATGCTTCACCTATTGTCGCTACGTCAAGACCCATTCCCTCTTCATGAACCAGCTTTGCTATCGCTTTACATAAAAAAGCTTTTGAAGCATACGACACGCCATCAGGAAAGGCTTTTACAGCTTCTTGACATCTTTTGCGGATATGGTCTTCGTCATACACAAAGAGTGGTGTCCCAAATTGGGTTACCAGATCGTCAGTTCGCACTCCGCCAAAAGTAGCCATGCCATCATCAGCTACAGACGTATTGTCGGGTAATAGGGCTCTTGAAATTCTCTCAGCCATAGCTAGTCCTACATTTTGTTTGGGGCGCTAACGCCCAATAGGTCAAGGCCAACTTTTAGGCCCTGTCTGGATGCTACTACCAGATTAAGTCTCGCATTTGTTAATTCTTCACTGATACCGTCACCGATGACATAACAATCATGATGAAAGCCGTGAACGGAATTAGCGAAGTCTCTGACCCATGTGACTATTTTATGTGGAGCCAGTTCACGTGCAGCCAAGTCTATAGCTTCTGGAAGAATTTCAAGTCCACGAATAATCTCCATTTCCCGTTGATGCCCCAAGACACTTAGTTGATCAATTGGAAGTATTTCAAAATCGAAACCATGCTCATTTGCATTCCGTTCGATTGAGCAAAGTCTTGCATAAGCCATCTGAACATAATAAACGGGATTATCCATCCCTTGAGATGCTGCTAACTCCAGATCAAATGTTTGTTTTGAATCAACCGATTGTAGGAGGTACATGAATCGAGTCGCATCAGCACCTATCTCCTCAATTATGCTTCGGAGTTCAATAATGTCACCTTGTCGTTTGGAGAGTTTAACTTCCTCCCCAGCCCGAAGAAGCTTGACGAGTTGCGTTACCTGAACTGTGAGTGCATCAGAGTCATATCCCAATGCCTGCATGGCAGCTTTCATCCGTGCTATGTAGCCGTGGTGATCTGCCCCCCAAACGTTTATCAACCAATCAGATCGTTCAAATTTATTTCTGTGGTACGCAACATCGGGAGTTAAATACGTATATTCGCCATCGCTTTTTATTAGCACTCGGTCTTTATCGTCACCGAATTCAACCGAAGATAGCCAAGTGGCTCCATCCTTTTCGTATGCCATTCCCTTTTCAGCTAAATTCGCAAGGACTCGATCAATCTCACCATTATCAATCATGGACTTTTCGCTAAACCAGGTATCAAAATAGATGCCCAACTCGCTTAAAGTGTCTTGCTGATCATTTTTAGCGAACTCGCAACCCCAGGTAATAATTTCCTCCAGAGCTAAGCCTGCAGGCATCTCTTTAGCCCACTCAATTACATATTCGCCTCCGTATCCGTCCTCTGGGAGAGATTCATTGTTCTTTCGGGCCTCTAGTGATCTCCCAAAAGCTTTCATTTGTAATCCTCTATCATTCATGTAGAACTCTCTATGAACACTGAACCCCACGTACTGAAGAAGATTTGCAATTGCATCTCCGTAGCAGGCACCTCGGGCATGCCCTGCGTGAAGAGGACCTGTGGGATTGGCACTGACAAATTCAACATTGACTTGCTTTCCTGACCCCCTATTAGAGGACCCGTATCTGCTTTTCTTTTCTAACACCTCGAGCACTATTCCATAACTCAACTCCGCCGATACTCGAAAATTAATGAAGCCAGGACCCGCGGCAGTGACTTCTGTAATCCCATCAGGGAGATTGGTAGTTAATGAATTTACAATCTCTTCCGCTAACCCTCTCGCCTGTCGCCCAGCATCTTTTGCAGTCACCAAAGCAATATTTGAGGACCAATCTCCATGATCTCTATTTGCGGGTCGTTCAAGACTTATTTGATCGGTTAGGACGTTGATTCCTAATCCTTTGAGATTTTCTCGTAACGAATCTTTTATTATTTTAGTAATCATATGGAGTTTTTATAGGTTGATTCTCCATCGTATGTTTAAGCGTGCGTTTTCGCTTGCATTTATTGATTATTCATTTAACAACACAGCTAAAATATGTCAACAAGATCCAAGTAGGAGACTTGCCGTATAGGTTAGTGATGTGACTTTGCAAACAGAAGCCCCTGAAGTTCCCTCTATAGGAAAGATTTCCATATGGCCGCCAGTGATCTTGGCCCCTATGGCTGGAGTGACAGATGTTCCGTTTCGTTCGTTATGTAGATCGTTCATGGATCAAGGACTCGCCGATAGTTCTCGAGATTCGGTTAAGCCTAATCACGCTCCGGGTTTATTCGTAAATCAGATGATTACAGCCAGAGCATTTGTTGAAGAGAACAAAAAGACCATGAAACTAGCCGAGTTTGGTGAGAATGAGTCACCACGATCTATTCAACTTTATGGCACCGAGCCCATATCAATAAAAGAAGCCGTTCAGAAGCTAGTAGCTTCAAAATACGTTGAGCATATTGATTTAAACTTTGGTTGCCCAGTTCCAAAGGTAACAAGGCATGGCGGCGGAGGAGCTCTCCCATATAAACAAAACCTGTTTAGAAAAATCATCAAATCCGCTGTAGGAGCCGCAAAAGACGAGATTCCTATAACTGTGAAATTTCGAATGGGTATCGACGATAACCACCTTACTTATTTGACAGCCGGAAAAATCGCTGAAGAGGAAGGAGCTTCAGCTATTTCTTTGCATGCCCGAACGGTTAAGCAGTTATATAGCGGGCAAGCCGATTGGGTGGCTATACGAAAACTTAAGGAACATATCAAAACAATACCGGTCTTCGGAAATGGAGACATATGGGAAGCCCATGACGCTATTGAAATGATGAGAGTATCTAACGCAGATGGCGTAGTTATTGGCAGGGGCTGCCTTGGCCGCCCTTGGCTGTTCAAACAATTAGGTGAAATCTTTTCGGGAAAAGAGGCATCACAGTTCCCAACGCTTGGGGAAGTTGGAGATGCAATGCTTGCGCATGCCAAAGCGGTTGTCGAATGGAATGGATCTCAAACTGCATTGCGAACATTTCGAAAACACGCATCTTGGTATCTAACAGGCTTTGCAGTTGGAAAAGATATCAGAAGAGAGATCCAACAAATAAATTCACTAGACGACCTGACTTCAATCATTGATAATTTTGACGCAGAGTTATCTTTACCCCTAGATGCCTATCGCATTCCAAGAAGTCATACAGGAGGGCCCAAAGATGTTTCCTTGCCTGATGGATGGCTCGAGAACCCTTATGAAGACTTTGAATTAAGTGAGTTAGCTGGCCAATTCGCATCCGGCGGTTAATGCAGTCGTTTGACCAAAAGCCATATCAAGGTAATCTGAACTATTCGCCCTCGTAGCTCAGGGGATAGAGCATTGGCCTCCGGAGCCATGTGCGCAGGTTCGAATCCTGCCGAGGGCGCTTTCTTAAATCAGACAAACTTCCAAGTAATTCAACTCAATTAGAATAG
>WTHU01000127.1:0-3506 GCA_011523005.1 Acidimicrobiales bacterium
ACTCTGGCTCTTTCAACGGCTCCTGGCGCTATGGGTCGAACTGCCGATTACGCCTCAGTGCTGAACCCTCATGGTTGGTATATTTTTCATGCGGGTGCATCACTTGTGCATACTGGAAGCGGTGAAATTATTGGAGAAGCTTTACCAAAAGATATTATCCGCATGGGGACGGAACTTTCTGGTGTTCACGGATGGGCGCTTGAGTATTATTCTCCTGATGACTATCGGTCTTTAGATCACTCCCTAGCGGATCGGCCTCTCGCTGCCGCTCATTCTGAAATGTTGGGTTGTGACTTTAAAATTGGGGGCCCGTCAGATCTTGCCGAACCTATAGTACGAGTGCAGTTTGTTGTTGATGAATCGCAAGTTTCTGAGATTCTTGAATCGATGAGTGGTAAGGGAAATGTATCCGTCGCTACTTCTCCTGTTCTTGAGGGTGCAGCTTTCATATCAGTTACAAAAGAAGGCGTAAATAAAGGGTCTGCTATTCTAAGGATGTGCGAAATGTTATCTCTTGATGTGGCAGAAGTGATGATGGTAGGTGATGGGTTGAATGACCTTGATGCACTCGAAGTTGTAGGGCACTCTGTCGCAATGGGCAACGCCCATTCGGATCTTCTTGATTCCTGCGATTATGTAGTTGCTCCCGTGTGCAAAGATGGTTTGGTTGAGGCCCTTGAGCTTTCTTGGGGTATTTGAGATTAACCGACAGAACCTTCCATCTGGAGCTCAATTAGCCTGCTCCACTCAACCGCATATTCCATTGGAAGAGTTCGTGTAACGGGCTCAATAAAACCATTGACTATCATGCCGGTTGCTTGCTCTTCAGTGAGGCCTCTACTTGTTAGGTAGAAGAGTTGCTCGTCTGCAACTTTAGATACGGTAGCTTCATGACCAATTACAGCGTCTTTGGAACCGATTTCCATGTATGGGTAGGTATCGCTTATTGAATCTTCGTCAAGAATTAACGCATCGCATTGCACGTGGCTTTTGCACCCATGTGCATCATCTTCTACCCGGACTAGCCCGCGGTAGCTAGATCTACCGCCATCTTTTGAGATAGATTTTGAAACAATCTTTGACGTGGTTTCCGGTGCTGCGTGGGTCATTTTTGCTCCGGCGTCTTGGTGTTGCCCTTCACCAGCGTATGCGACAGAAAGAACTTCACCTGATGCTTTTGGCCCAACCATAACGACTGCAGGATATTTCATTGTGAGGCGACTGCCGATATTTCCGTCAATCCATTCCATATGGCCTTCAGCCTCTACTACAGCCCGTTTTGTTACAAGGTTAAAGACATTATTTGACCAATTCTGGATTGTTGTATAAGTGACTCGAGCAGATTCTTTAACAACAATTTCCACTACCGCAGAGTGGAGCGAGTCAGTGCTATAGACAGGCGCTGAACAACCTTCAATGTAATGCACTTTTGAGCCCTTGTCGGCAATGATCAAAGTTCGCTCAAATTGACCCATGTTTTCTGCATTGATCCTGAAGTATGCTTGCAAGGGCATTTCTACCTCGACTCCTTCAGGGACGTAGATAAACGAACCACCGGACCAAACTGCAGAGTTTAGAGCAGAGAATTTGTTGTCGTTTGAAGGGATAACTTTACCGAAGTACGCTCGAACGATTTCTGGGTATTCGCGCAAAGCGGTGTCCATGTCACAGAAAATAACACCTTGTCGTTCAAGGTCTTCACGATTTTTGTGATAGACAACCTCAGATTCATATTGTGCTGTTACCCCAGCTAAGTATTTTCTTTCTGCTTCAGGGATACCGAGCTTCTCATAGGTATCTTTGATTGACTCAGGGACATCTTCCCACTCGTCGACGACAGCTTCACTTGGTTTTATGTAGTAGTAGATGTCGTCAAAATAAATTTCAGACATATCCCCACCCCAATGGGGCATTGGCCTTTTTTCAAACTGTTTGAGTGACTTTACGCGGAAATCGCGCATCCAGTTTGGCTCCCCTTTCATCCATGAAATTTCTCGAACTAGGTCTTCGTTGAGGCCTTTTGTTGGCTTAAACACATAATCTTCATCATCGCTCCAGCCAAGTTGATATTTGCTGAGGTCAATTCCAGTGTTTGCTTGAGTCATGAGATACTTTCGGAGGTTTATCTTTCTTTATACTAGCTTTCCGCCAATGGTTTAGAAGAGTTGTTTACACATTTTAGTCTATTCTACGAAGTTCCTTAGTAAACCATTTTGCGCGTGAGACATATGACTCAACTCCTAAACGAATTTCGTCTTGATTTGCAAGACCTTCGCGTATTTTGGCTGGTATTCCTAAAGCCATTGCCCCAGGTGGAACGACCGTGCCTCCGGTGACTACAGCGTTTGCGCCCACAAGTGCACCAGATTGGACTCTTGCATCATGGAGAACGACTGATGCTGTTCCTACTAGTGCTCCATCTTCAATCGTGCAACCTTCAAGATGTGCGAGATGACCTATCGTGCAATTGTCTCCAATGGTTGTTGCGTAGATAGGTGTGGTGTGTATTACTGCACCGTCTTGAACGTTGCTTCGGTTGCCTACGCTTATGACTCCGTCATCGCCTCTGAGGACAGCGCAAGCCCAAACAGACGATTCTGAACCAATAGTTACGTTTCCTATTACAACTGCTTCTGGATGAATGTATGCAGACGAGTCTATCTCTGGCACCAAGTCACCTAAGGCGTAAATCGGCATCAATTCCCTCCTATATCTTCGTTAAACGAGCCGTAAGAACCACCAAGGAATAGGAGTGGGCCGTCATCTTTCTCGGAAGCACCGATGCCATGAACTTCTCCGATTACGATGTAATGGTCGCCGGCTTCGTGCACATCACCTATTGAACAGTCAATCCATGCAATGCAGCCTTCAATGATCGGTGACCCGAGAGCACTTTCGCTCCATTGGATTGCTTCAAATGGATCTTTGTCTTTGTTGAAGAAGCTATTACTCAGGTCAAGTTGATGCTCTCCTAGTACGTTCACACAGTATTTGCCTGTCTTCTTGATTCTTGACCAGGTTCCTGACTCTTTCGCAGGCATAAATTGGACTAGCGGGGGATCAAGAGAAACGGAGCCAAAAGATCCTATAACCATAGCGAACGGTCCTTGATCATCTTTAGAGCTAACTAACGTGACGCCTGTTGGGTACTTGCCTAATACTTTCCGAAAATCTCCTGGTTCTATGGCAGTATTTGGCATAAGTAATCTCCGTTTCTCTAATTCTTAAGGTTAGACGCAACTCAGAGTTGTGTGTGGTAACTGTAGCGGCTCTTGTCAACCTTCTCTTTGAATCATCTCAGTATTTCAAGAAGCTTTGTAGTGCGTCAACAGCGATGTTAATGTATTTTTGTGAACGTTGACCTTGACATATTTAGTGATGGCTATGTCGCTTTTGTTAAGGAGGATTGTCCTACGTGCCTGTTGATTGAGCCAGTTTTGTCTAGATTGGCTGAGTTGGGTCAACTTAATGCAGTCTTTTCGCAAGACAACAAGGATTTTCCTGCC
>WTHU01000127.1:3606-5703 GCA_011523005.1 Acidimicrobiales bacterium
TGAGTTGGGTCAACTTAATGCAGTCTTTTCGCAAGACAACAAGGATTTTCCTGCCATAGATATAACTATTGATGATTCGGACTTACGACTAAGCTTTCAACACGGCATAGAGACTGTCCCTTCGTTATTAAAATTTCAGGATGGAGTTGAAGTAGGCAGAATTGTTGGTTGGCTAAAAAGTGAATGGGAAGACTTCTGCGAGTCCCCTGACCTTTGCTCTGAAAGCTTTCAAGATTTTAGCCCTGGCTGCGGATCCCTTAGCGTCAGTCCAGATTTACTCCCTTCGCTTGAAAAAAGATACGGATCGGGATTGGGTAGCCGTTTGGTTGAATTCGCAGCGGCAGAAGATGAGGTTGAAAGGATGTATGAATTAGGTTGGTCTGATGGGCTTCCCTTAGTTCCGCCAACATCTGAGCGTGTGTTACGAATGCTGGAAGGAACTACTAGATCATCGGATGAAATCCTTGCTTCGGTGCCTCCAAATCTCGTTGACCTTTCAATAGAAAAGATTGCTATCAATGCTGTCATGGCGGGTTGCAAACCGGAATATTTACCGATCGTCATATCCGCTTTGGAAGCTGTCTGCACGGATGAGTTCAATATGCATGGTTTACTGGCAACCACTATGCCAGTTGGGCCTGTTATGTTCGTAAATGGCCCAATCCGCAATGAGATTGGTATGAATTCTGGGATGAACCTTCTTGGTCAGGGCAATCGTGCGAATAGTACAATAGGGAGAGCTGTTCAGTTGACGATCAGGAACGTCGGCGGTGGAAAGCCAGGTGGGGTGGATCGAGCTACTCATGGAAGCCCAGCAAAAGTAGGTTTGTGTTTCGCTGAAGACGAGGAAGGGTCACCATGGCCGTCTTATTCACAAAGTCAGGGATTCTCGTCCTCACAGAATACGGTAACGGTTTTCCCGGGTGAAGGACCTAGGTTAATAACCGATCAATTGTCCCGATCCCCTGATGAGCTAGCACGAAGCCTCGCTATGGGGCTCATTTCTAATTGCCACCCCAAGATTGTTCTTGGCATGGATGCAATCTTGGTAATTAGCCCTGAACACGCAGCACGATTCGCGGATGCTGGTTGGTCGAAAGATGATCTAAATAGTGCAATAATCGAGCAATCTATTCGAAGCACTGACGACCTTATTCGAGGAGCAAACGGCATAGCCGAGGGGCTACCAGAGGATTTTGCAGGAATGGAACTCCCTAAATTTAGACCTGATGGCGGATTGATTATAGTCTTTGGTGGTGGTGGAGCAGGGCTTTTCTCCACGAGTATCGCTGGCTGGCTTTCTGGTGACAAGGGAAGCAAATATACGACGAAGGAGATCGTAAAGTGACTGTTAAAGTTCTCGACCCCACATCTGAAGTGATCAGGGAGCCCGTTGCTAGCCCTGCACGACTTCAAACGTTAGATGGCTCTTCTATTGGTTTGCTTGATATTAGTAAGCCTCGAGGCAATGTTTTTCTGGACGCACTTGAGGAGTTGCTCATTCAGGCGGGAGCAGATGTAAAACGCTTCGTCAAACCAACCTTCACCAAACCGGCTCCCGTTGATTTGAGACATGAAATAGCGTCGCAGTGCGACGCTGTGATTGAAGCGCTCGCAGATTGAGGTAGCTGCACTACATGCAGTGTGCATGACATCACTGATCTTGAAAAACGAGGCATTCCCGGTGTGATAGTTGCGACTGAGCAGTTTGTCACTGCGGCTGTTGATCAATCTGAGGCTTTAGCTTCTTCCCCCGCTTGCGTTTTTACATCTCACCCTATTCAGGATAGAACAGATGAAGAAATGATTGCGATTGCCAATAGCGTCTTCAAGCAAATAGTGTCGTCGCTGATCATGTAGCTATTCTCTGTTCATTTAATGGTTGGTGTAAGTTCCCTCGGCGTTTGATTTCAATAGCTGAGCACCCCACGAATGTTGCTAGTAGTGAGATTTCTTCCCATAAAGGCTTGGATATCGCTTCTCTATCAAATGAAGGTTCGCAGAAAGCGCCCAAAATTTCTAGTACACCCGTTTGTCGTCTGTTGGCTAGATCAACTCTGGCTACAATCTGGCCATTATGCATGAAGGGCATCACAT
>WTHU01000059.1 GCA_011523005.1 Acidimicrobiales bacterium
CATAGGGTTTTGAAAATTTTCTGTTTGATGGATCGGGGACCTTGCAACATATACGTCCCTGTCTTCGGGATAAGGTCCAATAAGCCGGTCTAGATAGCGTGATTCAAACTTGTGGGTATCATTCGCAAGTATTTCTAAATCTGCAACTCCGTATCTACATGAGCCCGCAGAAAAGTCGTCATAGCCCGATAAGGCAGCAAGCACGGTTAGGCCTCCTGCGCTTCCACCTTTGATTGCTATGCGGTTGACATCTACTCGATCTGCTGCCACAAGAAACCGAGCTGCAGCTACGCAGTCAGCAACGTCAATAACTCCCCACTGGCCATCAAGTGCATTCATGTAGGAGCGCCCGTACCCTGTGCTTCCTCGGTAGTCAACGTCTGCAACTGCCCAACCTCGACTTGTCCAATATCGTAACGCCAGAGATAGTTCGTTTCGTGTGCTCGCTGTCGGTCCTCCGTGAGCTAGAACCAAGAGCGGAGGCAATTCATCATCTGGTGCTTTGGTATTTAAGTGAGCGGGAGCATAGTAGCGAACATGCGCTTTGTTTCCATCAAGTGTGGGGAATTGTATCAATTCGGGTGCTGGTAAAAAAGCATCGTTGAGTTCGTGCGGTTTTGGGGATCTGAGAATCTTTTGCTTTTCAAGTCCTTTGATTATTGACGGTCCTGCTTTATGACTCGCAGCGAGAAGAATGACATCACTTTCATCAATGGTTCGTATTTGATGTATTGAGGACCATGCGGATGGAGTTAAAGATGAAGGAGTTGCCAGGTAAGTTTCACCATCTGGTGCTGTAACTGAGGCGACTGGGTCACCTTTCTCACGAAGCACATATCGAGATTGGTCAAATACCCAAAGCGGCATCCCAATATCAAACTCTCCTCCGATAATTAATTCATCTTCATCTGTTGAAAATCTATATAAGTTTGACCATCCAGATCGGTCGCTCAGATAGAAGAGATCACTTGCTGACGACCATTCAGGTTGTAGCACCGATTCATCGCCACCTCCAGCAATCCTTTGACCTTTCTTGATTTCGCCATCCTCAAAATGACCAATCCATAGCTCTGTTCCCCACCAAGGCATTGATGGATGATTCCATTGAATCCATGCTAAAAATTCGCCATCAGGTGAAGGCCGCGGAAATGCATAGAAATCAGCCCCGACGACAAGTTCGTTCATTTCCATTGTTCCATCGGTCTTGATGGCTACAAGTTGATTATCTGGTTCAATGTGGTGATCTTTGAGGTTGTGATGAATTTCTCTTACACAGATACACCACTCACCATCGGGTGTTACTCTACCGTCAGCGAATCGCCAACTTTGCCCCTCTGGAGGTTCGGGAGTTAATAATTGCTCTTCACAGCCGTATTCAATCTTTCGTATTCTCTGATCATTAAAATTCACATAGAATAATGTCTTATCTCTTACCCACCAGGCGCCTCCGCCATATTCATGGACTTTGCTTCGCACATTCGCTTCCGCTGGCGTTATCTCTTTCGGGCCTTGCCCTTCAAAAAGGCACACAACAGCAACTCTTCCGCCTTCCTCTGGTCTTGATTCTGACCACCAAATATCGCTCTGGTCTGTTTTGATCTCGGAAATAGTTGAAACGCCTTTGACAAGCGATTCTGCTGAAATAGGAGAACTCCAACTTCCGTATGGCTGTATCTGAGTTTTGCTATCCATTAGCCATTCAATAGGTCAGCGATTCGCTCTAAACCTTCTTTAAGGTCATTATCCCCTAAGGCAAATGAAAGTCTGGCATAACCAGGAGCTCCGAAGGCTTCACCTGGTACTACTGCAACATGTATCTCTTCAAGAAATAGTTCTGCAAGGTCTAGGGTGGTTTCTACTCGTTTGCCTGCTATTTCTCGGTTTAGACATCCTGAAAAGTTTGGAAACGCGTAAAAGGCCCCTTGCGGTTCAAGTACCGAAACTCCATCAATTTCGCTGAGCATCGAATACATCACTTGCCTTCTACTATCAAAGGCCGACCGCATTTCATCTACCGCATCTAATGTGCCAGAGACAGCTGCTAAGGCTGCCTGTTGTGAAATATTTGCAACGTTTGACGTTTGGTGCGATTGAAGAGTTGATGATGCTTTTGCTACATCTTCTGGAGCGACAATCCAGCCAACGCGCCACCCTGTCATAGCATATGTTTTAGCTACTCCGTTGAGGATTACAGTTTGATCAGCGCATTCAGGGACTAACGATGGGAGTGAATAATGGACATTCGAGCCGTAAACGAGATGTTCGTAGATTTCATCTGCGAATATCCAAACATTGTTCTCTAGAGCCCACTGCCCTATGGCTTCAATTTCTTCCTTAGGGTATACCGCACCTGTGGGGTTCGATGGAGATACAAAAATTAGAGCTTTTGTTCGCTCGGTTAGAGATGCGTTTAGTTGGTCGACAGTTACGCGAAACCCAGTTTCTTCTGTAGTTGGCAAAACAGTTGTTGTCGCTCCAGCGAGAGCAATTGGCTCAGGATATGTTGTCCAATACGGTGCAGGGAGCAGAACTTCATCTCCTGCATTTAAGATGACTTGCATGCAGTTGTATACAGCATGTTTCCCGCCGTTGGTCACAACGACTTGATTGGGTGAAACCTCTAAACCTGAGTCCCTGAGGGTCTTGGCTGCTATGGCTTCTTTAAGGTCGGGCAAACCGCCAGCTGGACTATATCGATGATTAACTGGATCGGAACAAGCGGAAACTGCTGCTTCGACGATATACGACGGAGTTGGAAAATCAGGTTCACCGGCACCAAAGCCTATGACAGGCGCCCCTGCAGCTTTCAGTTCTTTTGCTTTTGATGTCACGGCCAAGGTAGCCGATGGAGCTATGGCTCCAACTCGCTTGGAAATTCTAGATTCCATGTAATTGATTCCTCCAGTTGGCTTCCTACCAATGATGTCACACTTCTTGAGGATTACAATCTATTTAATTTCTCTTTAGCTACGCCACTTCAGCTAAAGATAAGACTATTTTCTTTACGTGGCTATAAATAATATTTCTATTCCTAACGAGCTCCTACCGGTTGATGGACGCTTTGGTAGCGGCCCTTCATTGGTCCGTAAATCAGACCTCGATGCATTAGCTAATCTTTCAGAATCGTACATGGGTACAAGCCACCGTCAATCTCCTGTCAAGGATATGGTTGGTCGTCTGAGGGATGGGCTATCAGTACTTTTTGGGCTTCCAGATGATTGGGAGATTATTTTGGGAAATGGCGGAAGTACTCTCTTTTGGGATGCAGCAACATTTTCTCTCATATCTGAAAAGAGCCATCATTTAGTCTTCGGTGAGTTTTCGTCGAAATTTGCAACCGCTTCAAGGGCAGCGCCACATATAGACGAGCCAGTGGTCGCCGAATTTGAGCCTGGAACGGGACCGCTTGTTGAAGAATCAGATGCTGATACGTACGCTTTTACCCATAACGAAACCTCAACTGGCGTATCAATGGATCTCCAAAGGCCAGCTAACACGTCTGCAGATGAGGCGATCGTCCTTGTTGACGCGACATCCGCTGCTGGTGGCATCGTCTGGGATACCGATAATGTTGATTGCTACTATTTCGCTCCCCAAAAATGCTTTGCGAGCGATGGTGGTCTTTGGGTAGCTGCTTGTTCCCCAGCCGCTGTGCAAAGAATAGACGATATTGCTAGCCGTAATCGGTGGACCCCTGCCGGCCTGGATCTTAAAATCGCTCTCGACAACAGCAGAAAGAACCAGACCTATAACACACCTGCCCTAGCAACAATCTTTTTGACGGTTCGCCAAATTGAATGGATGAACGACAATGGTGGCTTATCTTGGGCTGCTAATCGCTCAACGATGTCTTCAGACCACATCTACAATTGGGCGGAAAACCATGAATTAGCTGAACCATTCGTGACCGATTCTTCTATCAGAAGTCCCGTCGTTTCAACCATAGATCTCAGCGCACGTGTTGACGCAGATGAGGTGATTGCCATCTGCAGAGATAACGGGATACTTGATATCGGTGGTTACAGAAAGTTGGGACGGAATCAGTTGCGGATCGCTACCTTTCCCGCTATTGAACTCAGCGACATCCAAGCTTTGACTGCTTCTCTTGATTATGTGTTGGAGACGTTGCTCTGAATACGGCAGGTCGGTTACTTGTAGCTAGTCCGCTTATGGCTGACAGCAATTTTGATCGGGCTGTTGTGTTCGTGATCGATCACAACGAAGCTGGAGCTGTTGGTTTGGTTTTAAATGATCCGCGTGATGATTATTTAGGTCAAGCGATCCCTATTTGGGATGAAAGTAGATTCGCTGATTGCACATTATTCTCTGGCGGGCCTGTTGACCCTTTTACATCTATGGCATTGGGTGAGTTTAGAGGTAGCCAAGATGACAACGAATCATTACTGTTTGCAAATATTGGTGTAATAGATTTAGGTTCTGGACCGAATTCTATTCCTGATAGCGTTGTGAATTTACGACCTTATCTTGGGTATTCTGGGTGGGGGCCGATGCAGCTGGAAGCCGAACTAGCTGCAAATGCCTGGTTTGTAGTTGAGGTTCACCCAGATGACATTTTTGGGAATGAAGACGTTGATCTATGGTCTAAGGTTCTCCGTCGCCAAAACAGTCCTGTTTCTTGGCTATCAAATTACCCAAGCGACCCTCGCTTGAACTAGCAAATTACCACATTATTCCTTTCGGGATTACTCCATGGGTATGCATGTGTGATGTAGCTGCAAGAGAGATATCTATAAGTCCAGATGACCCAGCGAACCATAGTCCATGAGTTAACGCTGCGGCTGTTGCACCTGTTAACGGATCTGCACCTGCGTCTCCAACGAACCAGAGCGATTCATCCACCTGTGCGAGAAGACATCCAGCTGCTGCAGCATCGTCTCCAAAGCCAACACGATTGGGATGCAGATTACGCCCATATCCCGTTATCGAACACCAGATAGCGCCCCGGTCCACTTCCTCCTCTGCAGAAATCCCCATATTCTCCATGGCTCTTGGACGTGAGCTCTCAATAACGATGTCTGCCTCACGGATGTGCTTTTGAAGCTGGTTTTTACCTAGTTTGCTATCAAAATCAAATGTAGTAATGCTTTTGCCCTTATTCAGTCTCTGGAAAAACGGTGTTTGGTTTAAACGTCCCCTGTCAGGTCTCTTGCTTGACTCAATCTTGATCACCTCTGCTCCTGATCGCATCAGAAACCATGAGCATAACGGTCCAGCCCACATACTAGATAGATCGACTACTTTTGGTTGGCGACTGTATGCCGCTATAGAAGATTTACGAGTGATCTCAATAGTCATGTCTTTAGCTTCTCCCACTTCAGAAACAGCCAGTCCGAGCAGTTTGGCCCGTTCAAGAAGGACCTGAGATGAGCTATTGATGGCATAATTTTGAATCACACTCCAGATATCGTCCCTGACTTCAGCTTGAAGCCAAGCAGAGACAGAGGATATATCCTCCTGTCTTGGCAAATTGACTGCGAGAGTTGCATCCAAAGTTTTAATCAGTCTGCATGAACCCCCTGCAGAAGTTTCTCCCCAGCCACGATGACCAAGAAGTGGAGCTCGTTCAACAATTAAGGAGTGCCCACTCGGACCTCCAGATGGGCCCCCTAAAGATCTAACGAAATAATTCAGAAGAGAAATAGTGGATTCGAATCTGTGCAACCAACGTAGGTCAAATCGTTTGAGTGCAACCCTTGGTGGACCTATGAGATTTGACAGGCCGGGGCTTGGCCAAGTGGGCCAACTTGGGTTTATCTCTGAAAGTTGAGTTACAAGCTTCTTGTCAACTAGGCCAGATGGAAGGAATTCCAATAGGCGTTCAAGGTGATCAATGGAAGTTGCAATTGGGTCATTGAAATCTTTACCTTGCATTTCTACAGCCTAGATGACTCGTTGACATTGGCGGAAACCGCTCTGTTGAGGAATGATAGAGTAAATGATCTTGGGAGGTACAAGTGGAGATAAGAGCTGGAAGTAGATTGAAGAGCAGCGTTTGCCAAACCGAAGTTATCGCTGTAAAGGCTCCAGGAACTGAAATGGATATCCGGTGTGGAGGGGTTCCTATGGTTGACCCAACAGGTTCTATTCCTGATGACCCCAGTCCTTTGGATGCAGCTATGAACGGAACCCAAATGGGAAAGCGATATGTCGATGCGGATGACACGATTGAGTTATTGTGCACCAAGCCGGGTGAGGGATCATTGGGTTTAGGAGACGCATTGTTAACCATCAAAGAAAGCAAACCCCTACCTGCTTCTGATTAAGGACCCAAATGAACTTGATGATGTTACTAGAGATGGCATCCAGTGCCTTTGGGGAAAGGGTGGCGTTTGGGAGTAAAGATGGGTCCGGTATTACCTATCAGGAACTCTATGAACGAGCTGGTAAAGCGAGCCAATATTTCAAGGAAACAAATGCCGAGCACGTTTCCTTTTTAGCAGAATCTAATTTAGGTCTGCCTATATCTTTATTCGGGTCATCATGGGCTGGCCTGCCTTTTGTTCCTTTAAATTACAGGCTTGCAGC
This sequence comes from Acidimicrobiales bacterium, assembly GCA_011523005.1. GTDB lineage: Bacteria > Actinomycetota > Acidimicrobiia > Acidimicrobiales > UBA8592 > UBA8592. The sequence continues at coordinate 6,547 of WTHU01000059.1, forward strand.
AGACGAAGTTCAGGCATTGGCCGATCGCATTTCACCCACTGTGACAGTTACAAATAATGATCTCTCAAGCATTGTGCAGGGCAAAGAGGGAGTAAGTTTGGTAACTGGAGATCAGTTAATTGATATCACGACCGCTGGGGCTACCCCTGATCCCTCTTGGAATATGGACCCAGAGGAAATAGCTATCTTGTTATTTACTTCAGGAACTACTGGAGCACCAAAAGCTGCAGTCTTAAGACAATCACACTTGGTGTCCTATATCCTTGGGTCTGTTGAATTTATGGGTGCTGCGGATAATGAAGCATCACTAGTATCAGTACCGCCTTATCATGTTGCAGGCATTGCTGCGATGTGCAGCTCGGTCTATTCCGGAAGAAGGATTGTTCAATTACCTACTTTTGATCCCGAAGACTGGATTAACCTTGTCATCAAGGAAGAAATCACGCACGCCATGGTTGTCCCGACTATGCTGGCGCGAATTGTTGAGTATCTGGATAATGATTCTTCAGTCAAGGTCACAAGCTTAAGGGCGCTCTCTTATGGTGGAGGAAAGATGCCGCGACCTGTTATTGAGCGCGCGCTTACTTTGCTTCCTGATACAAATTTCGTGAATGCCTATGGACTAACTGAAACAAGTTCGACCATCTCAGTTCTTGGGCCTGACGATCACAGGGAAGCTTTTCAAAGTTCAGATGAGCGAGTGAGGCAGCGACTGAGTTCTGCTGGTAAGCCTTTGCCGAGTTTAGAAGTGTCTATTCGTAATGATGAAGGAATTGAAGTACCTATTGGGGAGAGTGGAGAAATTTGGGTAAGAGGTGAACAAGTTTCCGGCGAATATCTTGGACAGGGGAAAAAGTTAACCGCTGACGGATGGTTTCCCACAAACGATGGCGGATCAATTGACGATGGGGGGTACTTGTTCGTTGAGGGAAGAATTGATGACATCATCATACGTGGTGGTGAGAATATATCTCCGGGAGAAATAGAGGAAGTACTTCTCGATCACCCGAATATCCGAGATGCTGCTGCGGTTGGTGTTCCTGATGAGGAATGGGGGGAAGTTATCATCGCTGTTGTAGTTTCTCGAGATCCGGAATCCTTCTCCGAATCAACGATTAAAGACTTCACTAAGGAGCATCTGCGTTCTTCAAGGACTCCCGACAAAGTGATTCAAGTAGACGAGCTTCCGTATAACGAGACTGGAAAGCTGCTTCGACGTGTCATCAAAGCCGAGATGGTGAAAGAACTTTGATATGGAATGATGCGAAATGAGCATCCTCACATTCAATGAAGCCTGTAGTTTCGTTACAGAAATCGCATTGAGCGAGAAACTCTACGAGAGCGAAACGAGTTGCATTTTTGTTGAGATAGATCCCACTGCAGGAATTGATGATATTGATAGATTCTGTAGTTTCGTCAATCATAACAATTCAGTAAATCTTGTTATTGTCGGCATCCTGAATTGTTCCGATGAGGAATTACCTTCCAATTTCTTGAAGTCATTTGATATTTTGCTGACAGATTCCCGCCTTAGTCGACTACCAGCGTTCGTGGAGGATATTTCTATTGCTATTCAAGAACTTGATGAGATGATTTCTCTTCACACACAGCCGGCACTTGTACTTGCACATCTTTTGCGTCAGAAAGCTTATCAAAACGTCTCACAGGGTCTCGTATTAGAGTCGCTTTCGTATGGGATGCTCCAAAGCGGATCTCAGTTCAAGGCATGGTTGAATCAACGAGGCGATACCGCTCGGGTATTAGATGAAAAACCTGTTGTGTTAGCCAGTAGATCTGATGAGTCGCTTGAAATCTATTTGAATAGACCTGAACGTTCTAATGCGTACTCATCTGACATGCGAGATCAACTTTTTGACTTTCTTCAAATTGCTCGATTTGATGAATCGGTAACAAAGGTAAAGCTCTATGGGTTAGGAAAATCTTTCTGTTCCGGTGGGGACTTGGCGGAATTCGGCTTCGTTGACTTCCCACCAGACGGGCACATTATACGCATGCATAGAAGTCCTGCACTTTCTTCACATTCCATTGCCGACAAACTTGAGGTTTATTTACATGGGGTTTGTGCAGGTGCTGGTATTGAAATTCCTGCTTTTGCATCAAGAGTATTTGGTAATGAATCTGTAGAAATATTTCTTCCTGAAATTTCTATGGGTTTGATTCCGGGTGCTGGAGGAACAGTTAGCCTACCGAGGAGAATAGGGCCCCAAAAGACTGCTTACTTGGCGATGAGCGGGAAAACGTTGTCGCTATCTGATGCGCTTGCATGGGGTTTAATTGATGAGGCTGTGGAGTACGAACCCAATTATTAGGCTAACGATTCAATAATTGTGACGTTTGCTTGTCCACCACCTTCGCACATGGTTTGGAGTCCGTAACGACCACCTGTTCGTTCTAGCTCATTCAAAAGAGTAGTCATGAGTCTTCCGCCTGTGCACCCGAGTGGATGTCCAAGGGCTATCGCTCCCCCATTAACGTTAACTTTCTCATGAGGTATACCATGTTCTTGCATCCAAACCAGTGGGACAGGTGCAAATGCTTCATTACATTCAAATAAGTCAATATCATCTGGGGTCATTCCCGTCTTGTTAAAAGCATATTCTGTTGCGGGGATAGGGCCTGTCAACATATATATAGGGTCATCGCCTCTAACGCTCATGTGATGTATTCGTGCACGGGGCTTAAGTCCGTGGTCCTTGACTGCTTGTTCTCCCGCTATGAGAAGAGCCACAGCTCCATCTGAGATCTGAGAGGCGACTGCTGCCGTTATGACACCTCCTTCTTCTAATGGAGGTAATTGAGCCATTTTCTCCAGAGTGGTTCCTCTGCGAACACCCTCATCATTTTCGATATCTCCAAATGGAAGAATTTCATTGTCGAAGCGTCCTTCGTCTTGAGCTTGAGCTGCTCTTTCATGGGATTCTAAAGCAAACTCCTCTAATTGTTCTCTAGTGAGGTTCCACTTCTTTGCGATGAGTTCCGCTCCCCGAAATTGAGAAACTTCTTGTGTGCCATAGCGGTCCACCCATCCCTTTGATGTAGTGAAGGGATCTTCAATTTCTGGATGACCAATACTTTCATGGCCCATAACATCCATAGCCGATCCTATTGGGATTAGGCTCATATTCTGTATCCCGCCAGCTACCACGAGATCCTGAACACCAGACATCACTCCCATAGCGGCAAAACTTACTGCTTGTTGGCCAGAGCCGCACTGACGATCAACCGTAACGCCTGGAACTGACTCTGGCATGCCTGCGGCAAGCCATGCAGTTCGTGCAATGTCGCCTGCTTGTGGCCCCATATTGTCAAGACAACCCATTATTACGTCATCTACTGCAAGTGGGTCCAAATCTGTTCTCTCAAGAAGCCCTTTTATTGCGTGTGCTCCTAGGTCAGCAGGATGCACCTGAGATAACCCACCTCCCCTTCTACCAACAGGGGTACGGATTGCGTCAATAATATAGGCTTCGCTCATTTGTGTTCCTTTCGGTTTAGATGTTCATCGTACTTTATTTATGATCTGTTTAGGTTAGTTCCTGATAGCAGAGGCTAGTTGTTCTTTGGTTCCTTTGGTAACCCAAGCACCCTTTCCCCTATTATGTTGCGCTGAACTTGGTTACTTCCGCCATAGATTGTGTGGGCTCGGCTGTAAAGAAAGGTTCTTTGTTCTTTGTCAAGGGAGTAGCCTTTCCCTTCGTAGCCCGTATACCCGTTGCGGGCAATCATCCCAGATGTACCCCTTACGAGCATCCAGAGTTCCCCTAATTGACGATGCCAAGATGCCCAATATAGTTTCCCTATGCTCTGTTCAGCCCCTGGTACCCCATCTGCTGCTAAGGCTGTAAGCATTCTGAGTTGGTTGTAACGGAGGACTTCGAGTCCGATGTAGGATTCAGTAAGTTTTTGTCTGACTATAGGGTCATCCCATCTGGCTGTTGATTTAGCCTCTGCCATAAGCTCGTCTAACTCTTGACGAAAACTCACTTGTTGCCCCAGGGTTGATGCTCCGCGTTCAAATGAGAGAGTCCCCATTGCGACTTTCCACCCTTCGCCTTCTTGACCCACTATGTTTTCTTTTGGCGTCCTTGCGTCGGTAAAGAAAGTTTCATTAAATTCTGCTCCACCTGTTATTTGGATTATGGGGCGAATCGAAACTCCTGGCTGCTCCATTGGAACAAGAAGGTAGCTTAGGCCACTGTGTCTTTTGCTATCTTTACCTGTTCTTGCTACGACGAAGATCCAGTCTGCAAACTGTGCTAGGGATGTCCATACCTTTTGTCCGTTTAAGACCCATTCGTCTCCTTGTAGTTCAGCTTTTGTATGAACATTTGACAGATCTGATCCAGCATCTGGTTCACTATAGCCTTGACACCAGAGCTCATCCCCGGAAAGTATTGGCGGGACAAAGCGACTTTGTTGTTCATTTGTGCCAAAAGCCATAAGTGTCGGGCCCAGCAGGGTCACACCCATATTTGGTATTCTGCCAGGGGCAAGCGCTTCGACATAAGTTTTGTGGAAAAGTACTTGTTCAACTAATGAGCACTCTCTTCCACCTATAGATTTGGGGAAATCTATGCCTAGCCAGCCACCTTTGGCTAGTTCTTTTTCCCATTCTATTTGTAGCTCTGCTGGTACATCATCATGCCCCGTTAGACCTTTTCCTCTTATCGAGACAAATTCGCCAACTATGTGTTCTTCTAGCCAAGTGCGTACTTCATCTACAAACTCTTTTTCTGTTATTGAATAGGTGAAATCCATGAGTAGTTCTTGTTGATGTTTCCTGGTTTTAGGTTACTATCTCAACTTTCTATTTTGCCTATTCCTAATTTCAGTTTGTTCCGAAGCTTCTTCTACAAGTCTTTGGTACCGTTCAAGCTTTTCATGATAAATGTGGCCTTCACTTACTCCTTTTTGTACAGCACAGTGAGGTTCAGCTTTGTGAGTGCAGTCATTGAAATGACACTTTTGGCTGGCTTCAAATATTGAGTGGAAAACTCTGTCTATTCCCTTCTCTGCGTTCCATAAACCAACTCCTCGTATACCGGGAGTGTCAATAATTATCCCCCCTGTGGGGATCAAAATCATTTCACGAGCTGTGGTTGTGTGCCTACCTTTTCTATCTTTAAGGCGAACTTCCTTTGTTTCCTGCATCTCTTGCCCCGCAAGATAATTAACGAGTGTAGATTTGCCAACACCTGACTCCCCTAGCAGAACAAGGGTTTGGTTTGGTGTAAGTAATGCCTCCAAATCTGATTTCCCTTCGTCGCTGAATGAGCTGGTCTTAATCTTTTGCACTTGAGGAAATTCGTGGTCTAGGTCACGCCATTCCGCTGGGGTGCCGTAGTCTGATTTTGATAGTATTAGGACAGCTTTTGCGTCACCAGTTGCTGCAACTACGAGTAGCCGCTCAATGCGTGCAAGATTTATTGGCCTATCAGCAGATAGGACTATGGCGACTGCGTCTACATTTGTCGCTAATATCTGTGGTCGTTCAATTTCAGCGGGGTCCCGCCTTACAATTTGTGAGTACCGGGGAAGAACTGACTCTACAACGTAGCCTTGTTCTGGGTCTTTAAGCACCTTTACCCAATCTCCTGTAACTGGAGCAGTTATTGATTTTGCTCTTTGGCTATCCGATAATGCTCGAATTTCTCCGGTTGAGGTAAGCACATCGACTTCACCTCTATCGACTCGACGAACCCTTCCGATGTCATCTGATAGAGGCCCTTCAATTACTTGATTTGTATAGTTTTCCCATCCTAGTTTTTTGAGACTGACCATAGCTTTAGCAATAATTAGTTGTCATGGAGTTCCTCGTTGAGGCCCTGCCAACTTGAGTTATCTCCGCGTAGCAGAACTTCGACTATTCCGGTGGTTGAGTTTCTGCGGAATAGAAGGTCGTCTTTTCCTGAGAGCAATTTAGCTTTAACAGTTGAACCATCCGGGACTCTGACTAGCGTTCCAGCTGTTACGTAAAGCCCTGCTTCAACAACACAGTTATCGCCGAGAGAGATACCAATTCCAGATTCGGCTCCAAGAAGACAATTTTGACCTATTGATATAACCTCAGTTCCGCCTCCGGAGAGGGTTCCCATTATTGAGGCTCCTCCGCCGATGTCTGATCCGTCGCCGACTACGACGCCTGCAGATATGCGCCCTTCAACCATTGAAGCGCCTAGTGTTCCAGCGTTGAAATTGCAGAACCCTTCATGCATGATTGTCGTGCCATCTGAAAGGTATGCACCTAATCTTACCCTATTAGCGTCAGCTATTCGAACGCCCGATGGGATGACATAATCTGTCATGCGCGGAAATTTATCCACTCCATGCACGAAAACGTCCTTCCCATCTGCGATGAGTGAAAGTCTTTTAGCATCAAAGTCTGCTATCTCAAATGGCCCAAGATTAGTCCATGCACAATTTGTAAGTTTGCCGAATATCCCATCAAGACTAATTGTGTTTGGTTGGACAAGCCGTGAAGAGAGAAGGTGAAGACGGAGGTAACTATCAATGGCATCAAAAGGGTCATCGGATGAATCGGTTATGAAACTCACAACTGCGATTCTTTTGCCGTTTACTGGACTTGTGTTGTTGACAGCATCGGATATGAGTTTCACGGATCTTATTGTTTCCTCCTCGTAATCAATATTTGTTAATGCTACGGTGAGTGATCTCTCTATAGTCTGGAGGGTGTCTTTATCGAGTTCGTATGTTGTGGTCGTTCCGTCCCATTTAGTTGCGTGAGCAAGTACGGCACACGAGTAAGGATCTGATCCGAGCTGTGGTGCTGGGTATAACACGTCTAGAATCGCTCCGCTGCTTCCTTTTGTCGCTAAACCAATTCCGAAGGAGAATGGTGTTTTATAGTTGTCGAGGCTTTTCTCAAGTTCATCTTGATGTTCTTTAAGTTGTTCGAGGCTTTGCATTTCTGTCATAGAAGAGACGTTAGCGGGTAAATGGGATGCTTTGGTCGTTTGGGGTACCGTTATCTGGTGAGTTTTGATAGATCGAAGATCATTAATAGCGAATTTGTGTCTTCCGCACCACCTGAATTTTTATTTATTTGTGGCGCTATTTCACAGTACTTAGGTGCAGCTCTTGCTTATAGTCTCTTTGAAGATGTAGGCACGCCCTTGGTAGCGACGTTACGAGTCATCGGTGCAGCAATTATTCTTTTCCTGCTTCGCCGAATATGGAAACGCTCTATGGAGGAGCTTGATTTGGCTTGGACTGCGCTATTTGGAATTGTTCTGGCAGGAATGAATCTTTGCTTTTATTTAGCTATAGACAATCTTCCGTTGGGGAATGCGGTAGCAATTGAATTTTTAGGACCCATCGCTGTGGCTGTTCTTGGGAATAGGTCATTCAAAAATTTAGCTTCCCTTGCCATCGCCAGTTTGGGAGTTCTTTTTCTTGCGCAAGTAACTTCTGAAGGGAGTTTAACGGGCGTTTTATTGGCTCTTGCTGCAGGTGCTTTGTGGGCGCTTTATATTATTTTGGGGAGTAGGGTTGCCCGATCTGGAGCGCATTTAGATGGATTGGGGGTCGGTATGCTCATCGGCGGTTTGGTGATTTCGCCTACGGCCCTCGCGTCCATTGGAAATGTGTTTGAACACCCTGTGCTGATTTTAGTTGCGCTTTCAACTGGAATTTTAGGGAATGTGATTCCGTATGGGATTGATCAGGTCGCTTTACAGAGAATCACTAAGGCAAGGTTTGCTTTTTTGCAGGCACTTCTTCCTGCTACTGCGTCATGTGTTGGCTTCATTGCATTGCAGCAGAGAGCGACGATTAACGAGGTTGTTGGAATTGGTATGATTATTTTTGCGATTCTTCTTAGAGGTAAAGAAACTTAATCATTATTTTGGCTTAAGATTCTTCTTGCTTGTTTCGCAAGGGCCTCATCTACCATTTGGCCGTTATGAACGATTGAAGCTGTCCCGTTGGCAACGGCTTCATCATAGACTTTTAGAAGCTCTAGTGCTTGTTGGATTTCCTCTGGTGTTGAAGAAAATGATTGGTTAGCTAGGGGAACCTGCGATGGGTGTATGCATAACTTTCCTGTGAATCCAAGCGATTTTGCTTGCTGAGCTTCTTTCATGAATCGTTCACTGTTAGAAAAGTCAGCCACGATCTGATCAACTACTGGCACCCCAAAAAGCCGACTACTTATTCCTATCTGGGTCCTTGCAAAAAGCACTTCGTCGTTTCCATCGGTCCGAAGCCCCCCGAGATCGTGTATGTAGTCTTCAGCCCCAAAATATGCTGCAAAAACTGAAGCAGTGCCGAAAATATCTTGAACTGACATGAGCCCTTTCACTGTTTCAATTCCAACTAATATTTTTGCACTAACCGAGTTTCGCTCTATCGCTTGCGTAGCCCGTTCAATATCTGAAGCGTCGTTTACTTTTGGTATCACGATGCCAGCTATCTGGGGAGGTATAGATCGGATGTCTTCTTCGAAGTGCTGAGAAACTAGAGCGTTGACTCGAACATAAGTTGTGGCAGCGGTTTTGTCTTCTTGAGCATACTTTTGCAGATTTTCTCGCGCTACCTGTTTCTCTGAATCTGGAACTGCGTCTTCAAGGTCAATGATTGCAATATCTGGCTGAATTTTAGAAAACTTCTGGAGCAATTCGTACTTGTTGCCTGGCGCAAAAAGCATGCTTCTCATTTTCTGACTCATTGAAGTCCTTCCAAATCTCTAAAGTACTCTAATGCCTCTGGATTCTCTAATGCTTCTGTGTTCTGTATTTGCTTTCCGTCCAAAACAGCTTTGATCGCTAGTTCAGAAAGTTTCCCGCTGCGTGTCTTTGGTAATTCCGGAACAGCTTCAATTATTGTTGGTACATGCCGAGGTGAAGCCTGCTGTCGGAGCTCTTGTTTAATCTGTTCGCGTAGTTCGTCATCCAATTTGTAGCCATCTGATAGGACGACAAATAGTACTACTCTGTTATCTCCATTCCAGTTTTGGCTCACGACTGCGCTTTCGCTGATCTGAGTCAAAGTATCTACAACAGCGTATATTTCCGCGGTCCCTATTCTGACACCTCCGGGGTTTAAGGTTGCATCTGAACGACCGTGAATGATGATTCCATTTGATAACGTCCATTCAGCAAAGTCTCCTTGATGCCACTTCCCCTCGAATTTATTGAAGTACGCTTCTTGATACTTTTCATCATCAGGGTCGTTCAGGAAACGGACTGGCATAGATGGGAATACACTTGCACAAACTAGCTCTCCTTGCTCTCCTTTGCGTACTCGGCCTCCGTGTTCATCAAGGATCTCTATTTCCATCCCTAAAGCAGCCTTCTGTATTTCCCCTTTATTAACTGGGCCCGTGGGATCTCCAGCCACCAGACATCCACACAAATCTGTACCACCAGACATCGATTGAAGGTGCACATCTCTTTTGATGTTCTGGTAAACGTACTCAAAACTTTCAGGAATAAGGGTCGAGCCAGTTGAACAAATTGTTTTCAGCGTTGATAGCTTGTGAGTTTCCATCGGCTTCAACCCTGCCTTGGCACATGCATCAATGTATTTAGCGGAGACTCCAAAGAGGGTGACTCCCAACTCATCAGCCATATCAAATAGCGCAGATGGTTGAGGGTGGAAGGGGGATCCATCAAAGAGCACGACTGTCGCTTCTGACCCAAGCGCAGATACTAACCAATTCCACATCATCCATCCTGTTGTCGTGTAGTAGAAGACTCGATCTCCTTTCTGAATGTCACACTGAAATGCGTGTTCGGCAAGGTGTTTGAGGAGAACTCCCCCTGACTTATGCACTATGCATTTGGGTTTTCCAGTTGTTCCTGAGGAGTAGAGCACGTACCAAGGATGATTAAAATTATAGGCAGGAAAGTCAACCTTTGTGGCGCTATATTTTTGGAGAAAAGTGTCCCAGTTTTCCCGTCCGCCAATGGAAGGTGATTTGGCTTCTTTCAGTTCTTCTCTTGGGTACGGCACGATAACAGTCTGCTCAACTGAGGGGAGACCAAGCTCAACTTCGTCAATCTTATCTATTAATGAAAACCATTTTCCTGCATAAAAGTACCCGTCCGTAACGAAAAGCAACTTGGGTTTTACCTGTGTGAAGCGGTCAAGTAAGCCTCGTGCACCGAAGTCAGGGGATGTAGATGTAAAGACCGCTCCTAAACTTGCTGCTGCAATCATGATTGCAATAGCTTCAGGTCGATTTGGAAGCCAAGCGGCAACGCAATCACCACTCTTTATTCCGAGTTCTTTAAATCCCTTTTGTAAGGAAGCGACTTGTGAAGTGAGTTGGGACCAAGTTATTTCCTCTTTTTGCCCAATCTCATTTTTCCATATTATTGCTTCGCTGTGATCATTTCGCTTTAGCAGGTTTTGGGCTATGTTGATCGTTGAATTTGGGAAGAATGAGCTATCTTTGAATTCTTTCCCCCTCATCAAAGTTTCGCTTCCAAGGCTTCCCATAACACCAAGGTAGTTATATGCGTGACTCCAGAAGTCTTCGGTTGAATTTATGCTCCAGTCATGTATGGCATCGTAGTTTGGGAGTTTAAGATTGAATTGAGATTCAGCAGACTTGGCAAAATCCATTAGGCGAGTGTCGTCAATTCTTTCCTTTGAAGGTTCCCATAGTTGTGTCACGTTTCTAGCATAGTCCTGTGATTGAGGACGCAACTCAACGGTTGGGAGTTGTGTGGAGCTGAGGGGAGTCGAACCCCTGGCCTCCTCGATGCGACCGAGGCGCTCTAGCCAGCTGAGCTACAGCCCCATTGTTCCTATCAGGTTACCGAGAAGAGGCTGTCGTTACGCTTAGATACTGTCAGTTCCTGTAGCCGCGAAATCCAAAGCTCCAGAAGAACTTGTTTGAAGAAATGCTTTTCGTGACTGCTCGATTTCACGCTGGTACTGCACCAGGGCCCATACATATAGGAAAAGTAGGGCGTCTGTAAAGAAATGAAGTGCTATGAATCCACCTCCGGCAACAATTGCTAGAAATAACGTGAAGACAACTGCTCCCCCCAGAGCAAGTAGTACTTTTCTGCGACGGATACGTGCTTGTTCACTTGTAAGTTCCATGGGATTCATCCCCTTTTGTCTTGAGTCAAGTGGTGGCTCGACTAACGAATGTCCTGGTTGTAGCCCTGCTCCCAGATATTGTTGAGAGTTATGTAGTGGGACTACGACGGCTCTAGCACTTCTTCTCATGCGAAACCGACTTGTTGTATTGCTAAGAGCGAGTGAAGGTGCGGTTATACGGTTTCGTAGCCAATAAACACCGGCACCTACCCATAAAATAGCTAATGCAATTAACAGCATTTCTCCACCAAACTCTTTTAGCTGTACTGTTAAAATTTTTGCACTAATTCTTTGCTAAATGGTGGATACGCAGGGAATTTAGTGATTCTGTAATTTCTTTTAGCTGCGCTAAACTCTAGGCTTTGCGTTTGTAGGGACCTGATTTCCCCCCAGTTTTCTCCTGCAGGGATATTTCGGAGATAACCATCGCCTTATCAATGCTTTTGCACATGTCATAAATTGTTAGTGCTGCAACTGAACATGCTGTTAAAGCTTCCATCTCTACACCTGTTTTACCCTCAATAGAAACTCTTGCCTCAATAGCAACATGGTCATCATGAACCGCTAAATCCACCGAAACTGCGTTGATTGCAAGAGGGTGGCATAGTGGTATGAGTTCTGATGTTCTTTTTGATGCTTGAATACCTGCTATCCGGGCTGCAGCAAAGACATCTCCTTTGGGGACCTCGCCTTCATTGAGTTTGGCGACCGTATCTTGGCTCATAAAGACCTTGGCCGTTGCCGTTGCATTTCGAAGAGTCTGACCTTTAGCAGCGACATCAACCATTCGTGCTTGTCCTGTGTCGTCAAGGTGCGTGAATTCCTGCCCCATCTCTTAGCCACCAATCTGAGACATGGATTTACTTGGGCGTATAAAAACAGATTTTCCTATCTGGTGACCTGCCCACTTTTCTTGCACGCCTGAAACAAACAGATTTGCGATGTCATCATCGGTGGCGCCGTTACGTAAAAGATTTCGCATGTCATAGTCTTTTAAAGCAAAGAGGCAGTTTCGGAATTTTCCATCAGCAGTTAGTCTTATCCGGTCACAGGACTCGCAGAAAGCTTCGGTAACAGTTGCGATAACACCAATTTCACCTGCGCCATCTGTGTACTTCCATCTTGCTGCGGGAGCGTTGCCACGCTGCATTGGGACTATTTCATGGTGAGCAGATATGAGCTTTAATATTTCCGTGAGTGACATGACACGGTCGTTGCTCCATTCCTCATCAGCGTCTAAGGGCATGAACTCAATGAAACGAACCGTGACTCTTTTCTCTCTTCCAAACCCGACAAAGTCAAGTATCTCGTCATCATTGATCCCTTTCATCACAACCATGTTGATCTTTACAGGATCAAAGCCAGCAACTCTAGCGGCGTCTATTCCTTCAAGGACTTGTTCAAGGTTGTCACGCCTTGTGAGGTCCTTGAATCGGTCACGATTGAGAGAGTCCAAGGAGATATTGATTCTGTTCAACCCTGCAGCTCTTAGCTTCTCAGCCATCAGCGGAAGAGTTACCCCGTTTGTGGTCATTGACAAGTCAATAGGCAATTGGCTTAATCGATTAATAAGGTCAGCAAGGTTTGCCCGAACTGTTGGCTCCCCTCCGGTTAGACGGATACTCTCTACCCCAAAGCGCGTCACGAGAAGTGAAGCGAGCCGTTCAATTTCTTCAAAGGTCAGAAGGTCTTCTCTGGGAGTCCATTCCAGGCCTTCTTCGGGCATGCAATAAGTGCAACGGAAATTGCATCTATCAGTTATTGAGATTCTCAGGTCCTTATGAATCCTGTTATGGGTATCAATGAGCTTTGAAGTCATATATTGCTATGTTAGCGGGAGAGATCAATCTAGGAAAAGAAATTCCAGTGTTGCGTCTTGAGTGACCCCATTTCCATCTGGCAGTATTGCTAGGGCATTCGCCCCAGCCATCCCTGTTAACTGGTGTGAGCCCTGATGTCCTGCGGATTGGATCTTGGGCATCCCTTCCCCTACATCTGCTGACACTCTGAAGAAATGTGTCTTTCCATCTGGTTTTCGTAAGAAATCCTGAGTAGCTTTTCCTTCAAAGATATTCCGGTACGGGTTTCTGTTTCCTGACATCTTTCTTAAGGCTGGTCTAGCAAACAGCTCATACGAGACCATTGAAGAGACTGGGTTACCTGGCAAACCGAAAACCGGAAGTTCATTTACTGTGCCAAAAGCTAAAGGTTTTGCGGGCTTGATTGCGACTTGCATCCATCTCATTTCGCCAAGTCTGTTCAATACAATCTTTACGTAGTCAAAGTCTCCCATGCTGACACCACCGGTTGTGACCAGAGCATCGCACGTATCCTCTGCCTTCTTTATCGTTTCTTCGATTGCCTCTTCATTATCTGGTATCAAACCAAAATCAATTGTTTGAAATCCATCTCTTTCAAGAAGTGCTAATAGCGAAAATCTGTTTGAGTCCCTTATTTGCCCTGGCTTTAGTTCTTGGGAGCCCTCAATGAGTTCATCACCAGTTGAGAAGACTCCCACTGTTGGGGTTCTTACAGTT
>WTHU01000180.1 GCA_011523005.1 Acidimicrobiales bacterium
TGACCATATTGTTCCAAGATCCAAAGGAGGGACAAATGATCCATCAAATCTTCAAGTTCTTTGCTCAAGGTGTAACCGAGCAAAGAGCAACCGCGACAGCACTGACTTCAGGTAACTAACTAATAGATAGCCTTCTTGTCTTTAAATTTCTTGATTGGTCGTAAGCCCTCTGGGACATGAAGCCAGAACCTTAGTTATTTAAATGTAATCAGGCTTGGTTGGTAGTCTTCTGGTGCTTGGTATCCGAGCAGATTTAATGTAGTTGAGGCTATGTGGCTTAACCCTGCGTCATCTGGTGCAACGAGGTCGTACTCGGTACTATTCTTCGGGTCGAAGATAACGAATGGTACTGGCGCCAAAGTATGTGAGGTCATAGGAATACGTTCACCAGTTTCTGATTCCGTAAACATTTGGTCAGCGTTGCCATGGTCAGATGTGTATATGAGAACCCCATCCAACTCTTGAATTACATCAATCAGTTGCTGCACGCAATGATCGACTGTCTCCATTGCTGATATTGCTGCGTCTAGGTTTCCTGTATGTCCAACCATGTCACCATTTGCGAAGTTAATTCTTCCATATCGGTATTCTCCCGAACGAAGCAACGCAACCGTAGCATTGGTGATTTCTTGTGCCTTCATGGCTGGAGCTTCATCAAAAGCGACATTATCTGAAGGTATTTCAACATAGTGTTCTAATTCATCGTTGATGTATCCGCTTTTGTTTCCGTTCCAAAAGTAGGTTACGTGACCAAACTTTTGTGTTTCGCTTACAGCAAATGAGCGGACTCCACTGTCTGCGAGGTATTCACCCATGGTTCGATCAATGACTGGTGGGTCAACAAGATACTGTTTTGGCACGAGAAGGTCGCCGTCGTATTGAAGCATGCCAGCGAAGAAAACGTTGGGGGCATTGCCTCTATCAAATTTATCAAACTCGGTATCTTCAAATGCTTGGGATACTTCTATCGCTCGGTCTCCGCGGAAATTGAAAAGAATAACTGCATCTCCATCAACTATTGTTCCAACAGGCTGCTCGTCAGTGTCCGTTATCACGAAAGGTTCTAGATATTGATCGCCTTTATCGCTTTCGCTGTAAAGTGTTTCAATTGCTTCACTCGCTGAGCTGAATGGTCTGCCAATTCCATGGGTGTGGCAGTTATACCCTTGCTGTACCATGTTCCAGTCAGCTTCGTAGCGGTCCATTGTTATGGTCATTCGTCCACCACCGGAACCAATCCGGATATCAACATCATGTGATTCATTGAGTTCAGCAATTATCATTTCGGTTTGTTGAATGTATTCGAGTGCTGATCGAGGCGGAGTATCTCGCCCATCAAGGAGAAGATGTAATCGGATGCGTGTTACTCCATCATTGGCTGCTCGTTCGATGAGCTGGTGGAGGTGGTTGATGTGGCTGTGGACATTGCCGTCAGAATGAAGCCCAATGAAATGCAATGTACCTGAGCGCCCATGGCTGATAGCTTCCCCCCATACATCGGTGCTATAGATAGAACCTGATTCCAATGCTTTGTTTACGAGTTTTGCTCCTTGCGCGAAGATGCGCCCGGCGCCAATGGCGTTATGCCCAACTTCACTATTGCCCATATCATCATCGGTTGGAAGCCCGACAGCTGTTCCATGGGCCGCTAGCTGCGTTGACAAATCTGAAGCGAGCAACGCATCTAAGGTAGGTGTGGATGCTTGTGTAACCGCATTACTTGGTGAGTCGGGAGCAATCCCTACACCGTCGGCGACCACAACGAGAACCGGACCTGAACGACCCTGAAATACTGGATGAGGGTCCAATGAAAGCGTCATATACACATCCTAGATGAACTTATTATCGAAGACGTATTGTTCCAGTTCCTGCATGAGTTTCACCAATGGCTACTGCCGCAATTCCTCGCTCATTTAGTTCTGCACATGCACTATCAGTTTTAGCTTTATCTACCCCAAATATGAGACCGCCAGATGTCTGCGCATCAGCTAACAACAGCAAATCTGTTTCGCCATATGAACCAGCGTCTATCTGGTGTTCAACCCATGCCAGATTACGTCGTGTTCCACCAGGGATTACCCCATCTTCCGCATAGAGTTTCGCACTCGGAAGGAACGCAATATTCCCAACATCTAGAACTGCGTCAACGTTGGATGTTAAAGTCATTTTCCCAAGGTGGCCGAGCAACCCAAATCCGGTAACATCGGTCGCTCCCGTCGCTCCCGCTGATACTGCGACCTGTGAAGCAATATCATTGAGTTGGATCATTGATGCAACAGCAGCGTTAATAATTTCTTTCCCTGCAATGCCTGCTTTAATAGCGGTCGTAATCACTCCGACTCCCAGCGGCTTTGTCAAAATAAGGTCCTGATCAGGTTTTAAACCCGCATTCGTCAACATTTTGTCCGGATCAACCTCACCCGTTACCGCCATACCGTATTTCGGTTCAGGATCGGAAATGGTGTGACCACCGATGATCGCCATACCAGCCTGTTCTGCGATCTCTAAACCACCCGCTAATACCTCTGACAACATGGACGATGGAAGTTCGTCATTGTTCCATCCAACCAAATTCAACCCAAACAATGGCTTGCCACCCATGGCGTACACATCAGACAAACTATTTGCAGCAGCTATCTGACCCCACATTCGCGCGTCATTCACTAATGGGGTGATGAAATCAACAGTGGAAATTAGGGCGCGACCGTTTCCAAGGTCCCAGACACCGGCATCGTCACCGGTATCTAACCCCACCAAAACATTCGGATTGTCGCTAGTATTCAGAGCGCCCACAACGTGAGCTAATTCACTCGGATCGAGCTTGCAGCCTCAACCGGCTCCATGACTGAACTGTGTAAGCCAAACAGTTTCATCTTCACTCATGACGCTCCTTTCTCTCAACCCCAAGGCTAGTTCGCAACACGGTGCACTCATGTGTTATTCGCCTGTCTTTTGAGGAAACGAAAAAGAAGGGTGTGACGCGGTTGAGAACCATCAATACTTTGATAAGACTTACATATGGCCCTCAGAACCGTAAAAGCCCTTACAACGCTACTCATAGCAGTGTTTCTGACCGCTACTGCATGCGGCGGAAACGAAACCACCGAACCAGAAAACACTGAAAACGAATCTACGGAAACCGTAGCACCTGAAACCCCTGATCTAACACTTCCAGCAGAAGCCGTGTTCGCAGCACAAATAGCGCAATCACTACTAGGGGAGCCATTAACTGACAACGATCAGAATTGCCTCTTCACCGCAGCCACTGACAACGATGCATTCGCGGAAGCCATCGCAAATGTTCTTGACCCAAATGCGTCACTCACCCCCACGTATTTCAAAAGCCTCATCACCAGTGTTCGCGACTGCGTCGGACAACAACGAATGAGCAACGCGATAGCGCTCGGACTTTCCCTCAATGAAGAAAACCCAGAACTCAGCGAATGCCTCAATGAAACCTTTCTCAATGACCCCTCTGAAGATGCGTTCCTCGGGATGGCAGCAATCACAGCCGGAATCGCAGTACCGCCAGATGTTGCACCACAAACAATAGAAACCCTAAACAACTGCGTCTCAATCGATGTTATTGCGAACCAACTCGCGTTGCAGTACGAGCAACTACAGTCCTTCCAAAAAGCAGTTAATCAGGAATGCTTGGTCAAAGAACTCAATGCATATCCCGGCATAGAAAACTTTTGGGAAGCCGCGTTCGTCACACAAAGCGTGGAACAACTCGAAGGAATATCACAACTCGTTGAACTTTGCGAAGAACCCTTATTCGCAGACTTTCTGCAACAAATTCCTGACAGTTTCGTTCCATGGTCAGGACAACGAACACTCGCAGCGGTATCCCCACTACTCAGAAACAACCTGTACCTATCCCCACCTCCAAACGCACTTGATGATGACACACAATACGAAGCAACCGTAGTCACCAGTGACGGGTCTATGACATTTGAACTTTACGCCAACGAAGCCCCACTGGCAGTAAACAACTTCGTAAGCCTTTCACGAGATGGCTTTTACGATGGACTCACGTTCCACCGTGTCCTTGAAGGATTCATGGCACAAGGCGGAGACCCAACTGGGATAGGGACCGGAAGCCCTGGATACCGATTCGAGGACGAAGTGAACCCGAACCTCATATTTGACTCTCGTGGCATTCTCGCAATGGCAAACTCAGGCCCCGACACAAACGGAAGCCAGTTCTTTATCACCTTCGTTCCCACACCACACCTTGATGGAAACTACACGATATTTGGAAAACTCATTGACGGAGATACCGTGTTGTCCGCTATCAACCTGAGAGATCCCGCAAACCCAGATAATCGAGGGCAAAAAATTCTAGAAATTCAAATACAGGAAAAGTAATACAGTCCCTGATTCAGTCCGAGACTTGCTCAAGTTCAGTTATCACTTAAAATCCCTGTATGAACGATTCTACGCTGGTCCTCTGTGGAGGATATTCTTCCCCTTACAGTATGAAAATGCGGGCAGTACTTCGGTACCGTCACATACCTCACCGATGGGTTTTACGGAACTCTAAATGGGATGATCTCCCAACCCCTCCTGTTCCGGTGATTCCAGTTTTAGCGTGGCCTGATGGGCAAGGAGGATATAGCGATGTAATGGTTGACTCCTCACCGCAAATAACGCGACTAGAAGCTGAATACGAAGAAAGAAGCATCATTCCCAAGGACGGGGCATTAGCGTTCATAGATTTCCTTCTTGAAGACTTCGCTGATGAGTGGGTAACAAAAATCATGTATCACTACCGTTGGGCCTACGAAGCCGATATTGAAAAGGCCGGTCAACTCCTACCACTTGACCAGAATCTCCAATTGCCTGAAGCCATGCACACCAAAGCTCATGATTTCATTATTGAACGACAAATAGGTAGACGGGCCATGGTCGGATCAACCGACAGCAATACACACATTTTAGAGAATTCATATATGAACACGCTTGACATATTAGAACAGCATTTTCAATCACAAGATTTTCTTTTCGGAGAGCGCCCAGGGAGAACTGACTTTGCTCTTTACGGCCAGTTGAAACCGTTGTTATGGCAGGATCCAACACCGATGGCTATCGCAGTTGAACGGGCACCAAGGGTAATGAACTGGATTCAACGTGTTGATGACCTGTCTTGGTGGGAAGTGAACGGAGATGAAGGGTGGACTGCAATGGAATCATGTGAAGAAACAGTGATCCAATTATTAGAGGAGGCAGGGCGCACCTACACCCCGTTCATCATTGCAAATAACGAAGCACTCCAATCTGGGTCCGATGAGATGATATGTGATATCAACGGGTCTGAATACCGACAAGCCCCATTTAAATACCAAGGAAAATGTTTACAGTGGTTGCGCGAAGAGTACAACAATCTTTCGCCAACTGATCAAACACGGGTTCAGGAATTCCTCACTGGGACTGGATGCGAAAACCTCTTTAAGTGACACCAGCGGTGACTTTCACACGCTTCAACTATATTTTTGTTCGCTGAATGCGGTAATCTTTTTCCGTGGTTGGATCAATACTCGGAAATCGTGTCCCAAGAACAGAAGATATA
>WTHU01000069.1 GCA_011523005.1 Acidimicrobiales bacterium
GTTCTATACCTATCTTGTCCTTATCACTCTCGTAGTTATCCCTTTGATAATAAAATTAATTTATGACATCTTTTCTAAAGAGAATGCACAAGATCTTATAAATCTTTTAGAGAATACAGCGAAGCTTCATTTGTTAGCTGGAATTTTACTTTCAATTGGCTTAGCGGCAGGTCTTTGATTTACGCACATTGATGAATTTCAATACGATTTCCAGCAGGGTCATGAAGAAATGACTGGAGTGAGGAACCGATTGGTTTTGGAGAAGTTACGGCTATTCCAGCGTCAGTGAGCATTTTGTATGTTTCTTTAATGTCATCTACCAGCAGCGCTAGGTGTTGCCCATTATCTTCAGGAACTGTTGCTTGGCGAAGATGGATTTGTCGTCCGTCATTGGCTTGAAGCCAAGCTCCCGCTCTATCGTTTGGTTTAGTTACTTGTCGTAGGGAAAAGTACCTTGAGTAAAAGTCAACCGCATCCTCTACGTTGTCAACGTTAATAGCAATATGGTGAATCCCTGATGTCATTTATCTAGGTTTTTTCCCCAGTAAACAATTGGGCTGAGCCTGGAGCAAAAAGTTTTCGTTCAACTTTCCTAAATCCCGCTTTTTCAATCATGGACACAATCTCTTGGTGCGGTGGCAGGTATGAAACAGATTTTGGAAGATAAGAGTATGCAGACTTATCGGATAAAAGGGCCCCGACTTTTGGAACGATTCGGTCAAAATAAATGTGGTGACCCCAGTTTAAGAATCTGTTCTCGGGTTCGGCTACATCAAGGAAGCCTATTCTGCCACCTACTTTGAGCACCCGATTAACTTCAGCGAAGAATGGTTCCAACTCAGTAAGGTTCCTCAGAGCAAAACCACAGGTAGCACCGTCAACTGAAGCGTCTCTGATGGGTAACCTTAAAACGTCTGATTGGCAAAGGGGTGACGCGGACCGCCCTGCTTGCAGCATCCCCATAGAGAAGTCAAACCCGAGTGGAACCATTCCAGCATTTTCAAGTTCGCAACAAAAGTCTCCGGTTCCACAAGCTAGATCAATCACTAATGAGTCCTTCTCTAGTTCGAGAGCTTGAACGGTTTGTTTTCGCCAACGAACATCCAAGCGAAAGGTCATGATCCTATTCACGAAGTCATATCTTGGGGCAATGCGATCAAACATGCCTTGAACTTTCTCCGCCTTTTCGTCTCCTGTTGGCAGGTCTGGATTTAAGTCCATATACACATCGTACTGATCGAAATATATTTAAACACTATTTCTATAGGCTCTATTCGTGCAGAAATGTGTAAATCCAATGTCTTCATAAATTCGAATAGCGGGTATATTATCTGCCTCAACGTAAAGCATTCCAAGATCTGCTCCTACATTGGCAAGGTAGTTCAGGCCTGATATTGTAAGCGGTTTACCAAAACCTCTTCCATGAAAATCCGGGTCAACTGCTATTGCGAAAATTTCCCCCACTGTAAGGTCGCTCTGGTGGTGTACCTTTGTCCAGCAAAACCCTGCAAGACGATTTTCAACTTCCAATAATAGAAACCCTTCATCATCAAACCATTCCTCTTTGAAAAGATCATCTAACTTTGACAAATCTAGAGAACCCTGCTCAGGATGCCAAGAAAATGCTCTTGAGTTGACCTCAA
This sequence comes from Acidimicrobiales bacterium, assembly GCA_011523005.1. Classification (GTDB taxonomy): domain Bacteria; phylum Actinomycetota; class Acidimicrobiia; order Acidimicrobiales; family UBA8592; genus UBA8592. Next base: position 1,644 of record WTHU01000069.1, read on the forward strand.
GAAAAGCTTTGTCATCAACACCACAAATATAAGGCCTAGTAGCGATACCTTCCCCATTCGGAGGAAATTTGCATCGCATTTGCCAGAGATCTCGATAGCTAGAAAAACCAATGGAGTTTAGCAATTTATCGTCATCCATTTGGGCATCTTCAATCCAAATTTGGGTTAAGGAATCTGTAGCAACTAACGATTCTCTTAAAGCTGCAACCAATTCAACTGTGAGCAAATCGCGACTGAACCCCTGAGGTACCGTCATGGAAAGGCCAAAGCCTTCTGGAGCTTCATCGGAAATAAGAATGTTCATATCATTAAGTTACTGCCCGTAGCCGTACTATGTTGTGAACATGGCTAAACCAAGAACAGCTGAAGGGAGATGCAGGAGAACTAACGACGAGCTAAAAACTACTTTTCCTGAAGCAGAGTGTGAGCTGGAATTCGAAACTCCTTTTCAACTATTGGTTGCAACCATACTTTCTGCTCAGGCCACAGATAAATCTGTGAATAAGGCAACTCCAAAGCTATTTGAAGCTTTCGGAACTCCTGAGAAACTAGCAGAAGCAGAAATTGACGAAATTGAGCAGCTAATCAAGTCCATTGGCCTCTATAGATCCAAAGCCAAGAATTTGCAAGGGATGGCCCAAAGATTGCTGGTGGACTTCGGAGGAGAGGTCCCTTCCGAAATGCATGATCTGGTAAGCCTCCCCGGTGTTGGAAGAAAGACAGCGAATGTTGTTAGAAGCGTCTCATTGGGATTGCCAGGGCTGCCTGTTGATACGCATGTCAGTCGGATAGTTCAACGACTTGGAATTACCAATGAAACTGATCCAGTAAAAATAGAAAATGCGGTGGGCTCTATGCTGCCAGATGATGAACATGGCGATTTTAGCCTCAGGGTTATCTTGCATGGAAGACAAGTGTGTTTTGCTCGAAAGCCTAACTGCGCCGAATGTGTTCTGAGTTACTTTTGCCCAGTCGCTTTCAAAGTTTAAGCTCAGTGGAAGCTCGTCTTAAACGTCTGGAAGCAGCCACTAGAGATCTCTCAACTTCAAACAGTTCGTGAGAACTGGCTTCCAACCCAGCCTCTTCTAGAGACTTTGCCGCAGAAATTACTCTTGAAACAAGGTCATCAATTTGGAAATCAATAGATGAGAGCTCAGCTTCGCATTGTTGTATTAACAATTTATCACTTGACATATTAACTTCTTAACCTAAATTCCGCCACAAGTCACTTTGTAGGGGTATACCGTATAAGTGTGCTTAAACGAATAGACCTCAAGCAAAACGATATTGGCGCCATCAGTGCAGCTCTTTCGGCTTCATCCATAGTAAATGCTGATGTTGAACAGACTGTCCTAGCAATAATCAATGATGTGAAGATTCGGGGAGACGAGGCTTTATGCCACTATGCAGAAAAGTTTGATGGCTTTATTCCTGAAAATTTTTTGGTCAGTGATGCTGAAATTGATGAAGCTTATAACAGCTGCGAAGCAGATCTGATTGACGCCATGGAAAGAGCGGCCGAGCGCGTTAGACAATTCCACAGGACCCAATTGCATAGTGGTAGTTCATTTGACGAAGACAATTTGGAAGTCCAGACCGTGTATCGTCCTGTAAATAGAGCAGGGTGTTACGTACCAGGAGGTAGAGCCTCCTATCCATCAACTGTCCTGATGACTGTAATACCAGCTGTCATTGCTGGTGTAAGTGATGTTGTCATCTGTACGCCCCCGGGAAAGGATGGCAAGATTAGCCCAGCAGTATTAGTAGCATCCCGAATAGCTGGAGCCAGTTCTGTCTACGCAATAGGAGGAGCGCAAGCCGTATCTGCTATGGCGTATGGAACCGAAAGCATACCTGCAGTCGACGTTATCGTTGGCCCAGGAAATATCTATGTAGCTACTGCACAACGAATGGTTTCACAAGACGTTGGGATTGCCGCAGCTTTTGCAGGCCCATCGGAAATAGCTGTGATCGCTGATGAGACAGCAAACCCTAAATTTGCTGCCATTGATTTAATGGTTCAGGCAGAACATGGCCCCGATGGTCAGGCATGGTTGATGTCCACAGAAGAAAAAATTATTGAAGCCATACTTCAAGAACTCGAGATTCTCGTAAATAACTCAAAGAGACGACAAGAAATTATGTCAACATTTGATCAGGGCGGTTTTGCTGTACTCGTAAAAGATCTATCCCAAGCATTTGATGTTGCGAACACCGTCGCTCCAGAACACCTTCAGTTGATGATAGAAAATCCAGAAAATTATCTCTCTCTTATTCAGAATGCTGGAGCTGTTTTCATGGGGAATATGGCACCTGCGTCAGTGGGTGATTATTACGCTGGGCCATCACACGTATTACCTACCGACCGAAGCGCACGCTTTGCAAGTGCTCTAACCATACATGACTTCATTAAAGATATCCATGTCATTTCAATGGGTGCGAATGCCCTTAAGGAAGCTGCTAACACCATAATAAAAATCGCAAATGAAGAAGGTTTGGAAGCGCACGCTGAATCAATTCGACTTCGAATCGAGGAACTAAATGACTTGGCCTAATATCAGAGATGACCTCAAGTTATTTGAAGGGTACCACTCTCCTCAACTTGCAGTCGATGTCAGATTGAATACCAACGAGAGCCCGTTACCTCCTCCGGATAAGTGGGTTGACGAAATCCAAAAGGCAGTCACAACCATTGAATGGAATAGGTATCCAGACAGGCATGCATTTGAATTAGTGTCTCAGTTAGCTGAATTCCATGGTTTACAGCCAAATAATGTTATACCGGCAAATGGTTCAAACGAAATAATCCAATCCATCTTGCTTGCTTACGGAGGAAAAAATCGATCCACAATAATTTTCGAGCCAACCTATGCAATGCATGCCCACATTGCCAGAATTACCGGCACTAGGATTATCTCCTGCGATCGGGGTGAATCCCTTCTATGCGAGTCCGACGAATTGGAAACTCTAACAACAACAAAACCAAATATAATATTTCTCTGTTCCCCAAATAATCCAACGGGAATTATCGAACCGAAAGAAACAATTATTTCTGCTTTAGAATACTGTTCAAAAAGTGGTTCACTTCTAGTTGTTGACGAGGCCTATGGAGAGTTTTCTGACTGGTCGGCAATAGAGCTCGTGGAGAATGATGCTCCAATTGTCGTAACCCGAACATTTTCAAAAGCTCATGGTTTCGCTGCAGGACGCTTGGGGTATGCCGTTGGTGCAACTCGGGTTATTGACGGAATGAAAGAAGTATTGCTTCCCTATCATCTAGATTCTTTTAAGCAAATAGCAGCCATAACAGCACTTAAATATAGAAGCGAAATGACTGAACGAGTCGAATACCTGAAGTCGCAAAGAGAAAAGACATCTGAGGAGTTAAAAAATCTTCCTCTTAAAGTTTGGGATAGTGCTGCAAACTTTATCTTATTTAAGCCATTAGAGACTGTCGGTATGTCCGGTAATGACCTTTGGAAAGCTCTTGTAGATTATTCGGTACTAGTCCGTGATTGTTCAAACTGGCCAAATTTAACTGATTGTTTACGAGCTACAATAGGTACAGAACAGGAAAATAACTCGTTTATTGACTCACTTAAGGCGATACTAGGATAATGAAGAAAAGATCAGCGACCTTCAGGCGTGAAACTAAAGAAACCCTAATTGGTATCTCATTGGATTTGGATGGTGAAGGCAGAACACAGATCGAAACTGGCATCCCATTTTTCAATCACATGCTTGACCAGCTAGGGCGACATGGAAATTTTGACTTAAATGTAGAAGCAAAAGGTGATCTAGAGATTGATGCGCACCATACCGTGGAAGATGTTGGTATAGCCATCGGCACATGCTTCAAAGAAGCAGTCGGGGAGAAA
>WTHU01000115.1 GCA_011523005.1 Acidimicrobiales bacterium
GCTAACAAACTGAAAAAACGCTTCTTAGGTTAATCCTCAGCATGGAGGTGGACAATTGAAGGTGGTCCAGCCATGAAGGGGCCAATGAGGTCAAGCATTCCAGTTTCTACTCGCCAGTTCATATAAGCCTCTTGGTCGGAACGCTCAGCCCACTTCTCCCAAAGAAACACCGTGTCGGGTGCATCGGAATTTGAATACGTCTCTACACTCAAGCATCCGTCGAATGCTCTTGTGTCGCTTAGGGATGGAAGAAGAACTTCAAGAAACTCAGCTCCTTTTCCTTCTAAACATTTAAATTCAAGGTAAACGGTATGTGGCATCTTGTATCTTTCTTTCTAGAAACTAATATTACGTGAAGGCTATTCTAGTAATCTTTCAGAAATCAAATAGAATTTTGGTAAGCATCTCTAATTCAAAGACTAAGATAAATTCTAAGGGTGAAAAATGAGTAAGGAACTAACAGAACAAGAGCTTGAAGACGTCAAACAGATTGTGTGCGATGAGGTAGATGCTATTTCCGATGTTCTTTTGGAAGCATCTCATGCGATCCACGCAAACCCTGAACTTAATTTTGAGGAACATTTCGCTCACGAAACTCTTACAGGGATCCTTGATGATCAAGGGTTAAGACCTGAACGTGGCGCTTATGACCTAGAAACAGCCTTTGAAGCTTCAGTAGGGGACGAAGGAGTCTGCGTTGCTGTGCTTTGTGAATATGATGCACTTCCCGAAATTGGGCATGCATGTGGACATAACATAATTGGAACTGCAGGGTTAGGGGCTGGTATCGCTGCATCAAAAGTTGCTTCAAAACTTGGTGGTAGTCTTCGAATACTCGGTACTCCAGCTGAAGAAGGCGGTGGTGGAAAAGTATTCATGGCTGATCGGGGAGCGTTTGACAATGTAGACGCAGCGATGATGGTCCATCCTGCCTCGGGCGATCTAGTGAAGATGAATACAATCGCCATTCAGCGCCTCCACGTCGCCTATGAAGGTCTAGCCGCACATGCTGCTGCCGCCCCACATCGAGGCCAAAACGCTCTTGATGCTGCTGTTCTTGGCTATCAAAATATAGCAGCTCTTCGACAGCACATCAGACCTGATGAACGTATTCACGGAATCTTCCTAGAATCTGGTAGTAAGCCTAATATCGTTCCGGAGCACTCATCTATGGAGTGGTATGTCCGCTCAAAGAATGCCAAGAGTTTGGAGCCCTTAAAAAAGCGCACCCTCAATTGCCTTGAAGCAGGTGCAATGGCGACGTCATGCACTATGACACATGATTGGATTGAGCCTTACTACGCAGACATGATTGACAATGAAACAATCTGTACTCTCTACTCAACTAATGCATCACGTCTAGGTCGTTCTTTAATGGAACCTGATAATGAGAACAAAGTTGTTGGAAGCACAGACATGGGAAATGTGAGTTACATCGTTCCGTCGATACATCCGATGATCGGGGTAGCACCGCGTGGAGTTCCTATCCACACGCCAGATTTTGCTAATTACGCTAGAAGCGAAGCCGGAGATAAGGCAGTCATCGATGGTGCAAAAATTATGGCAATGACGGTGGTTGACTTGTGGGGTCAAAAAACAAATTTTGAGAGAGCTCATCTAGAATTCCAGCAAGCATTTCAAGCAAGTTAAATAAACTAGTTCTACTGCAAAAGGGGTGTAAATGGAACTTGTCTATAGGGTTCTATGGTCAGATACTCAGGAGGACCTATTTCAAGCTGTTGAGCATGTTTTCCAGGACTGGACAGGAGATGTTGCCCATGAAGTCATCTCAGTTGCTGATGAAGAATCTCAAATCAGGGAATTTCGTATAAAGGCTTATGGTGGCAACAGAACAACCTTAAGGGTCGTTTCCCAAGAGAATGAGCAAATAGTTTGGGTAGATGTGGAAAACGAAAATCATAATAGCGATTTGAGCGGGTTAGAGCACCCAAGGAAATTGGTAACTTCCCTTATAAAAGCTTCAGAAAATTCTGGAGGAACTCCTAAACGAGGCAAATCTGAATTCCATATGTTATTGCCTCGACCTACTGATACAAATATTTTCCATTTCGTTGAGGAGATATTTAACTCTGAACGACTCATCTCTATTATTTGCATCGCCCAAGATCCGCTACATGAAACGGGGAAAACTATTGAGATGGCGAGAGCAATAGCTGAAGGTTACGCAGGCGTATCCCAAGTACTTTTCTTAGATCAAGGTGGTTTGGCAAGGTTCCAAAACTTAGTTGGTTCAAACTATTCTTTAGAGCCAGGAGAATTACGGATCTTTCCTCCAGCAGATCCAGAATTCCGCACAGTTCTAGCAGCTCCTCCGATTCCAGCAAGTGATATGCGTAAGGCTAAATATGAATTAATCAACAGAAGAGTTCTGAGAACGATACAGCCATATATCTTAGCTCAACCCCTTCCGGATCTTTGTGAAAATGCCTTGCGGCTTCTTCGAGGTTTTAATGACCCATTAGATAGGGAAAAGTCGGAACGAAAAAATGCTGATTTTGAGAATCTGTTGGCTGAAAATCAGAAACTACGGTATAACTTTCGCGACGTATCCGCCGACCTAGAGCATGCTATTGAGGAGATTGAAAACCTTCAGGAGCAACTGGCTAAAAAAGATATTCAACGGCGCGAAGCTGAAGAATGGTGGATCCAACGAGCAGATGCACTCGAAGCAAGCCAAGCAGAATCTGAAAAGAAACGTCTCGAGATGGAGAAAAGAGCTATCTCTTTCGCATTAAATGAATCAATACAGAATTTCCGTGATGAAGAAACAGAGTCAATAACGTCAGTAAGCGAAGCGCTAACTAAAGGTAAGCAACTACTTGACCATGTTGAAATCGCAGAGAAAGTGTCAACTCGACTTGACGACTTAGACAATAATCAGCGTGCAAAGACGTGGGGGAGAGATATTTGGAAAGCTTTTCTGGCATTCGAAGCATACGCACGATCTGGATACACAGGAAACTTTTATCAATGGTGTTCAAGCGGAAATGATTTCTCATGGTTTTCGCAAAGCACTGCACTCAAGGAATCAGATACCGTCCATAACGATGAACGCTTATATGCGCAACGTGTGTTGCCGATTACAACTGAAGTGGACCCGAGGGGAAAGGTCTTCATGGAATCTCATTTAAAATTCCGAGGCTCGATGGCTCCTAGACTCTATTTCTTTGATGACACCAAAGGCAAAACTCAAAAAGTGCACATTGGAGGGATTGATCCGCATAGCCGATGGGAAAATACAACCACTTAACCAAAGCTAGATTCTAGTGTTCAGTCTCCGGTGCAAAACGTCTCTGAAGGACGCCCAGTAAGATTAATGAACCTAATGCTGCGATGATGATGAGAGCGATAAGTCCTCCAGACGTACCAGAGGAACCAGAACTAGCAACAGTAGTATCGACGACTGCATAGGGTTCGAAATCTGGTCGCGGATCAAGAATATTGAAATTCCATATAAGTGTTGACCCTCTGACTTCATCTGCGTTCTGTTCAAGAATTTCGCCTGCAATGCTTACGGAAATCACAAATTCGGGCTTGGGGATCCCGAGAGCTTTAAGAAGCATCGTCGGATCAATATCTTCGCTTTGATCTGCTTCACCAGTGACGTCCCCAAATAGGTCATCCGCTGGGAGGCGGAAAGTTGCAATTCCTTCATCTTTGGTAATCGGAAAGCCATCATCCTCTTCTGCGACGGCACCAAAGTCCGAAAAGGATGCTGTGAAATTATATCCGCACCAGGAGTCATCTTCGAAAAAGTCAACTTCAGCATCCGGTGGCAGATCAGAAAGGGGACCTAGCTCATTGTCGTCAGATTCCAGAATTTCATCGCAAGAGGAACTCTGATCTTCCTCTGAAAAATTCTCTGCGAAAACTTTACTTATTGCGAATTCCCCTCCATAAGTACCTGAGCCATCTTCGTTAACATTTATCTCAAGGTTTACTTTTATGCACCCCGACACCAGCAAAAGAAGTCCGGCACTCAGAATCATTGCAGGTACCCTAAACAAGTACAGCGGTTTACTTCGTCGGTCCATTTCCTAAGACTAGTTGAGTTCAGGTTGCGATGCGTTCGAAAGTAATATTTGCGAATTCTGCTGTTTCTAGCGTGATCGTTAAAGGGTCGATAATTAGTTCATCGCAGTCTTGATTCTCAATAAGTGCCAATATAGACCCGACAGAAAGACCAGTAACGGTTGCGAGGAGCGGTCTTTTGTCGCTCGCGTTTTCTGCGCCAAATTGTTCTGCTGCGCTTTTATCTAATGTCCATGACCACCCAGCTATCGTGGATTGCTGTCCTCCTCGGAAGACATTTACTGCTTTGGGTAGGTCTGTGAGTTTCTGACATTCGGTCTGTGTCATGAAAGAGGATCTTGTTTCAGGGAATTTACTGAAGATTTCTCCTAGATTCTTATCCCTCGTTTCTAAATCATTCCCAAAGTATCTATGATGCGCTTTTGATTCATCCCAAATTTCGCGCATCCTTGGCCAGTAGTTTGATGCCTCAAAATAATGGGAATGTATTTGTGTTAAAAGGAAATCAATTTCTTGCACTCTTTGAATATAGACATGCTTTACGAAGTTCTGCCCTACGGGTAAAAGACGCATGTCATCAATTTTGTGAATCTACTCCAGAAGAGCGAAGAAAGGAGTGCAAAGCTAGAGCTAGTATGACAATTGCCATACCTATAAATTGAAGTGCCGTAACTCCTTGATCAAGGAACCAAAAGGCCAAGAATGTGGATAAGACTGGCATAAGTAAGTTCAAGACACCCATCATATGGAACGGTGCTTTGCCTTGTGCATAATTTAACAATAGGTGACCTAGTAAAGTAACTACAGCGACAGAGAAGATACGAATCCATTCAGAACCAATACTCGTAAGTGGATTAACGGTCCCAACAGAAATCATCGCAGAGAGGGTCATCCCTCCCCAGAAAAACACTCCTGCCATAAACTCAGGTACCGGAACGGTTGGTAACGTTTTGCGACCAAAGACAAAATACGCCGCTCCGATGCTTACTGAAACTACGACGAGCAAATCGCCCTTGATGTCGCTCGTCCCAGTATTTGTTCCGACCAGAACAAGGAATATAGCGCCAGTTACAGCTATTACTGTGAACGCTGCGTCTGTTTTCGTGAACGCTTCCGAGAAAATAAAATACGCTGCAACAACAAAGAGAATAGGCTGCAAAACGACAATAAGGCTGGCATTTATAATGCTCGTCATTTGAGCTGCCCAAAAGAACAAACCAATACTTGCTCCAAAACAGATACCTGCTGGAGCGCATTTAATGAACATCTTTTTCGTCATTCTCTTTCGGAAAATACAGACAAGACCGATGAAAAAGAAGTCAATCCAGGATCTCCAAAAAGCGATGGCCGCCCCATGAACCTCTGATGACGCAACAA
>WTHU01000050.1:0-3419 GCA_011523005.1 Acidimicrobiales bacterium
ATATGAGATTCGGACCACCTAAATCTCTCGCCATCAAAGCTGTCCCTGCAGCAAGCCCACCTCCAGCCGAGGCACCTCCTATTGCAATACGATCTTGAGAAATGCCCAGTTCATCGGCACTTTCATGCATCCAAGACAATGCCGAATAACAATCATGGATTTGGGCGGGATACGGATGTTCTGGAGCAAGTCGATACTCAACGGAAACAACCACGCAATTGTGATTTATTGCCATTGGTGCACATACATCATCATCCATATCAATTGATCCTAAAACCATTCCGCCCCCATGAATCCACAACAGCCCAGGTGCTCCGGAAGGTAGTTCCTTCGGAGTATAAATTCTTACCAAAACATCTGGGTCACCATTGAATCCGGGAATATTTTTATCTTCAATCAGAATATTTTCAGGAGTTTCAGGTGCCGGCATTTGCCCCATCAATGCATCAAGTCCAGCTCTGGTCACTGAAATATCGGTAAGGTCAAGTAACTTTTCTGGAAGTACACTCAAAACAGCTCTATGCATATCGTCTAGCTCGGTGTCAAAATTAAACTTTCTACCTGTCATAAATCTCCCCTTTCTTGCATGATAGGCATCAACTACAATTCCGTCTAAAACAGAAAGAAGATCTATCAGAAATGAAACACAGGACATTCAAAGCTTCCACTATTGTGGCCGTGACGCTTCTGATGCTTTTGCTTTTATTTGGGTGTTCAAAAGATAGACCCCAGACAGCGCAGCCCAACGATCTCACTGAAAATATTCTGGAAATGGACGAAGTGCCTGAAAGGGAAGGGGATATAGCTGGCTCTCAAGCAAATCCTGAAGCTAAAGATCTGAGGTTCACAGATCAAATTAGCTTTGAATCTGAAGTGCTTCCTGTTCTTGAAAATCATTGCGTGCTTTGTCACGCAGAAGGCACTGCAGGAGCATTCCATATGAAACTTGACGTAGCCTCCGATGCCACTGCATATGCCTTTGCAATAGGTCGCTTAGTCGAAAATGGAGACATGCCTCCTTGGCCAGCTTCAGAGAAATCTCCGCAATTCATAGGAGATCACTCAATAACCTCAGACCAAAAGGAAGCTGTTTTGAAGTGGGCGAACCAAGGAGGGCCCATAGACGTAGACCCGAATCGAAAGCTATTCTCTCAAAGGCCAGTAATGACAATTAATAACCCTGACCTGATTGTGACCTCAGCGAATGGCCCTTACCAGGGATCTACAGACACGTTAGATGATTACCGATGTCTAATTTTTGACCCCAATGTGGACGAAACAAAGTGGATTCTTGCTTCCCACTTCGTGCCGGACAAAGTAGAAGTCGTTCACCATGGAATTTTTACTTTAGCCTCAAGCGAGTATAGGAACCAGGCTGAGAGACTTGACCGAGCAGACCCTGGTGTAGGTTGGTCGTGTTATGGAGGAAATGGATTAAGGGAGCAAACTGATGGGTATAAATTTGGGTTTGGAGGCTGGGCTCCTGGCGATCCACCAGAAATAAGCCCCGAGGGATACGGAGTTCCACTTAGGCCCGGTGACTTCCTAATCATTCAACTTCATTACCATTTCGACTATTCAGCCCCGCCGGATTTATCTCAAATGCTTTTTGATTTTGCGAGTACAGAGCAGTTAGAAGCAAACGGTGGGTCTTTCAAAACTTTAACCGGGCAACTTTTTAGAGGACCTGCCGAAATTCCCTGCTATGAGGGTGATCAGCATCCCTTGTGTGATCGAGATACGGCAATCAGAAGAGCAGTTGAGTTATATGGAGATGCTGGTTACGCCTCAAATTTCTTTAACCGTGAATGTGGCTTTACTCCTGAAGACTATGCCCACATGACGAATGGAACAGCAACGTCCTCGTGCGATATTCCAGTAAAGGCGACCGGAAAAGTTATAAGCGTCACGGGCCATATGCATGAACTCGGATTAAGTATACGTTTAACATTGAATCCCGATACGGAGAGTGAACGCATACTTTTAGACATTCCAGATTGGGACTTCCAGTGGCAATTTAATTATCATCCCATTGAGAGCATAATACTCAAGGACGGAGACATAATCCGTGTTGATTGCGCTTGGAATCGGGAACGTGCCCCATACGAAGCTATCGGATACGTCTTATGGTCTTTGGGGACTGGTGATGAAATGTGCTACTCCGGTATCACAACAGCGCCATCTGATGATTGACCCGCTAACTGTTAAGGAGCCGATGTCCTTCGGACCTTGCTAATTGCATTATGGATTCTTGGCCTTTACGCCAAAGAACCGTGAGTTTAACACCTGTTAATTTCCAACCCGAAGGGGATTCGGCATCTCTAAGCAACGTGTCATCGTAATACCCGCCAATGGTAAACCAAGAATCTTCCTTCTCGGGCTTAAAGACATGATGAGCCTGCATATACATTCTGCAGGAAGCTGTATCTCCATCTATGGTAACCACAGGGTTAGTCATAGAATGCTGTGTCGCAGCAAGTCCAGTAAAAAGTGGACGCACTCGGTTAACCCATTGGTCCTTCGTCAAGACAGTAGTTTCCGGTACAGACGAGCCTTCGTATGAAGAAAAATCAATATTGATGTGATCAGCAAAAATTGAACCGTATAGGTCAAAATCTTTCGTATCAATTCCGATTGCATACAGATAAATAGTTTCGGCAATCATCAATTTGTCATCTGACCTCATTGGTTCGTTCTCCTGATTGATAAGGTCATGGTCTTTCCCCAAATTCGGGTTTCTCGGTTCTTGTGCGTTTCAATTCCCAAAAACCTGGTGTGTTGGTGAGAGTTATCACACTGTCCCATAATTCAAGGCTTTGATTTTTATCTGGAACGCGAGTTATGACTGGTCCGAAGATCCCAACCATTTCACCATCCTTACGTTCAAATCCGATGATTGGTGTACCGATGTCATCACCTGCCAACGACAGTCCAATGTCCATTCGTGATCGTATTTCCTCATCAAAGCGTGAGTCGTCAAAAGCTTCAAGGTGATTAGTGCTCACACCGATTGAGGTCAAGACTTCATCTAGCTCAAAATTCATAAAATCTTTATCATGATGGATCCTGCGTCCCAGCTCCCAATAGTATTTCTGGACTGTGCCTTCGCCTTCGCTTTTTCGAATTGATTCCATTACTCGAAGAAGGTTATGAGATCTTTGATACCAGGGGAGCCGTGGGTTGTCCTCGGCAGGATTATTTTTAAAATACAGGCTGATCGGTTGCCACGTTATGTCCAATTCTCGTTGTGTTTGGACTCCATCAACGACCCAACGGGCCGTTACCCAACACCACGGTCATATAGGGTCAACCCAAAAGTCAATGCGCATCGAGTTGCTCCTATGGCCTGACCAGTACTTTTGTATGTTCGGTTACGCCTGATGAAAGTTCAGTAAAGATTTCAGAGATATCAACCAAAT
>WTHU01000050.1:3519-5426 GCA_011523005.1 Acidimicrobiales bacterium
CTTGGGTCATCAAAATCCACGAACTCAATTAATTCTTTACCGGTAATTAGTGCTGCCTGCATTAAGCCAAACTATACCTAGATTTTCTAAACGTCAGGTTTCATCTAATTTTCTATCACGGACTGAGAATGAAGTGGTCACCGAGATGCATTGTTTCATTCGCAGACCGAATAGATCGTGCGCCATTTCTGGAGGCCTGAACTCGTGTGATACTCGCGTAGTCGACTCTTATGCCGTACTTATCGTCGTATCCGAGCATTTTTTGGAGGAAACACATCGTTACCATCGCATGACAAAACGCTACAACAGTTTTTCCTGCGTTCTCGTCAATAATCTTTTCAAAAGCTGCATGAACAGTATCTGCAAAGGCGTCAATATCAACATCTCCATGCATACTGTCAGGATTAGCAATGATTGCTTGCCATTCTTCCCCGCCAGAACTTTTAAGTTCCTCCATGGGAACGTACGTGTCACTGTCACGATCAATTTCGGCTAAGTCAGGAATAATTTGAGCTTCGAGACCCAGTCGCTCCAGGAGAGGAGCGGCAGTTTGTCGGGCGCGCAGTAACGGTGACGACACCACTAGATCAATTGAAAGATTTTGAAGGTAATCAGCTACTGCCTCAGCTTGCTTTAAACCAATTGGGGCCAATTCGGGGTCAGCTATTCCATCAGCGCCTTCAATCCTGATAGGTCTTCCATGCCGAACAATAATTAACTCCACATAAAGATCCTAGGGAAGACGGCGCAGAAGACCACCATTATTAGATGATTTAACAAATCGAAAATGCATGATCTATCCGTATCCAGCTAATGTACGGGCGTGGAAGTATTACCTGTCCTTAGCCTTGAACGCAGAAAAGCATTAGTTGTCGGTGGTGCAGGAGGTGGTATTGGCTCAGCTATCACTCACTCCTTGGCTCAAGCAGGAGCTCACGTGTCTGTCATCACGAATGACACGAGTCATGCTGAGAGCATTCACTCTGAGGCTAAGGAGCGTGGGCATGATATTCATTGCCATATAAAAGATGTTACGGACCTCAAAGCTTTCACTACGACGGTAGATGACGTAATAGCTGCAAATGGATCTATCCACCATCTCGTAAATGTTGTAGGCGGAGCAGAGGTGCGTGATTGGAGTCGCGCCAAGGATTATGAACTGGAGATGTTTGACAGAATCATGACACGTAACCTTCGCTATGCCTTAATTAGTTGTCAGCGAATAGCGTCCTCACTGATTTCAAGCTCAACCGCTGGGTCAATTGTGAATATCTCATCAATTGCGACTCGAGCTGTGCCGTTGCTTACAGGATACGGAGCTGCGAAAGCCGGTCTCGAAGCTATGTCTCGAACCATGGCATCCGAATGGGGGCAATATGAAATTCGAGTGAATGCTGTTGCACCCGGAACAGTGAAAACACCACGTGCCGGTCAGGATGACTTGAATGATGCAGCAGCGAAGATTCCTCTGCAGCGTCGAGCAGAACCTCAAGACATCGCTGATGCAACTCTTTTCCTATTGTCTGATAAGGCCAGTTATATTACGGGGCAAACTTTAACAGTTGATGGTGGAGCAACTTTGGGCTCTGCGGGAGATAGCCTTCCAGAATTTGTGACTAACCCAAAAATTCGCGAGCAGTTCAACTAGCTTCAAGAACTTCGACGACATCACCGGTGCGGATTACCCCGGGTTGCGTGGGGTTCATACTTATCCCTGCTTCTCTGTCATGATGATCGCTAAGAAAACGAAGAGTTGACCTTGAAGCCGAAAATTCACCTATTCCCCGAGTGATGACAATGCATCTGTCGGTTCTTTTTTTAACGAAGGCCTCGGCTGTTCCTATTCTTAAATTCTTTCCCACCCAATCATTTTCCTCGAATGGCTTCTCAGTCTCAACTAGAAGATT
>WTHU01000011.1 GCA_011523005.1 Acidimicrobiales bacterium
CCAATAAGCCCATCATCAATAAGGTTCAATGCAAACTTGGCCATACGATTCGCAGTCGGTGATTTGCCGTTGATCTTTTCTGCCCACTCAAGTGCATAATCCTCTAATTCGGAATGAGGAGCAATCGCATTCACCATCCCTATATCTTTCGCTTCTTGAGCTGAATATTCATCACCAAGGAAAAAAATCTCTCTTGCAAATTTTTGTCCAACCTGTCTGGCTAAATATGCGCTGCCAAATCCGCCATCAAAGCTAGCAACATCAGTATCAGTTTGCTTAAATCTTGCCATTTCCAAGCTCGCAATCGTTAGATCACATGTGACATGTAAACTATGGCCACCACCGACAGCCCATCCGTTAACTACAGCAATGACTGGCTTCGGCATCGAACGAATTAACCGTTGAACCTCAAGTATATGAAGCCGCCCTACTTTTGAGGTATCAATTGAATCAGCAGAATCATTGTCAGCGTATTTATAGCCATCTTTGCCACGAATCCTTTGATCACCGCCAGAGCAAAATGCCCAACCACCATCTTTAGGTGACGGCCCATTCCCAGTTAGTAGAACGCATCCTACGTCAGTACTCATTCGCGCATGATCTAACGCTCTATATAGTTCATCAACTGTTAGAGGTCGGAATGCATTCCGAACTTCGGGTCTGTTGAAAGCGATTCGAACAGTTCCCTGATTTTTTGCTCTGTGATACGTGATATCGTCGAAATCAAAGCCTTTGACCTCAGTCCAGAGTTCCTCATTAAAAATTTCAGAAACAAATGATCCCATAATTTAAGCCTATTGCTGTCACAAGGATTTAATGCAATAGGCGCTAAAACTTCAAAACCAGCAATCAATCACTTAATATATATAACTAGTTTACTTCCGCTGTTTAATCCACCATTCAGGAGTTTCGCTACTGTGGTTTCGAACGTAATTATTCCAAACCTCGCCCTTATCAACGCTCGTCTCTCCTGAAGTATCGGATTGAGTCAAAGGCGAGGCATTCTCTAGCGGGTCAACCCACTCCAAAGTAAAATCCTCAAAACAGTCTCGAAAATCAGTATTGTGATGATAATCAGCGACCTGATGGATCATGAAATCATCAAAACTCTGAAATGAGAGGAGCACATAGTACGTTCTCGGTTTAGAGCCTCTCCAGTACTCATATCTAACGCACCCGACCTCATTATCATGGGTTGCGGAAAAGACCTTTTGTGCAATTCCTTCCCAATGGTCTTCGAAGCCTTGCTTGATTTTGACATGGGCTAATAAGGTCGACACAAATTTATTATCACATTTCACTCACAGTCTTGCAAAACTGCTAATCAACGCGACGGTTATCTTCAATCAGGTTAATTTCCCACAGCACTTGATCAAGTCGATCTGCGGCGGTGATTGGAGCGTAGCGTTGTGGATGAGCTTCATTGATGCAGCTTGGCAATGGAGAAAGTATTGTCCATGGAGTGGGATGGCAAAATTGGACTATGGACATCCTCCCTTCACTCTGACCTTCATCAGCTACAACACGGTGGATGCCTGTTGGGATTAATCCGTTACTAATATGTTCAAGCATAATGCCAGTATTTATTATTAGGTGATTATCGGGAGGGGTAGCATCAATCCACCGTCCATTGCTTTTGATTTGCAAACCTCTTGCAGTTGCACGAGGCAATGCCGTGATCAAGTTTATGTCACCGTGTTCTTCCGCCCACAAATGATTATCATCCGGTGCTAAATTCATAGCGGGATAGTTAATCGCCCTCGTTAGCGTTGCCCCACCCGGAACAAATGAATCAAAGAACGTTTCTGACGTCTTCAACCCTGAAGCAATTATTCTAAGGAACCTAAGTTGCAAATCTAGAATTTGATCATGGAACTTCTCTAAAGTCCCAGTGATTCCAGGAACGAGATCTTCAGGGAATACATTGTTAAAGAATCTATGCGGATACCGCTTCTTGAGCGGATGCCCTGTAGGTATATCTTTCCCCCAATTGAGCATCTCCTTCCAATCAGGGACATCGGATATAGCTGCAGTTTCTACTAAAAGTCCCGTGTAGCCACGCTGTCCATTAGTACCTTCAGCTTTTGCCGTTTCCTTTTGCGGAGTTGATTTTGAAAAGAATTCGCCAAGCATGCCGTAAACTTCGTCCAGAAAATCTTGGGACATGTCATGAGAGGTGTAAACGAAACCAGTTTCTAAAGATTTCATAACTCCATCAACAACAGCTTGTTTAGTGTTGCTAGACCCACGCTCAAAAGCAAGCATGTCTACATCTAGGACCTCTGAATTCATGACTATAAGGCTACCTTGTCCTTCCTCTAATCAGAGTAAAAACAAATGATCCTGATACCTAAATCATCATTATAGGAACTAATATTATCTATATGGGACCTTCGGTGAAGATGCTAAAAGTATCATTTCTGCTAGCTGTTGGAGCTTCCCTTCTCCTCCCAGCTAGCGCGCTCATAGCGCAGGATGATAATGAAGTAATAGAAGAAGCAAAAGAGCAACGAGAGCTTAAAAGACAAGAGCAACTTGCAGCCGAAGCGGAAATAGCTCTTTTGGAAGCAGAAGATCTTGAAGTCGTCGCTGCACTTGAGGCTGCAACAAGTCTAGTAAATCTTCAAGAAGCGAAAGCACAAGCAGCCGAACAGCGCCTGCAAGCAGCGTTAGACACAAAAATTCAAGCTCAGGAAGATTTTTTAGCAATTGCCAGCGAAATAGAAGAAATTGAGCAAAGAGCACTTACCTATGCAGTTGAGTCGTATATCGGAATGAGCGACCGAAGAACCGAAGCTTGGTTTGAGGCAGAAGACGCTACAATTGCAGCTCACAAGATAGCTCTTTTGGATCTAATTAGCAGCAATACAAACGATGTTTTAGATCAGCTTAAATTAATTCAAGAAGAGCGCTCTTACCTACTTACAAAAGCAGCAGTTGCCCAAGAGGAAGCTGATGCGATACGTGAAGAACTTGAACAAGTTCGCGTAGAACTGGATGCTCAAAAAGCTGTTCGAGAAGAAATCAAAAAAGAATTAGATGTAAGAAGAGCCCACTGGGATTCAGTCTTGGCAACTGCAGTTGAAGAACAAAAAGAAATCACTGACTTCATAGCAGCAGAGGAAGAAAGAATAGCTCGCGAACTAGAAGAGGCAAGGCGAAGAGCCGAATTAGAGGCAAGGCTTGGGCAGATAACTGAGGCCGGATGGGTTTTGCCATCGCCGGGAGCAATAACCTCTTGGTTTGGGCCAAGGTTGCATCCAATTTTAGGCTACACAAGAATGCATAACGGCGTTGATTTCAATTGCTGGACCGGAGATCCAATACGATCAGCAACAGACGGCATAGTAATTATGGCGCAATACTATGGAGGCTATGGGTATACGATAATCGTCCAGCACGCTAACTCTCTTTCTACACTCTACGCACACTTGTCAGCCTTTAACTCTCAGGTAAATGATTATGTAGTTGCAGGTCAACAAATAGGACAATGCGGAACTACTGGCTTATCAACAGGACCCCACCTTCATTTCGAAGTTCGTCAAAGCGGCGCACCAGTAAACCCCCTGCCATACCTTCCTTAATGAACTCCCGAAACCAAGCTGATAGCAAAGTCACTTAAGGCAATGAAATTAACTATCAAAGAAATAGGGGACATCACCGGTGGTCAAGCAGTTGGTGACCCTAGCGCACTAGTAACGGGAGTTTCTATAGACTCACGGTCGATAGATAAGAACCAGTTATTCGTACCGATCAAAGCGAAGCGAAATGGTCATGATTTCGTAAGCGATGCAATAAGAAATGGGGCTACTGGTCATTTATTCTCGGAAGGCAAAGCTCAAGGTAATGCAGTAAAGGTAAACGATACACTCATAGCTCTTCAAGATTTAGCAAAATTCGAGCGAAAAAGAATTACAGGTGACGTTATAGGTATTACCGGTTCTGTCGGGAAGACTACGACAAAGGATATCTTGTTTGCATCTCTAAGGAACTTGACAGAAGTCCACGTAAGTAAGCTCTCATTTAATAATGAGCTGGGTTTACCACTAACCATTCTTTCAGCGGAGAGTTCAACCAAACACCTAATTCTCGAAATGGGTGCAAGAGGGCCAGGCCAAATTGCTGAACTAGCAAAAATAGCAACCCCAACTATTGGAATCGTAACTCGCGTAGCTTCTGCCCATACGGAATTCTTCCAAGACATAGACCACATCGCTGAGACTAAAGGAGCTTTAGTTGAATTGCTTCCATCCTCTGGTACGGCAATTTTGAATAACGATGATCCAAGAGTTGCAGATATGTCAAAACGAACTAATGCGGAAATAGTGACTTACGGATTAGAAGATGCGACAGTGACTGCACGAAAGATTTCTATAAACAATGATCTCACTATCAACTTCGAGGTAACTTCTCCATGGGGGACAGCTACTGCAAGAATGAATATACCGGGTGTCCATAATGTCACAAATGCTCTAGCGGCTATAAGCGCCGGTCTCTCAATGGGGTTTTCGTTAGAGGACTTGTGTTCGTCATTAGCTGATATTGATCTGTCGCCAATGAGGATGGAAAGCAAGAATCTTAAAAGTGGGGCACTGGTAATTAATGACTCATATAACGCAAACCCAACGTCAATGAATGCAGCTATTGATACGCTTCTATCTTCTTCAAGGCAAGATAAGTATGCGGTGGTTGGAACAATGGCTGAATTAGGAAGTACCAGCGAAGAAGCTCATAGGGAAATTGCTTCCAGGCTGACTGATAATGGCATTCAGTGGATCTCTGTTGCTGAGCCAAAGTACGGTGGCGAGGACGTTAGTTCATGGGAGGATGCGTTGGCGTTCATAACGCATGAAACGAGCCAAAATAGTGACGCGATCATATTAATAAAGGGATCACGAATTGCCGAACTAGACCAATTGGCCGATGCCTTAGACTAGTCAGGCGTTCGGGAGATCCTTAGGCATGATGGGGGAGTTGCTCTTCTGGTATTCCCTTAGCCTAGCAATATCGCATGAGGCACACAGATAAATTAATTTAGAACTCTCCACTGACAATTGAGTTCCGCGAGATTTTAGAACAACTGCTTCGAATGCTGGATACACATCGAACGAGGAACACTTAACGCAACTGGGTAATAAATTTCTGCTCCAGATCAAACCGCAAGACTGGCATTCAACAAAAATCTCATCCCCAACCTTCTTCCCATTTAGATCCTCATCTTCACCGCACCTCTGGCAAATGACAAGGTGACTCATGGTTAGGAACCTTCCTTAGGATTGAATAGAATAGATGCTACAAGCATTTGAGAAAAGGTAGATATATTGCCTCGGAAAAAGACCCATTATGAGGTCATAGG
>WTHU01000073.1 GCA_011523005.1 Acidimicrobiales bacterium
GATATCGTCCGATCTGTCGCTCATAACTACAGATCCCCCATTTCGGTCATGCCGTACGCTGTGACCTGAACTGTATATGGCATTTGCTTTTGCATCGCAACAAGTTGTTCGGTTGGGCCTACGTTGAATATTGTGCGTACTGTGCGGAAATCTTCTGGGTGTACTCTTTCTGATTTAGAAGATCTAGGGTTAGTTGTCCAAAAGCTGGAAACATGACGTCAGGTTGATGTTCTTTAATCATCTCGAGTCCTAGCTTAGGTTCGAAATGTTCCATAGAAATGAAGGTCCCTTTCACTGAAAGTGTTCCGCAAAATGGTTGGGTGAATGCGGTGTGGAACATTGGTAGAGGCCCCCAAACGACATCATTTTTTTCTAGGCAGAGTCTGTCGCTTCCACCTACTATTCCTGCATGTAAAAGGACGGTATGAGTTAATGGACAGCCTTTAGGCATGGCAGTGGTACCGGAAGTGTAAAACATTATTGCTAGATCGCTTAAATCAATATGCTTGGTAACTGAAAGTATGTCCTGGTCATTGAAGTTATTTCCTTTATTAAAGAAGTGGCGCTCATTTTGAAAACCTGCCAGCTCTTTTTTGCCGAACAGCACAATTCGCTGGAGGTCCGGATAATTCTCCAGCTCAAGTGCCTTTTGTGGATCTGTTGTTTTTTGGATTCCCGGAATAGCTTTAGCTAAGAGATCAGCAAAATTTGTGAATTCGTCTGCTTTGTCACTGGTGAGAATGATCTTGATTCCTGAGTCTTTAGTGACGTGGGAGATTTCGCGGGATTTGAATCGTCCATTGTAGAGCACGGGTAGTGCTCCCAGTAATGAAATAGCAAAAAGTGACTCTACATAGCGGACGCTATTGGCCATGAGTATTCCTACAGGGTCTCCTTTCGAAATTCCGAAGTATTTTAAAGACTTGGCTATGCTGAGGGCTTCTTTGAATATTTCACCGTATGTCGCTGATTCATTTGGTAACACTAGACATGGCCGGTTCGGATCTTCTTCTGCGCCTTCTATTAGGAGTTGGGGGAAAGTTTTCTCTACACAATTAATCATCAATGACGGGAACTTTCATTGTGTTACTTGGTATATATTCATCTAGCCGTTCAGAGTTTGGTGAGCACTCAAACTTTTGAGTAGCTATCTTTCTTCCTACAACTCTACCGAGTGTTAATGCAGGCGTGATACGCATTCCGCCCATCCCAATGACTGGCCCTAGTCCACCGCTACAATCACCAACAGCGAATAGTTTCGGGATCGGTTCCCCATAGACATTCAGAACTTGCAGGTCGGCATTCACTCGAAATCCACCGGCAGGGAAATTGATTCCAGTAATCATTTTTGAAGCAAAGTAAGGTGGTTCAATAATTGCCCTTCTTTCCGCTGGAAGGATGACACGACCAAAGTCTGGATCCTTTTCTTCTGAAGAGGTCAGAAAATCGTTCCATTGCGTAACAGTTTCTTTTAGCGCTTTGTAATCAGATTCTATTATTTGAGCAAGTTCCGTTAATGAGTTAGCAGATGACGGAGTTTGCGGCATCTCATCGATAAGTTGCCTTTTTTTCAAGTAGGTTTGGTTGTCGTAAATGTAGTGGGCAGTTTTGTTTGGTTGTTTGTTCAATTCTTTGACTCTGTAATCATACGGCCCTGCCTCATCGTGAAATCGTCTACCGAGTGTGTTCACTGCTATTGAATCTTCTACGAGCGCTGAGCCAACCATGATTAGTGGCGGAATCATAGTCATGTTGATTAATTCGCCCCCAACTTCTTGCCCCATGATATGCCCGTCTCCCACATCATGGTGCGTACCTAAGTAGGGTGTTGTTGCCATATGTTCAGGTTGATATTTTTTTCTTAGCGATGAATTAGCTTGGTACCCACCTGCAGCTAAGACAACTCCCATATTTGCTCGGAAGGAGCCATTATCAGTTTGTACACCTACTATCTGGCTCTCTTCAAGCAATAACCTTCTTGCTCTCGTTGATGTCCGTACATCAACATCGTTCTTTTTTAGGACATCGGAGAAAACTTTTGTGAACATGCTGGTGTCTGTGACGTCAACCATTCTGTTTACAGAGTGCTGAAGCGGTCTTGGCAAAAATCTGTTAAATTCAAATCCCAGTTCAACCAGCCAGTCATAAGTAGTTGCAGACTCTTTAGCGAAGACTTTTGCAAGTTCGGCATCAAATTCAATACCGTAAGTCTCTTCTTGGCGCTTGATTTCATTGACCATGTCTTTGAAAAAAATTTCAGCGTTGTCGTCGAGACCTTCTCTGTGTTGCATTTCAAATCCCTGAAAAGCGAGATAGCCAGTTGACCGTGCGGCGTTTCCACCCAACAATGTGTCCGCTTCCAGCAGCAGGACGGAAGCTCCGTTTTTTGATGCTTCAAGAGCTGTGGCCATGCCAGCTGGCCCGCCCCCGATCACAACAATGTCTGCAGTATTTTTCAATTCTCCATTCCTCCAGGTTCCATAGCCGAAGGAAAATCACCACCAGCCATCCAGTTATCAAAAGCCGGTTTTCGTGCTATGTCCACTAATTCAATCCTCAATCCGGTGTTTTGAAGAGTGTGGTAGGTGAAACCAAATGGCCCATTGGTATCGGGATTATAATATGTTGACTCCCACATGTAACCAGAATTTGTGAGACGTTTATGGTCATCTTCAAGATTCTCGGTCCAAAATCCCAAGTGATGGATACCTAAGTCTGCTTGACCCCACACAGTGCCGGGAGCGACCCGAATTACTTCATAATGTGGTGGTCCTGTTGTTGAATACACCACTTTCATATCTGCAGTTACAATCCCATTAGGTTGCTCACAGATAATTTCAAATTCTGTTACTTTTGCCCATTCAAGTCCTAAATTTGAGGAAAGTTCATCAAGTGCCTGATCAAAGTCACTCACTACAAGACCGAAATGATAAAAACCAGATAAAGGAAACACGTTAAACCCCGTTCGATGTCCAACCACCATCGGCAAAAACAGTGGTACCTGTTATATAACTAGATTCCGAGGATAAAAGAAATTTAGCGACAGAAGCAATTTCGTTAGGCTCCCCTACTCGACCTAGCGGAACTCGCCCCTCCAACCAAGAGACTTGATCAGGGTCACTTAATCTTTCTTCGGTCATCGGGGTTCGTATGGCGCCTGGTCCGACTGCATTCACTCGTATTCCCATCGGGGCACCCTCTATCGCTGCAGCTTTGGTGAGTGCAGAGATTGCACCCTTACTCGCTACATAGTGGGCTTGTCCTGGGACCGCAATCAATGCATTCACGGAGGAAATGTTCACAATTGATCCTTCTGTCCCGGCTACATGGCTTTTAAAGAAAGACTTTATTCCAAGCCATGTTCCTGTGACATTAACTTTTAGGTGCTGCTCAAAGGTGGCCATTGAAGTTTCCAGTATTGTGCTCCTAGTTCTGATACCGGCACAATTAACTAATCCTTGGACAGGACCGAACTGTTGGAAAAGGTCATCCCACGCTCCTTCATTTACTACATCTAATTTTATTGCTCCGTGTTCCTCTTGTAAGTCAACACTAATGACCTCATATGATTTTGACATTAGATAATTACCAACTTCCCTTCCGATTCCGGAAGCTCCACCGGTGACAATTACTTTCATTGATTTCTCTCCTCAGATTTAATTAACTCTTTCAGTTCACCTTTAGCGACTTTACCTCCAGATGAAAGGGGTAGTTTTTTGAGTACGTTAAGCGTTTCGGGCCACCATTCGATTGAGACACCCTGATCGCTAAGGAAATTTTGTAACTCTTCTAGAGACAGACTTTGTCCGACATGTAGCTGAACGTACGCCGCTGCTGTTTCACCGAGTTTCTTATTAGGTTTTGGCACGACAGCAACCAGCGCTACTTTAGGATGCAACTCCACTTCTCTTTCAATGGCAACTGCAGAGATATTCTTACCACCGCGAATTATAAAGTCCGATACTCTCCCCGTAACTTTTAACCAACCTTGCGAATCAATTTCAACCAAATCACCCATCAAGAACCAACCATCTTCTGTCATTAACTGCTTATTGGCATCATCATCTTCCCAGTATCCCAGCGATAAAGCAGGCCCTTTGCATGCTGGTTGTCCTTTACCTATATCTGCTGTCCTCTTACCAGTTGCCGGATCATAAAGGCGAACCTGCATTTCAGGAATTACTTTTCCAGCAGATGTGTAACGCTTTTCGGCAGGGTCGTGAACAGTAGTTCCGCTAAGCGTCCCTGTTTCGTTTGAACCATAGAAATTCAAAACACGACATCCTGACTTTTCCTCAAGTTCCTGCGCCCTTGTAGGAGAAATAGCTTCCCCTCCGGTGAAGATAACTTTCAGAGAAGAGAGATCAATACTTGAGCTAGCATCAAGAATCATGACGAATTGGGATGAAACTGCGCAAAGCACGCTTACCTGATGTCTTTCTATCTCTTGGGCTGCTTCTAAAGCATTGAAACGTTCTTGCAGTAAGCACGGAATTCCTAGGAGTGTCGGGGTGACATGAGCTGTCCAAAGCCCAAAACCAAATGGAGCAGGCACTACGCTCATCCAAATGTCCTTTTCAGTAAGGTGCCCAAATTCAACTGCTTTTCTATGAAAATAAAACCAACGGTTTTGAGTTTGCATCACACACTTTGGTAATCCGGTTGTTCCTGATGTTGAATTCAGGAACCAAAGGTCTGATGGTCCGATACTTTCCTCTAAATTTGACTCCCCTGCATCAACGATGTGATTGGAACATATGTCCTCTACTAATAATGACTTGAGATTCAAGTGTTCAGAAATGTCACCTAATTGCCCAAATGGATTACGTAGTTTCGATAAAAGCATCGAGGCACCTGTCACCTCTGACAGGTATTTTAGTTCTTGCAATCCTGCCTTCCAGCCCGCTCCAACGGCCACGACTCCGGCAATTTCACAAGCGAGATAACAAACGTGAACATCTGGGGAATCAGGAAGCCACACGAGAACTCTTCCACCTCTTCCTGCTTCGCGTCTGATTTCTTGCGCTAGTCCCAGAGCGGAGTGAAAATACTCATTCCAAGAAATCTGAGTATCTTGAGTTTGGTACGCTATGCCAGAAGGATTTCTTTGCGCATTTTTCCGAACGAAGTCAGCAAGCCCCTTGGACGCCTCCCACCATCCCTCTTCAACATATTTTTTAATATCGGTTTCATCTGCTCGGAGTTTCATTTGGCGCTACTTCCGCTCATGCAATAAATGCATTGGGTCCTGCCCATCAACATAGCCAAGAAAGGGTTGACGCATTGAGTACCCCAACAATCCGAGAAGTTTCGGCTTTAAATTCATAGCTTCATTAATTTGGACTGAGATCAGATGTGAGTCCTGAGGGCGTAACCAACTCTCAACGTATTGAAGAATAACACCAAGTCGGTCCTCACCACTTGTGTTAGCACCAGCAGCATGCCAAAGCGACCCGAGATACAATAACGCTGAGCCCCTAGGCATAACAGTTACTTTCCTTTCGCCTAGATCCGATAGTGATGAATGCTCTCTTTTCCCATGACTTCTGGGTATTATCACTGTCCCTCCGTTATCCTCAGTGAAATCATCCAGCGCCCAAATAACGCCTAGCTTCACCTCTCTGAATTCTTTTGGAAGTGGGTAGATGCCATCATCAAAATGAAATGGCTGCTCCGACTCTCCCGGAAAAATTTGAGTGGCGACGGAGGCTCCTAGTATTACATCCCCGAGCAACTCCTCCGCTACTTCCAAAATCTCTTCTTTGAGGGCTAGATCATCAATTGAGCGCAGTTTTGCAAAAAGCGAGTGGAGGCGTTTAGTTCTTTCCCCTAAGAAATTATTTTTACCGAATGGCTCATCAGCAAGAATACATTTTAGTTCATCCCTGATTACAGTTATTTGGTCAGAAGATATGAGTCCTTCCAGAACTGAATAACCTTCCTTTTCCAAATCAGCTAAAATTTCATTAATTGATTTCAAGCCTTTCACCTTTTCGTTTAACTGATCGTTGAGTCTGAGTTAGATAAACACCACCTATAAGAATAACTCCGCCAAATATAGAGATTGAGCTAGGCAAAACCCCCATAACCAGCCAAGACCAGAGTAATGCTGAGATTGGCACTGCGTAATTGTACGACATTGTTTTGTTCGCTTCAAGACGTTGCAGGGCCCAATACCACAAGTAGTACGCTAAGACAGTTCCTGCTAATGCAGTGTAGATCATCCAACCCCACTGCGAACCTGAGAATTCGCCCAAACTACGTGCGGCTGATCTATAAAAGGGAATCATTACGAATGACCCAATAATTAAACAAACTCCGATTGTGCTAAAGGGGTCCAAGTTCCCAAAATCCCTTTTATACAAAACGTTAAATACAGCCCACGTGAAAGGAGCGAGAAGGCAAAGCGCAGCGCCCCATGGATTGTCAACAGATAACGCTCCTGAACCGGACCCGAAAGTGATAACGATTGCTGCTCCGCCGAACGCTATGGCGAACCCGGCTATTTGGATGCCCCTCAGTCTCTCGCGAAGTATCCAACCAGATAGAACAGCAGCCCAAGCAGGGGATGTCGTGACTAGAACTGAAGCAAGAGAAGGAGACAAATAATTCTGAGAATGGATCGCTGGAAGTTGAGAGCCAGGAATACCAATTCCAGCTAAGAGAACTAATCGGCCAAACTTTTCCCTTGGGATCTTAGGCCTAGATTTCTTCACCAAAACAAAAACGATGAGAAAAGATATTGAAACCAGGACGAATCGTATCGTTATGATTTCAGTGGCTGAAACAGTCGGTAGCAGGTAGGCGTAAGCAACGAACATTCCTCCCCACAACACGACAGAAGAAATCAATGCCATGTGAATCTTTTGAAATTCTGTCAAATTCTTTATCGTTTCTCGATGATTCCTACTCGTACAAACTTCTATGAGTTTTACAATAAAGCAAAACATTAATAGGTTTTCATGAAGAACTGTCACAAGGAGGAAGAGATGGAAGACATTCTTGCGGAACGGAAAGGAGATGTCCTTTGGATTACGTTAAACCGACCTGAAAGACTTAACTCGTACGGCAGGCAAACCGTTGATGAAATTATCGTTACATTACGGGAAAACATGGACGCACGCGTGGGAGTGATAACAGGAAGTGGCCGTGCATTCTGTGCTGGTGGTTATCTTGGAAATCTCGCTGAAGCAGATTTCTGGAATGTGAGATCAATGTTTGTCGGTAGCCTTGAGTTGTTTGACGCAATTAGAAATGCCCCTTTCCCAATAATAGCTGCCGTAAATGGCGGGGCCTTTGGAGGAGGAAATGAACTCGTGGTGATGTGCGATTTGGCGATTGCAGCTGAAAGCGCTCAATTGGGGCAGACTGGGGTAAAAGTAGGGAGCGCCCCTGTGCTTGGTGGCACAAATTTGTTAGCCATGACGGTTGGTGAGAAAAGAGCGAAGGAAGTTTCTTTTCTGTGTAGGAAATACTCGGCTCAGGAAGCTTTCGAACTTGGGTGGATCAACAAAGTAGTCCCCGATGAAAAGCTCTATGAAGAAGTTGAGCAATGGTGCGATGAATTAACTCAAATGAGCGCACGTTATCTCGAAGTGGCTAAATCTAGTTCAAACGTAATGTATCACCAAATGAGAGACAATATGGTTAATAGTCTTGGTGCTTTAATACAAGCAATAGGTTCTCCTGACATGCTTGAAGGTGCTAACGCTTTTATGGAAAAGAGAAAACCACAGTTTCCACCTCGAAGTGGATTAACAACTAATGACTAGGTATTACGACCAGTATTCGCCCTCATTCGAATCCCGCTTTGATTGGAATTCCCCTGCAGTCTTGAGATTCCAAGCAGATGAGCGCCCTCATGCAACTTACCTTTCGGTCCCTTGGAACGACGAATCTTATACGTTTGCTGAAACACTCAAAATCTCTGAACAGGTGGCATCGGGAATGCTTTTGGCAGGCGCTACGCCAGGTGATCGTGTCCTCATAATGATTCCGAACTGTTCTGCTTACATCTTCTCATGGCTAGGAAGTTCAATCGCTGGCCTTGCTGAGGTACCCATCAACACTGCATATAAAGGTGCATTCCTATCACATCAGGTTTCTACCACGACTCCGAAGATAGCGGTCATTTCACCTGAGTACATCCCCCGCATTTTGCATGTGGCTGAAGCATTTAGCTCCGTAGAACTTTTTGTTTTAGTGGGATCTGAAGATGCTATTAAGCAGGGAAAGAAAGATTTAGAAACAATGGAGAAGGAAGTCCAAAGCTGGGACGAATTAGTCGCTCCTAAAACGGTCAATCTTCCTGATGTTAAACACTCTGACTTAGGTTCAATTTTCTTCACGTCCGGAACTACAGGGCTTTCAAAAGGAGTGATGATGCCCCATGCGCATATGTATCTTTTTGCTGACGAAACGGTATCTCTTACTCGTTTAACTTCGCTGGACACCTACATGTCATGTGGGCCCCTCTTTCATGGCAATTCGCAATTCCTTGCGGCCTACCCTGCACTTATTGCAGGCTCTAAATATGTTCTTCAAGAGCGATTCAGTGCTTCAGAATGGATTAACCAAATACGTGACTCCGGGGCAACTGTTACGAATTTTATTGGCGTCATGATGGATTTTGTATGGAAACAGGAACAGCAGAACTCAGATTCTGATAATCAACTTCGGTGCGTCTTTGCAGCACCCACCGCTAGTTCAATTCTCGAAGCCTACAAGGAACGCTTTGGCATTGAAGCTTTCGTGGAAGTCTTTGGACTTACTGAAACATGTATGCCGATACTCACACCATATGGTGAGAACCGGCCGCCTGGAGCTGCTGGTCTCCACAACAGCGATTGGTTTGATATCCGCCTAGTAGATCCGGAAACTGATGAGGAAGTTCCAGTAGGTGAAGTGGGAGAACTAGTTGTTCGACCAAAATTCCCTTGGACAACTTGTCAAGGATATTTCAACATGCCTGATAAAAGCAGCGAGGCATTTCGTAATCTTTGGTTCCATACTGGTGATGGCTTAAGGAGAGATGAAGAAGGTTGGTACTATTTCGTAGACAGACTCAAAGACGCTCTGCGAAGAAGAGGAGAAAATATTAGTTCATTTGAAATTGAACAAGCCCTTCTCTCCCACGACATGATTCAAGAAGTTGCTGCTATCGGAGTACCTGCAGATCAAGAAGCAGGCGAAGATGAGGTGATGATCTTCGTAGTGCCAACAAGCAGGGGTCATCTTACGGCAGAAAGTATATGGGAATACTCAGAGCGTCAACTTCCGGACTTTGCGATCCCTCGGTATATTGAAATAGTAAATTCACTTCCTAAGACTCCGTCAGAGAAAGTCCGCAAGATTGAATTACGAGAAAGAGGCGTTACAGCCCATACTAATGACCGAGGTCCACAACCACGAAGGAAACGCAATGCCCGGAAATGAAGATAAGCAAACGATAGTTTTAGCAAATTCACAATTAGGCCGCAGGATTGTTGCAATGGACTCCGCTTACGATGTAGATTCTCGCAACACTGGAAAAGATGTCTGTGTAAATGCTTCATATTGCGGCGTACTTCCTGCTCGTTTCATTTCTGACCATGCTCCCAGAGCCGCAATTGGAATGGATTGCGGCATAGGGCCTGAAGGGTCA
Organism: Acidimicrobiales bacterium; assembly: GCA_011523005.1. Lineage (GTDB taxonomy): Bacteria > Actinomycetota > Acidimicrobiia > Acidimicrobiales > UBA8592 > UBA8592. Next base: position 9,644 of record WTHU01000073.1, read on the forward strand.
GCTATTGCGGGGTTATGGTTTCTTGAAGCACTTAATATTCCTGCCGCTGTTGCTGACGTTATGAGCGCACATTTAGGGAACGGGGTACATTTATACGAACATGGAGTTATTAGCTTTTGCAATCAACTCGCAAAAGATTGTGGTGTACGAACTGGCATGACAGTGAAAGAAGCCGCCAACTTATTACTAACCGTTGACAATGACGTACGAGCACCTTCCGAAACAACGAATAGGACTATCATGCACACTTCAGAAGACGGTCGGCATATCATCGCTACAGATTCAATCGCTTTCGGCACCGATGCCGATACTGGAAAAAACGTTCTCGTAACTGCAGGCCATACGGGTAGGTCAGCGGTTCCGTACCTTCTGAAATGCAGCCCTTGGGGATTTATATGTAGTGATGGCGGAAAAGGAATGGACAATTCCGGGATTATAGGTCTAAGCATTGTCGAAAAGTCTGGTTTAGCTGGAGCTACAGTTGATGCAAAACTTGCAAGAATGGGCAGCGGATTATCTCACTACTATGACGGAGTTATTTCAGCTGTGAATCTGCACGCTAAGTCTAGAGGTGTAGAAATTGGCATGCCAGCGAGTGAAGCTTCTCTCCTCTTACTAGAGAAATGAAACTTGTAAGTGTCCTTACAAAGATAAAAAAAACAAGGGTTAATAATTGATTATTCTCACAAATGACAGTTAAATGAATCAATCAATACATTAAAGGACTGGTTCATCCAGTTCACCTAAAGAGGGGAAATTATGAAAAGTAAACTTTGGAAGTTGCTTGCCATTTTTGCCGTATTAGGGCTAATAGCCGTTGGCTGTGGAGATGATGACGATTCATCCAGCAGTTCAAGTAGCGAAAGTTCAAGCAGCGAAAGTTCAAGCAGCGAAAGTTCAAGCAGCGAAAGTTCAAGCAGTGAGGAAGCTGCCGCTGAAGAAGAGTGCGAACTCGCTCGAGGCGTAACTGATGACAAAATCCTATTTGGATCATCACAGCCAATGACTGGAAACTTGGCTGCGCTTGGAGAGCAAGCTGTTTTAGCAATGGAAGTTACCCGAGACAGAATTAACGAAGGTGGCGGTATCTACGGAAGAATGATTGAATTCATTGTCCAGGATGACGCTTACAACCCAGAGAAGACAGTGGCTAATGCTCAGTACTTCATCGAACAAGAGAATGTATTTGCTATATGGGCAAGTATTGGTTCAGCAACACTAAAGGCTGCTTTACCTCTCCATGATGAATCAAACACACCTTCATTGTTCCCATGGGCACAAGATTTAAGCTTCTATGACGTGAACAACCATCCACTATTTTTCTCAGTTAATCCACCTGCTTATGCCCAAACCAAAGGTTTTGGTAACTACCTAGTAGACAACTTTGGAACTGACGGAATTAAAGTTGGACTGATGACAATTAACTCAGTTGATGGTGAACAAACAGTTCAGGGATACAAGGACAGCTCCGGTGGAGACCTTCTTGTTGACGAGCAAACTTGGGAACGCGATTCCACAACATATGGACCGCAGATCCTTTCATTCATTGACTCCGGAGTAACAGATGTTTACGTTGGAACTGGCGACACACAATTCGCTCAATTCCTTCTTGAAGCAGACCAACTTGGTTTAGAGGCTCGATTCTGGGGCTCAACAGGAACAATTTCTGCGAACACAATTGAACTCGCAGGTGAATTGTCTGAAGGCGCATACGGCGTGAACGTTATTTCGTCAGCAACAGGCGATAAACCAGGTCTCAACGCATACCGAGAGGCTATGTTTGCCGCAGGTGCAGAAGAAGCACAAATAAGTACAGCTAGCTTGCTTGCATACACTGGAGGATTAGTCCTCGAAGAAATGCTGACACGAGCCGGCGAATGCCTAACTGTAGAAAGCTTTGTTGCAGCTGGTGAAAGCATCAAAGACTTTGATACAGGTGGAATCATGCGTCCGCTTAACTTCTCGGAAGAAAACCATCTTGGAAACAACGATGTAATCATCTTGCAAGTTCAAAATGGGGCATGGGAAGAACTAGTAGTAGGTCAGGAATAGCCACTACTTATTAAATAGTTAATGACGGTTTAGGGCCCCGACCGGGGCCCTAAACCAGTCAAAATTCCAACATCGGGGAGAACGATGGTTGAGTATATCCAAATAGCATGGCAGGGTCTTGTATCTGGTTTTGCATACGCATTAATCGGACTTGCCCTTGTAATGGTCTACAAAACAGCACGAATCCTAAACTTTGCTGCGGGAACAATGGCGGGAATCTCTGGATTCCTTGCACATTGGTGGGCCGCTGAACAAGACATGCCTTTTGGCGTTGCGATTCTTTTTGCAATGATCATGACAGGAGCCGGTACTTACGTGGTTGAAAGATTGACCGTAAGGCCTTTAGTTAAGCTTGGCGATTTTCTACCAATCGTAATTATGACCCTTGGTGTAGAGGAATTCTTAGCAAATGTATCTCTGCTGTGGTGGGGAGGAACCGCAAGGCGGTATCGCGTACCCGGCGACATTGATCGAATCAACTGGCTAATAGGTGACTTCCGACTGAATGCATGGCACTTAGTAGTCGCCATAACTACTTTCGTAACGTTGTCTATCGTTGGCTATATCATCAATCAGACCGAATTAGGTTTGGGCATGAAAGCATTTGCTGAGGACCAAGATGCTGCGAAACTTATGGGAATCAAGGAATCTACGGTCTCAATTTGGACTTGGGTATTATCAGCTTTAGTCGGTGGCGTAACAGGAATCGTATTTGCGCCCGTACTCTTCCTCCAACAGGACTACATGAATATCATTTTCATCAAAGGATTCGTTGCTGCAATCCTCGGCGGGTTCCTAAGCCTCTCTGGTGGAGTAGCTGGTGGACTACTACTTGGAGAACTTGAAGCATTTACTATCAAATGGGCGCCGAGAGAGTTCGCAGCAGCTTTACCAGTTGTGATCGTGTTCATCGTTCTACTAATCAGACCTCATGGTTTATTCACTAGAGAGAAAGGGCACGAACGAGTATGAGTGACCCTATAGAAAAATCAACTACCGCACTGGAACGAGCAAAGATACCTCTTCCGAAGTTTTTAAAGAAGAATCACTACTTTGGTTTTCTTGGAATACTGCTCGTTTATTTACTGGCAGGAACTTACTCGGAATATTCTCAAACGATCATGAATACGATAATCTTCGCTATTATCGGGGCAAGCCTTATCGTTGTCTTCGGTATGGCGGGGCAGTTGACACTTGGACATACAATCTTTGTTGCAGCAGGTGTCTTCTTGTCAGCGAACATAACTACAGTTTGGACAAGGGGACTCGAAACCGAGCTTCCTATAGCATTCGGTGTTGCCTTTCTTTTGGGGCTGATAGTTGGGTTCCCAAGTTTACGCGTTAATGAGTTGTATTTAGCCCTTGCAACCTTTGCTGTCGCGTTCGTAGGTGTACAGGTCTTGTTCGAGTGGAAACAATTTTCAGGTGGCGGTTCAGGAAAACCTGTAGGGAAACTTGAACTTTTTGGGTACGAATTCTCAAGAGGGCCAACTCTTGTCAGAATAGCCCTCGTTTTGATGCTCATCACATTTTGGATCGTTGGTAATTACCAAGATGGCCGCACAGGTAGGTCATGGAATGCATTGAGAACAAGTGAAACCGCAGCTCGTGCAGCTGGATTGCCTGTTGCCTGGCTAAAGATTCTGTGTTTCGGAATAGGAGGTGGCCTAGCCGCAATCGGAGGCGTACTTTACGCCCACACACTTAGGTACGCTATACCGGAAAACTATGGAGTCAGCCTTTCAATCATAGTAGTTCTAGCATTGATCATCGGTGGAAAACATAGGCTCATGGGAGCTGTCCTCGGAGCTGCCTTCGTCAAATGGCTTCCAGAGTTATCGCGAGATGTGCAAGAGTATGAAGGACTCATATACGGTGGGACCCTCATTATCTTGACATTGATAGCCCCTGACGGACTAGTTGGGATGTTTGAATGGCTTGGGGAAAGAGTAAAGAACCTAAAGAATGGTTCAGAGGATGGGAAAACTCTCTCAGCCGACGAAGGGACGGCACCCTTAGAATCGCAATACTTAGCGCCTTTAGCATCTTCAGAAGCAAAAGGAAGCTTAATTGTCCGTGATGCTGCGGTTGCATTCGGAGGTGTGAAAGCTGTAGACGGAGTATCATTTGAGATACCCGCAGGTGGAGTGACAGGCCTAATTGGTTCTAACGGTGCAGGTAAAACAACCCTTTTCAACGCCATAACCGGACACGTTAAAGGAGCGACTGGACAATTTATCCTTGATGGTGAAGAAATTTCTCAAAAACCCATTCACAACAGAGCCTTGTCTGGTCTCGGTAGGACCTTTCAAAACCTGAATCTCCATGACGATCTGAATGTCCTAGAGCACGCATTATTGGGACTCGACCGAAATATGAAATATGGGCGAATAGCAGAATCTTTCCGGATGCCTTGGGTACTTCGAGAAGAAAAAAACGCTCATTATGTAGCTGCAGAACTACTAGACCATATGGACCTATTGGAATACTGGAATGAAAAAGTTGAAGACCTTCCATATGGACTCCAAAAGAGGGTTGACGTCGTTAGAGCTCTAGCTACGAACCCCTCAATTCTTCTACTAGATGAACCTGCAGCAGGGTTACCAACGGCTGAAGCTTTAGAAATGATGGAAAAGGTCCAAGAATACGCAAACCACATATCGGCTGGAGTTCTAATAATTGAGCACAACGTTGAATTAGTCGCCGGCGTTAGCGACAGGATTATCGTATTAGACGCAGGAAAGACAATAGCCGATGGTACTCCAGAAGAAGTAACCAGAAACGAACAAGTAATCGCTGCTTATTTAGGGACGTAATATGAGTGGATTAAGTATAAAAGATCTAAAAGTTGGGTATGGCCGAAATGAAGTCATTCACGGAGTTGACATTGATGTAAATGTTGGAGAAAAGGTTGCCCTACTAGGTGCTAATGGCGCAGGAAAATCGACAGTGCTCAAAACCATCTCTGGTCTTCTAACTCCAACTGAAGGAACTATTACATTTGATGGAGACGAAATAGGCGGGACAAACCCTGCAGCACTCGTTGACATGGGTGTGATCCAGGTGCCGGAGGGTCGACGTGTTTTCCCCGGGCTAAATGTAGAGGATAATTTAAAAGTAGCCAATTACGGAAAATCTCCCGACCTCCTAGAGGAGGGGCTTGAGACCGTCTACAAAAAATTCCCGATTCTTCAAGAAAGAAGAAAACAAGCCGCTGGCTTACTTAGTGGAGGACAGCAACAAATGCTTTCACTAAGTCGCGCAATCATAGCTAAACCGAAATTACTACTCATTGACGAGATGTCATTAGGCTTGGCCCCACTGCTTGTAAAAGAATTCTACGAGCAACTCGGAGACCTATTCTCAGAGGACGTAACTCTTCTCTTAGTAGAACAGAATGCAGGCCTCGCACTGAAATACTGCTCTCGTTTCTACGTTCTACGAAATGGAGAACTTGTCCTCCAGAGCGACTCGGCCAATTACATAGACGACCCCACAGCTTTACAATCTGCATACTTAGGCGTGGACGCTTAAGCTAGGTAATTCAAACTCTCTATGGCACGCATTGACATTCCCAATGGAGAGGAATTAGAGCGTATACGCCTCTGGAAAATGACTTCAGGACTTTCGGAGGCAATTGACAGTTTTCGAATTGCCTCTCATGAGAAGAGCCTACTTACGCGCAGAGTCAGAGAGGTAGCCCGGATGCGTATAGCTGTGATAAACCAATGCCCCATATGACTTGATACTAGAAGTGCGTCGGGAACGGACAAGAAACTTTCTGAATCGGAGTATCGCGAAATCATCCACGGAAAAAAACCAGACACCCTAGACCAACAAGAATTACTTGCTTTAAATTTTGCTGAACACTTTTGCCAGGACCCAAATTCCCTTAGCGATGCGTTCTTTAGCAAATTAAGGTCAGAGTTCTCGGATGCAGAGATTGTTGACCTAGCTGGCTATGTCGCCTTTTGTTTAGGCATAGGTCGAGTTTATAAAGTGCTGGATATCGCAAACGAGTGCCCAATCATACATTAATTAAATTATTTGCAGATTAATCAGAATCAGCTCTGAGATTTCGTTTGAGTATTTTTCCTGTTGGAGCTTTCGGAAGTTCTTCAACAAATTCAACAAACTTCGGTTTCTGATAACTCGCTAAATTGTTTTTAGCTGTCGCCATAATATCCTCGGATGACAAATCATGACCTGGCTTAGTAACAACAAATGCCTTGACTGATTCCCCCCACTCATCATCAGGGACCCCTATCACAGCAACCTCAAGCACGGCTTCGTTCTTCGCTATAGCCTCTTCAACTTGAATCGAATAGATATTTTCTCCCCCCGAAATAATCATGTCCTTAGCCCGATCAACGATGTAGCAATACCCCTCCGAGTCCCAAGTTGCGATATCCCCTGTCCACATCCAACCATCGCGAATAGTTTGATCTGTTAGGTCTGGCCGTCCGAAGTATCCGAGCATATTGGCTTTAGACTTTACGATAATTTCACCAGGAGTCTTATTATCTTGGGGTACAACGCTACCAGCAGGGTCTACGATTCGAACTGATGTGACAAAACCCTCTCTTCCGCAGGAGCGAAGTCTTTCGGGATGTAAGTTTTCACGTATTGCGAGATAGTGGTCTTCCTGCGTCAGGAAAGTCATTGTCGTTCCTTCAGTTTGCCCATAACCCTGTATGAGGCTGCAGGGGAAGGAATCAAGTGCTTCCCGGATGATTCTGCTTGGCATAGGTCCGCCTCCGTATTGAATATTCCTTAGCGAATCCAGATTGAAAGATTTGAAATTCGGAACAGCCATCATCCAGTTGAGCATCGTTGTTACTCCCAAGAAAGCAGAAACCCTCTCTTCTTGAATTAAATTAAGAGCTAGCTCTGCATCAAAATTCATCAAAACAAGCGGACATCCATGCGCATGGTAATTCATTGCCAGCACAATAGGAATATGAAACATTTGACCTGTCAGCATGTAGACGTCGGAAGGCACAATACGTTCCGCAACAGTCTGATTTTGCATCCCGTACCAGACGCTTTCATGAGAATGAAGAGCACCTTTGGACTCTCCAGTTGTTCCGCCGGTATAGAGAATAAAGAATGGGTCTTCTACCCTACAGTTTGATGTTAGTGAAGGTTCGATCGGTGGCTGTCCTTGAACTAACGATTCAAACGACTGATCTCCTGCCTCCCCGTATTCAAGCCATTGCTGCACCAAATCAGTTTCTGCTTGCACTTGCTTCCCTAATCCAGACAAATCACCATCGACAATAACAACACTAGGGTTTCCGTTTCCAATAATTTTTACTAGTTCACTTGCTGATAATCTCCAATTCATAGGTTGTGCTACTAGCCCAACGCGTCCGCAAGCGTAGAAAAGTGCGAGGTGCTCTATCGAATTCTTGCTTAGAATCCCTACTCGATCACCCTTTTGTAATCCTATTGATATGAGGCCATTTGCAATTTGATTAACAAGGTCCTCAAGCTCGCTGAAGGTGATCCGCCTATTTTTTTCTGCATCAATTACTGCTTCCTTCTGAGGAGTTAACCGTGCCCACTTTTGTGGTATCAGTCCAATGTTCATTATTTATAAACCGCGTTGACCGGCTTCCCGAAGGAAAGGCATTGAATCTGAATGAGGTGGATCGTTTGGAGTGGAGCCAGTAGTAAGTCCCCCATCCACTACTAAACAATGCCCATTTGTGTTCCCTGATTCATCAGAAGCTAAATAAAGGGCGGCATTAGCTACGTCTAGAGGCATGCCAGGCCTATCAAGAATTGGTGATTTTGCTTTTACTATTTCACTGACCTCTTCTATTGCCTCATGGTCATCGGTATAAGCAGCGGCTACGAGAGGCGTGACAGTTGATCCAGGAGCTATACAGTTTACTCTTACGCCGGATCTGCATAATTCGGCTGCTATGTTCTTTGTAAGTCCTACGACTCCGTGTTTGGCTGCTGCATATGCATGGGGGCCAAGCCCTCCAGTTACACCAGCTGTGCTTGCTATGTTGATAATTGACCCTGACTTTTGTTTTTCCATGTACGGGGCTGCGTGTTTAATTCCGAGAAACGTACCGTAGAGAAGTATGTCTAACGTGGCTTTGAATTCTGATGCATCGGTTGTAGAAATTGGTCCTCTGGAGCCCACTATCCCCGCATTATTCATGACGATATCTAACCTGCCGAAAGTTGATGCCGCCAGTTCCATAAGCTCCTTCACATCGTTTTCTTCTGTCACGTCACAATACTTAAAAGCGGCGTTATCCCCTATTTCTGATGACAGTTCTTCACCAAGTTCTCTTTGGATATCGCCGATGATGACTAATGCCCCTTCCTCAGTAAATCTTTCAACGGTTGCTTTCCCTATACCAGATGCTGCACCTGTTACGACAGCGACTTTTCCCTTCAACCTCATAATCCCCCTTTTTCTCCATTCTGTGGTTTGATCTGCCCCACTCTTTGCCATGCAAAAACAGCAGCGAATAACAACGCAGCGGTGCCTATCCAAGAATAGGCAAAGCTTCCTGTCCAGTCCACAACAAAACCGAATAAGGGTGGTGAGACTAATGCACCAAGGTAGTACCCAGTCATTGTTATCCCCGTAGCTCTACTGACCGAAAGCGGAGCTTTATCAACTATGCAAGCATGCATTGTTCCAATGGCAGAGAGCTGAGTTGACACCCCGACGATGGCACCTATTATCACTAAGGCAATTCCCAGTGACGGGCCGAGACTTACCAAAGTAACTGCAACCGTTGAACAGAATAGTAGGGTCATCAGTAACCTAACCCGACTATGGGGACCTAGTTTGTCAGCGATTAAGCCATTACAGACCATAACTAGCACTCCAAAGAAACAAGCTACGGAAGTTACCGCCCCAGCAAACCCTGAACTTGCGCCAAGAGAATCCTCTAAATACGAGACTATCCATGAATATAGTGGCTGTGAACCAGCTATAAGCAAAAACGACGCTATTCCGAACCAGTAGAAATTCGGCGGGAGCGCTTTATCTTTATTCTGGTCGACACTATCGACTAGACGGTTTGGCACTATCAACAGAGCAGAAACTCCTACGCAAATAGCAACTCCCCCATTTACCATTAAGATGAGCTCCCATTTCCATTGCTCTGCAGACCATGGGCCTATGGCCGAGGCTAATGCAGCCATAAGTGGCACACCCGACGTTTTCACCGACATTGCCAGTGTGCGTTTCTCTGCTGCAATGACTTTTCCAATTACAACATTTGTTCCAGTGTTTGAAAGGCCGTATGCTGCACCTGCTAGTACACTTGCTATCAACCAGATGCTATAAGTTCCTATTACAGCAACTAAAAATGAACAG
>WTHU01000077.1 GCA_011523005.1 Acidimicrobiales bacterium
AAATAGGTCTTGTAGATTTTGGGATAACGGGGCGGCTTGATGGTACTCGCAGACAGGCATTTCTCAGGTACGTAGTGGGTCTGATGACCGGTGACGTGGAATCACAAGTCGTTGGAATAAAAGACCTAGGGGCTTTCCCGGAAGATGCCGACATAGGTCTTTTAATAAATGAATTCCAACTTGAGCGAAACAACTTTGACCCCCTAGAGCTATCAGAAGAGGAATTTATTGATGAATTTCGAGGTCTCATCAAAGGTCTACTTGCTGAAGGCGCACGGATCCCCAAAGAACTCATGCTTTTCGTAAAAAACTTTGCTTACCTGTCATCAGTAATGCAGGAACTAGACCCTGACATGGACCTACTCAATGAATTCTTGGAAGTCGCCTCTGCTTTCTTCGGCAGAAACGGAGTACGAGTCGCAACAGAAATAGGGTTTTCTCTCAGCGCTGATGATGTGAGCGATATAACCTTCAGACGAGTTGCTGGCATACGGGAGAATGTCCCTTCCTTAACATGGAAAGAACTAGGCGAGCGAAGAAATTCTCTAATGGATAGAATGGACAGAAGGTCCATTAAGCAAATTATTGAATGAGTTAATATCGCCCTTTAGCCCAAATAAGCCAAAAGAAAGCAAGACGAGGAGCTTTTATGAATTCATTTGAAAAACCAATTGTTGACGTCCCTTTTGAAGGAAGCCCTCCAATTGAATTAGTACTAGATGATTTAATTATCGGCGATGGCGCAGAGTGTGAGCCAGGGCAAATTATTAGTGTGGATTATGTCGGTATCTCATGGTCAACAGGTATTGAATTTGATTCATCTTGGTCTCGAAGCGAAGTTTTTGCATTCCATCTCGGAGCAGGACAAGTCATTTCAGGATGGGATGAAGGCTGCAAGGGAATGAGGGTAGGAGGTCGCCGGAAACTAATAATCCCCCCAGCAATGGGATACGGTTCACAAGGTGCTGGGGGCGTTATAGCTCCTAATGAGACACTTGTCTTTGTCGTTGACCTAAGAAGCATCGGGTAATTAGGAGGATGCAATGAAAGAGAATGAACTTAAAGGGAAAGTAGCAGTAGTAACAGGTTCTAGTCGAGGAATCGGAAGAGGAATCGCTGTCGGATTAGGAGAAAAGGGGGCAACTGTTTATATAACGGGAAGGTCAAAAGGGAATGGTCCCTTAACGATCGATGAAACTGCCAAGATGGTTAATGAAGCTGGAGGCGTGGGGGTACCGGTATCGGTGGACCTTGGAGACGATGAACAAATAATGAGGTTGTATCAACAAATAGAAAGTGACCACGGCAGATTAGATATTCATGTGAACAACGCTTTCAAGATTCCTAACCCTCCTGTTTGGGGTGGAAAATTCTGGGAACACCCTATTCAAGTGTGGGATGACCAAGTCGGAATTGGCCTCCGTGCAGCATACATAGCGAGTGTTCATGCAACGAAACTAATGATGACAAGCACCGATTCTCTGAAATTTATTGTGAATATCTCCTCAAGTGGATCTGAACGCTACGCCCTGAGCGCAAGTTATGGAATCGCTAAGATGGGCACAGACCGCCTCACTCGTGATTTTGCAGTTGAAGGTAAAGAAGATGGACTTTGCGTTATAGGTCTTTGGCCGAGTCAGGTATTAACGGAATTCATTATAGAAAGTATTGAAAAGGGTGACATAGAATTGGATGAAGAGAACTCCGAAACCCCGCTCTATACGGGACGGGTGATAGCTAAACTTGCCACAGATGAGCAGAGGTTCGAACGGAATGGGCAAGTTTTAACTACAGCTGAATTAGCAGTACATTACGACATCAAAGATGAACGTGGCAAACAGCCTAAAGGTAAGCGTAATCCCACACTATTCAGAGAAATAATCTAACCGTATCTTATTCAGACTTATTGGGTGACTCAACAAGACGTTTTGGTGGAGAGTGAGAGCCAGGTTCTCTGCTTCGAACAATGCAAGATTGACTTCCAATTGCACACAAAACACCATCTTCTGACCAAATATGAATAACACCATGCCCAAAACCACTAGCTATGGCATCGACTCTGATATCAAGCAAGTACCAATCGCTAGGAACCAGATCAATTACTCTCAAAGTGTTATCAAGGCTTGTTGACCCTGCTTTTCCCTGTTGTATGAAGCTGATACCCATAGGTACATAATCACCCAACACAGCAAATGTAGCTGCTGATGGCTCCAGTAGCTCTGGCATGCGACTCCAAACTGCTATTCTGCCAGGTTCAATTTCGGTTGGTTCTTTAGCTCCAAGCGGTAAGGCCCATCGTTGTTCAATTCGCGAATCAAGCGAATCGTTAACAGTTGAAAATCGTTCTCTTATCGGGCATGTCTCTGGCTTTTGAACTTCTGGTGGCAGACAATAAGTTCTCTCTTCAGGGTATGAGCGAGTGCCTAAAGCAGCGTTGACCGTAATAATTTCTGTTCCACCGACATGTCCGACAGCTCGAGCTTGTGTTGTCTTTTTACCATGAACTGCAAGAGTGACATCGAAATCTACCACGGTCCCAACTTTAGCGAACAAAAGGTATTGAGCTGTCGCCCAAACAACGGGTCGGTCGCTTGTACCCTCCATGGCTGCTATTGCTGCTCCAAGACCGCTGCCACCAAACATTGCTCGGTGGCCAGTAGAGATACCTTTTGAGACTGGTAGGTGCCAACGATGTGGGTTATGTGATGGTTCTAAACCTAACCATGTTCTTGCGTCCATGTTTTGACGATATCTTAGAATTTTCTAAAGAGTTCTCATTAATTCATTTCGGATTTCAGCAGCAATGAAATTCGGGTCTTCCATCGGGGCAAAATGAGTGTATTGCGCAAATAAGCGGAATTGGCCATTAGGCAATTCGTTGGCAACTATGGGTGCTATTTGTGCTGGGCCTTCTTTATCTCCCCCTGCAGCAACGGTTACTAAGGTTTCCATAGTTGCTAAATTGTCATATATATTAGTCACTGAGCTTTCAAATACTTGGGCCTCAATTTCGCCTCTACATTTGAGAATCACGCCTTCCTCGTGGTCACTAAATCCATAATTGACGTACGCCCATAATGCATCTGAATCTACTGCTGAAAATGGCGGTCTTGAGGCATACCGTTCGTATGCTTCTTCGCGAGATGTAAATATCTCTTTTCTTTTTCTTGCAGAAGCCGCAAGAGTCCCACCCTTTGAATTCTTCTCAGTAAAAGTCGTTGGTGAAATAACTATCGGCTCAAATAACCACGCAGCTTTAAAAGTTGTGGGGCGAATTTGTTCTGCAAGAAGTATGCTACTTGCCCCCATGCTGTGGCCCACAGCGAGTGCCGGGTCAAGATCGAGTTGAGCAACAACCGATAAAAGATCCTCAGCCATTCCAACCCAACTCAAGGAGGTTCCCAAAGGTAAAGAACTATTCCCATGGCCCCTAAAGTCAAGAGATACGCAATGAAAATCATTGCACAGTTGCTTACAGATAGGATCCCAGTATCTCCCATGGAAACCAGTCGCATGACAGAAGATAATCGTTGGGCCTCTCCCGCCATAATCATGGGAAGTTATGAGAACTCCATCACTTGAACCATGAATACTTGTTGCTGGACCGACGTGCTCATTCATGTTGGTAGCCTAGCGGTAATACTGGTTTCTAATATGGATTAGTTTATGGGGCTTAACTTGCGGCTGTTCTGTGCCTTCGTAAGCCAATTACGGGGGTTGTGGGTGCAAATCCAGCTTCAGCACGCTCTATTTCTGATTCTCCGCCCCAGAAGCCAAGTTCTCTTTGCTGACGCGCATAGGTTTGGCAGTCAGCAAGAACTTCGCACTCAAAGCAAACTTTTCGAGCACGATTCTCACGTCGTTCTCTAGCAGCTGGCCTTTCGCCTGGAGGAGGAAAAAATAGTTGCGACTTTCCTTGACATCCCGCATTCTCCATCCACCAAGGTCTGGTGCTGGGTGCTTGGACTTCAATTGCTGTCATTGCATACCCTTTAGGTTGCCTCTACTCACAATGTCAATCTATGCGGGTTTTACTATTTTGTCATGATCTTCTTTATGAATAGTTACGATCCAGATATCATTATTACAGATAATAAAAGTTGACCCCGTTTAGACCTCCACCGCAACTTTTATTACACCTTTTTTACGAGATCTAGCAGTTTCAAAAGCATCAGAAGCTGCATCGATTGGAAACCTATGAGTAATTAATGCCCTTGACAATTCAGGGGTCGAAGCAAGAATTTTTGCAGCTAATTCAAAATCCCGTTGCCCTTGAGTATTCCCATATGTGATGGATGGAACCAATGACACCTCCTTCATCCCCATAGACATGCCAGGCAACTCTGTTGGATTCCAGTAGGTAGCTGGGATTCCGACTACGCCTCCTTTCGTAGCTAAGTTCACAGCAGTTGCTAAAGCACTTTCAGTTCCAGCCGCTTCAATGACTACCGGCGCTAATTCAGATCGCAAAGATTGTGTTCCTAGTCGATGCCCTGCATCAATTTGGTGTTGATGACGAGCATGAAGTTCAACTTCTGCGCCAAAGTATTTAGCTACTGCGACGCAACATAGCCCTATTGTTCCCCCGCCAACGACAACAATCCTCTTGAGCGAGTTTGAACCTACACGCAATAAACTTCTAACTGCTACTGCCAGTGGCTCAACCAAAAAGGCGTCTCGTACATCAATACCATTGGGTAATGGTGTGAGAAATCGTTCAGGCACAATAATCTTCTCTGCCATCCCCCCATCAATCCCAATACCCATAGTGTTAGGCAAAGCACTATCACAATAAGGTTGTAAACCTTCATCACAATGCCTACAGATACCACATGACAGCATTGGTTCGATGGCTACGGGGTGGCCGCTTGACGTAATGCCAGAAATCTCATGACCGGGAATTACATTCATCATATTTGAATCAATTAAATGAAGATCAGATCCACAAATCCCGACCGCTTCCACGTTAACTAGAACCCCCTCCCCTTTAGGATCGGGCACATCACATAGCTCTATAACTTGATCTGAGACACGTACTGCTTTCATTCCTCTATTCTCTCTCTTATAGGAACAATGTTGAAATATAGACTCTAAATTTGTTTTGGCAAGACATAATTAATAGATCTTAGAAGGCGCGCAACAAGTAACGTGCGGCAAACAAAACGAGGTCACTTAGATGCCTAAAGATACACAATTACTAAATCGAGAAAAGTGGCTTGAAGAAATTTCTAGTTGGGAAATCCAAGGTGTTCAGGGCATTACTGACTTGAACTTCACAGAACAGGAAATTAACGAAATTTATGCTCCAATTATTCAAAAATTATTAAGTGACCATAAGCGTTCATTGAAAACGAGAACCAGAACCCCACAACCGTTATTGATCGGTATTACGGGAAGCGTATCAGTCGGCAAATCAACAATTTCAAACATCATAAAGAAATTAGTCACCAGTCCCCCCATAAACCTTTCAGCTCAGGTCATCTCAACCGATAACTTTCTCTTTCCTAATTCGCAATTACAAAAGAACCAAATTCTCCATCGCAAAGGTTTCCCTGAGAGTTTTGACCATGCAGCTATTATTAAATTTCTGTCAGGAATTAGCGAGGGAAAGCCTAATTCAATAATCCCCATCTATTCACATGAATCTTATGACATTGAAGGCACTTCCCGTTCTGAAATCACAGATCTCATCATTATTGAAGGTGTTAACATTCTTCAAGAGCCCATAGAAAAGAATGATCAGGATCCATCAATTCGAGAGTTCCTTGACTTTTCAATTTTCATAGACGCAGATGAAAGCGAAATTACCCAATGGTATGAAGATAGATTTCTCAAGTACTGCTCTTTGGCTGAGGACAATACAAAGTCTTTCTTTTCGCAATTTAAAAACCTGAATATGGAAGAGCGGAAAAAACTTGCTTCAGAGATTTGGAAATCAGTGAATAAACCCAACCTAGATAAATATATCTATCCATCAAAAAAATACGCTGACTTAATAATCAAAAAAGGCAATGACCATTTAGTTTCGTCATTGCAAGTTCCGTTATCTTGGTTGACTTCTCCAAAGTGACGACTCAAGACTGTATGCAGTAGTCTTAACATTCAAAGGAGTTAAAATGGGCATTAATTTAGACGCTATTGGCATGGAATCTGAACCGCATGAAAGTTCATGGGATTCTAAAGATTGTTTACTATACAGTTTGGGTGTTGGAGCTGGAGCAACAGACCCTACAGGATTTGAATTAGAATTCACGACAGAGAATACAAAAGATATTCAACAAAAAGCTCTACCAACTATGTGTGTTGTCTTGGGTGGAACTGGTGGAAGAGGTCCTCTTGCACATTTAGGTGATGTCAATTACTCAAAAATGGTCCACGGAGAGCAAGGGGTTATCCTCCATAAACCACTTCCAACACAAGCCACTATCACCTCAACAAGTAAAATTTCTAACATTTATGATAAAGGGAAAGCTGCTTTGGTAATTCTAGAAACTACCGCTCTCGATACATCCGATGGGCTTCCAGTTTTCACTAACATCAGTAAGTTGTTTTTTCGTGATGAAGGTGGCTGGGGTGGCGAACGCGGACCTGTAGACAAAGTCGAATTCCCTGACCGAAACGCAGACAGCGTCGTTAAATATGAAACCAGAAACGATCAAGCTCTTCTGTATAGGCTCAATGGAGACCGTAACCCTCTTCACTCTGACCCATCTTTTGCAGCTCTAGGTGGCTTCCCTAAACCTATTTTGCACGGACTTTGCACATACGGTTTCACTGGCAGAGCTCTCGTTCACTTAGCCTGTGAGGGAAATCCTGATAATTTTAAGAGTATGGACGGTCGTTTCAGTTCCCCTGTCATACCTGGTGAAACGCTTGAGGTTCACGTCTGGGAGGATGGAGATCATTTTAAATTTCGTACCATGGCTGGAGATAGAGTCGTGCTTGACAACGGAATTCTTCACACTCGGTAACTAAGGAGAAATTTATGAGAAGTAGAGATATGTTCCTACCAAAAATGCCAAGTGAGGAAATGGCTCTGCCTGGTAGAACCTCCGAAATGAAGATAACTGATAGCCATTACATACTAGGGTCTTCTCAAATTGCACCAAAGGGAAACAATTTGGTGTATGCCATGTTTGGGATGGGTTGCTTTTGGGGTGCAGAGAGAAAGTTCTGGGATTTAGAGGGCGTGATGACTACTTCGGTTGGGTATGCCGGTGGGTTTACTCCTCATCCGCTGTACGAGGAAGTTTGCTCTGGAATGACTGGACATAATGAAGTTGTGAGGATTGCATTCGACTCTGAAGTAGTCAATTACAAATCCCTGCTGAAAGTCTTTTGGGAGAACCATGACCCGACGCAAGGCATGAGACAGGGCAACGATATCGGAACACAGTATCGCAGCGGGATTTATTGCTTCTCTGAGGAGCAATTTAGCGACGCTGAGGAGTCTCTGCTCATTTACCAATCAACTTTGTCTCAGGAAGGTTTTGGGAAGATAACTACGGAGATTGTAATGGCACCAATATTTTATTTCGCTGAAGATTATCACCAACAGTATTTAGGCAAGAACCCAAATGGTTATTGCGGATTGGGTGGTACCGGACTGAGTTGCGCTATCTAGTCAACTAGCTTTGGAAAGTGACTCTGAATTCTATTCTTCGGTTCGCCGCTCGGTCTGCTGCAGTGAGCTCTGGGTCAATTTTTAAGCGGGTCTCACCATAGCCTATAGCTGAGAGACGACTTGGGTCGACTCCTCTAGAAATGAGATACTCCAGGACAGCTTCAGCTCGGCTTGCGCTCAGGTCTAGATTTATATCTTCAGCTCCATCAGTGTCAGAGTGCCCCTCTATTTCTAAATTTCCCTCAGGATTTTCAATGAGGATTTCGGCCACTCGATTGAGGATCGGCTTAGAACTATCCGCAAGAAATGGGCTTCCAACTGCAAATAGAATTGGGTCCGAACCCACTATCTGGTTCAACGCTATCTCTGTTTTAATTGTCCCGGGAATCAAAACAGCATCAATGACATGGATTACACCGTTGGCTGCAGTGATATCTGATTGGGTAACGAGACTATCTTGAACTCTAATCGTTAATTCGTCGCCTGTTTGAACCTTTAATGATTCGCCTTTTAGCGTCGTTAAGCCTAACCCGTCGAACAATTGTGATGCGTAGAAGTCCCCTGGCACTATGTGAAATTGGAGTATGTCACTAAGCTGGACTAATTGAGCAAACTCTTGCAGAGCGGTGATATCTAATGCCTGCATTGCGGCGTTTGTAGGCGCAAAAATCGTTATGGAACTCACCTCATCACCAATCTGCTCCTCAACTCCTGCTGCGGAGAAAAAATCAGAAACTTGACTGAGGTCAGGTAGGTCTTTTATGACTTCAAAAACTGTTCTCTGCGACCCCTCAATAACCAGTTTGTCAACTATTTTTACTCCAAGAGCTTCAAATTTATTCAAAACTCTCAAGCGGTCTGATTCATCGATAATTTCCCCTGATATTTCAAGATTGATTATTGCCAAATCAACACCAGTTAAGATCTCAAATTCGGCGGTTACTGTCCCTTCTGGGATTAATTGATTCGAGACTACGATCATGGCGTCAGCAAGCGCTTGGGCATTAACGCTACCTGTCAGCGCAATAGAGTCTTTCGAATACTGGGCATATGCAGTAATAGGTGCATTTTGCGATAAGTCATCATCATCAACAGGCAAGAGCGGTTTAGGTGTTGGAGCGAGGCTATTGTCAACTACATTTGAAGAACTGCGAAGAGTTAATTCTGACCCATCGGTGTCTCCCCATACAACAAGACCCAAAAATGACGCCAGTACGCCAAACAAAAAAGTTCCTATATATTTAATGCTTGTTTTCATATTCCTAAGACTGTTCCAATAGTAATGCCGATACTACTAAAGGCAGCGAAATCGTTTGTAATGTTGTTTCCGCTGTGATTCGTTATGTGAATCAGGCTTGATTCATTCAGAAATTCTGTCGGCCAAAATGCTTTTGCAAGAAAGTAAATAATGAGGATAGTGGCTCCCCAAGTTATAACTCTAAGAGCGAGTCTGACCCATAGTCGATCAAAGCGTGCGCGTAATATGGGATCTGTACCAGTAGCACCATAATGAGATACGTGTTTAGTCCATTTCTGACCATCCCAATAGCGAGCTTCGTAGCGCCCTGTCGGGTCAGAATACCATCCTTCATCCAGCAAAGGAGGAGGTGGGAAAAAAGGGCGATTCACTTAATATACATTAGCTGTCAGAATCGAGTATTGAAGGTCACTTACCTATTACAGCCCTTTAACGAAAGTTTGCTTTTAGTTATCTTCCGTAAGGTCCTTTGTTCGCTTTGGTTTCGTAATGTAGTTACGACTTTTCCACTCAATACTCTGTCCGGTCATTGCAATAATCATTGACCAAAACAATGTTGCTCCCCAGAAAAGCATGGCAAAGGGGTGGAAGATAACTCCCCAAAGAGGATCCCTCCCAACTGATGATGTAATAAATCTTCCAAGTATTAATAGGACTACTTGCCATAAGACTTCCATCGGAACAGGGGCTCCAAAGAAACCTGCAAGAAGCCGTAAGAACGGCAGCGCCAGTAACGGGGCCACAAGGAATGTCACTAGGAGAGACAACGAGGTCCTATAACTAAGAGCGCCATAAGCATTCTTTGAAAATCCTCTCCATATATCTCTAAACCCTGAATACCACGTGGTGGTAGCAAGATCGGTACCGTTTATTAACCTTTGTTGATAACCCGCAGCTTTTACTGAGCGAGCAAGTTGTACATCATCAACAATGTGATCAGGGTGAGATGCATGTCCACCTGATTCAACATATGCTGTTGCGCTGACTCCGATGAATGGACCAAATGCTAGGGCGATATCGGGATTTGAACTTCTATGGATAAGCGAGGCTGGGAATAGTGCCAATATTGCATGATTGACTATAGGCAGAAGGATGCTGCTAGAAAACGATGTTCCTTGGTTACGAAGCAGAGAAGCTACCATATCCACATTCTCTGCCTCCATAACATGCAGAACTGAAGTAATTGCTGCAGGTTCGAGGACAGCGTCAGCATCTATAAAAAAGAGGACATCCCCCGTTGCTTGCTTTGACAATTGATGGCATGCCCAGTTCTTACCTGTCCATCCAGCGGGTATCGGTTTGCCTGATATGAGTTTAATTTTGGGGTTTTGAGACTCCACTATCGCTCGAGTTCTATCAGTTGAGTGGTCGTCTAGTACGATGATCTCGAGATTCTTATGGTCTTGATTGATTAGAGACCGAAGACAACTCCCTATGGACCCTTCTTCGTTTCTTGCTGGAATTAGAAGGCTAACTTTGGTATTTGATTGTGGGAGTTTCGTCTTAGGACGGATCACGACCCGCAGGTTCCATAAAATCAAGCCAAGTTGACAAACAAGCAACAGCGTCAAAAATCTTCCAAAGATAAATTCCCAAGTCATCTTGCCCTACTCCACAGCCTCAACTAGCTTCCATCACCTGATAGTTTAGGCCAATCATTACTTCCTTCAATCTCTTTTGTTCTCGGCTCATCGATCTTTCTTTTCAGTCCAACAAGTATAAATAATCCAATAGGTATAAGCATTTTTTCAAGGTGATATTCAAATATGGGAGCAAGTGCGATTGTCAAAATAATTACGGTGACCGTCGTAGGCATGAATTTTCGTGTTTTTAGCCAAGCTAACCCAGATACAGCTATCGCAATTAATGCAGAGTATGGAAGTAATGCTGCTGTGAACCCTCCTACAGGAGAAAGCCCTTTCCCCCCTATAAACCTCAACCAAATGGGGAATCCATGACCCACAAGTAGCAAAATACCTGCGAATGCTATTCTTACTGAACTTTCATTTGAGACAATCACTGCAAGCACAGCGCCTTTAGCGAAATCCAGAAGGAATACAAGCGAACCCCACCGGGGGCCTACAGTATGAAAAACATTTCTTGCCCCTACATTGCCCTCCCCTGCTTTTCTGACATCTATGC
Organism: Acidimicrobiales bacterium; assembly: GCA_011523005.1. Taxonomy (GTDB): domain Bacteria; phylum Actinomycetota; class Acidimicrobiia; order Acidimicrobiales; family UBA8592; genus UBA8592. The sequence continues at coordinate 11,025 of WTHU01000077.1, forward strand.
TTCTGACGGCTTTGGCAATAATGTACGCAACGGGAATTGAACCCAAAAAGTATGCGATTACGCCGATCAATAGATAATAAGTAACAGAGTTCATAACATCAGCACCAAATTGACATATTAGGAGATACTGAATGTCGAAACACACTCGCCAAGAAATCAATAGCGATTCTTCCCTCGTCCCAAAAATTTAACATAAGGCGATTTACGCTCTACGCTTCAAGAATGGCAAGTAATGACCTTCCGGGGATTAATAGAAAAAATGTTACGGGCTGGCTAACAGAACGTTCTGAAGTTACTGGCAAAATTCATTTTGATGTAGTCACCCACGGAAGATCTAACCTGACGTACAAGTTGGAGGATGAAGCAGGTAGAAAATGGATTCTCCGAAGGCCTCCTACCGGGCACATACTCGCTTCTGCTCATGACATGGGGCGTGAACACAAAATCATTTCTGCACTAGGTCCGAGCAATGTGCCAGTTCCAGGAATTGTAGGTATGTGCATAGATGAAAACGTTACAGCCGCACCTTTTTTCGTGATGGACTTTGTTGAGGGAAGCATTATCAAGGATCGTATTGATGCTCAAAGTTTCTCCCCAGACGAACGAAGGATACAAAGTGTTTCTCTTGTCGAGACTTTAGCTACTCTCCATGAGGTTGATCCCGAAAGTGTTGGCCTAGGTGATTTGGGAAAACGTGAGGACTATATCGGTCGCCAGCTACGAAGATGGAAGCGGCAGGTCGATGAGGGATCCGATAGGGAGATGCCTCTCTTCTATGAACTCCATAAACGACTTGAGAAGTGTGTCCCAGATCAAGAAGGTTACGGGATAACCCACGGTGATTACCGGCTTGATAACTGTATGATTGGCGCCGATAACCATGTCGCAGCTGTGCTGGATTGGGAGCTATGCACATTAGGTGATGTGCTTGCCGATTTGGGTGGCATGTTGATGTGGTGGGGCGAGAGGGGCACCTCAGACTCACTCATTATGAGTGACGCTCCGACACTAGCAGAAGGATATATCAGCCCAGAGATGGTTGCTGAACGCTATCAAGCAACTTCGGGGCGAGATCTTTCGCATTTGCCCTTCTACGTAGCTTTTCAATTTTGGCGTTTGGCAGCGATCACTGAGGGGGTAAGAGTTAGGTTTACAGCTGGGGCTATGGGGAATAAAGACATTGGAGATGAGATGGAAGGGTTTAATTCTCGTATCGATGCGCTTCTTGAGGCCTCAAACACGAAACTGAAAGAGCTTTAACGCAGCGCTCTAAAAAACTTTTGAATATCGTGTGTCGCGAGCTCTGGTTTTTCAGCAGCTGCAAAATGGCCTCCTTCAGGCATAACGGTGTAGTGCTGAAGATTGGTATATTCCTTTATTATTGAGTGGGGAAGATGCACAACATCTTTCGGGAAAACCGCAATACCAGTAGGTGCTTCAAGTCGTGGAAGTCGATTGTGGGCTAACGGCCATGGTTTCTTGAAATGTTCATGGTAAAGGCGGAGAGATGATCCGATTGACTCTGTGCACCAATAAAGTGACGCTGTAGTGCATAAATGTTCTCGGGTAAACGACTGTTCCACATCGCCAGTGTTGTCACTCCAGTTCCTTCTTCGCTCCCATATCCAAGCAGCTGTTGCTACAGGTGAGTCAGCAAGACCGAATGCTAGTGTTTGTGGATCTAACAAATGAGTAGTGATATGTGAGCGAATAGTATCTTCAGCCTCTTTACTTCGTTCTATCTTCCACTTTTCATCATCAGCCCATGACTCAGGTGGCAAGCTTCTTCTATCTACCCCGGGGATAACGCTCAAACTCATATGTGCGCCAATTAGTGAATCAGCAAACTCATGAGCTAGATGAGCTGTTACCAAAGCTCCCCAATCTCCTCCATGAGCACAAAATTTCTTGTGGCCAAGGACTTCTGTCATCAACGTGTTCCAGAGTTTCGCTATTTCTCGGACATCAACGCCAGCTTTGGTCAACGGTGAAGAGAAGATAAATCCTGGAAGTGAAGGAACATACACATCAAAGCTATCCATTGGGTCTCCCCCATACTTTTCAGGATCACTTAATGGACCGATCACATCTTTGAAATCCCAAAATGTCCACGGCCACCCGTGAGTTAAGACTAAAGGCTTTGGGTTCGGTCCTTTACCTGGTGCGTGCAGGTAATGGATGGGTACCTGATCTATGGTGACAGAAAAGTGTTTCCACTCATTTATTTGGGCAGCTACATTCTCCCACTTCCACTCAGTAGTCCAATAGTTGACCATGTCCTTCATCCACTGCTTCGGTACACCATAGTCCCAGCTGTCTTCTCCTATTGTTGGGGGCCACTTTGTATTTTCTAACCTCAATAGCATTCCCTCAAGCAGTTGAGGGTTAATGTCTATTTCAATTTGTTTTGGTTCGTTCATACTTACTTTCTGTGCGTTATTTCAGTTACTATTGCCGATTGTGTCTTCTCAAAGTCAATGAATGTTTCAGTATCTCTTCTTATCACCTCGGGACTTGAAGTGTCCAAGTAGAAACGTTCGTTCCAGTCTTCTCTAGTTGCAAACCATAATTCACTTATTGCATTGATCTCAAAACCATCGGAAGGGCTTCCATAGAGAATGTCAATATCGAAATTTTGCGCGTACGCCTGCATCCCGTGATGCTCTCGGGCTATGGATGCGTGTGCCAGATACCGATCATGAAATATCTCAGTACTTAAATTATGTCTTTTAGATACGAAGGAAATTTGCTTTATCCCCGCGTACGTCGGGTTAGGATCTTGTGGCCTATTGTCCCAATGTTGTATTTTAGTTACGGATAGACCAATGTCAGCTTGTACATCTGGTGTCAGGGACCATACAACACCAGCAAACCGAGGTTCGTAGCCTGAAATTCCTCGCAAGTTCTCGAGCGGTGACTGATCGGTTACTACATCAATAGAAAGAACATCAGAGTTGTTATCGTAATCAGTTCTTTTAGGCACATCAGTGAAGAATATGTGCGCATAACAGAGGTTTTTGACTACCCCTTTGGAATGTCTTTCCATGGGATCCCTCTATCAACGCGTATGTCTCTTGGGAGTCCTAGTGCCTGCTCCCCTAAATTATTGTGGTGGACTTCATCTGTTCCTCCACCGATAGAGATCGGGTACCGTGAGTGCAGGACTTCCATTGCCCACTCGCTTGCGGTGTGTGTAGCTACTACACCAGCTGCGCCAAGAATTTCCTGGGCAAGATCACCTTCGATCCTTCTATTCTGAGCAACAAAGAGTTTAACAATTGAAGGGTGAATAGGTGGCATCTGCCCGTTACGGACAGCTACCGAAATTCTGTCACTCATGAGTTTGAGAAGCTTGTTTCTGGAATACACGTTGGCTAATTTTTGCCGCAGGACAGGCTCATGGCTCCTATCTAGCCTTTGTGCCAACTGGATTAGTTGACTTGGGTTATCTCCTGCCGCTCCGCCGATCATGGCTGACTCGTTGCTCATTACTACCCGAGCTGGCCCCCACCCCTTATCTATTTCTCCGAGCACATTCTGTATGTGGCAGCGTGCGCCGTCTAAGAAGACTTCAGCAAAGTGCCCTGCACCATGTGCTTGTATCAGCGGTCGGACTTCAACGCCTGGTTGGTTCATATCAAATAGCAGAAAGGTTATGCCTTCATGTTTATGTGCATTCGGGTTTGTTCTTACAAGAAGGATTCCCATATCGGCGTACATTGCGGCAGAGTTCCACACCTTTTGTCCGTGAATCACAAATTCATCGCCATCAAGTTCAGCTTTAGCTCCTAGCCCAGCTAAGTCACTACCTGCACCAGGTTCACTGAATAATTGACACCAGCTGACTTCACCACTTATTAGCGTCTTGATGTGTTCTTGTTTTTGATGTTCGGTTCCGTATTTAAGTAGGGCAGGAAGAGCCATCGCGATAATCGAGTGATAAAAGCCAGTATGTACTTGATAGCCAGTTGATTCTTCACGGAAGATTTTCTGCATCCATGCTTCACCACCATGTCCGCCGTATTTGGTGGGGACGGTAGTTCCTGCAAAACCTGCTTCGTACAGTTTCATTTGCAGTTGCTGGCATGCGTTATGATGATTTTTTTCGGTTTCTTTACTGGGCATCCAATGAAGAGTCGAAAAGGGTTGTCGTTCCTTGAGGGGATCAATATTATCTTTAAGCCATTGCCGAGTCTTGAGGCGGTATTGCTCTTCCATATTTTGATCTCTAGTCATTACTCGGATTCTATGGTGAAGATCCTGTTTGTAGCGAATATCGTGGAAGAAGATAAGGAAAAAAATTTGATGGAATCATTCCCGCGGCAAAATGCTAGAACTCGGAGATTTACTATTGGCGCGCCACGGTCCTTTTCCTTGTCTGCTGGTGGAGATTGGATCACTTTCTTGCAATCAAGTTCGAGTGAAGACCCATTGAACAAACTGTGGGCTTGGAGTGCTTCTTCAGGCCAAACGAAAGTGATTGCTGACCTTGAAACTTTAATAGATAACGGTAGTGGTGAGACTATTTCCCATGAAGAGCTGGCTCGTCGTGAACGGGTTAGAGAAATAGGGGCCGGAATCGTATCGTACAGCGCGAACGGTCATTCACCGAACATTGCGTTTGCATCTAATCAGTCGTTGTTTAAAGTCGGGATTGAGTCCTCAGAGGTATCTGATTTTACTTTGGGTAGAGATATTTTTGACCCGCAAATAAGCCCTAACGGAAACCTGATTGCCTATGTTTCGGAAGGCCAATTGAGATATGTTGACGAAAATGGAAACGATCATGCTGTTACCCGTCCCAAAATAGGCGAAAAGTCATTTGGTGTTGCTGAGTTTATCGCTGCGGAAGAGATGGGCAGACGAAGGGGATATTGGTGGTCTCCAGATAATGACAAACTACTAGTTACGAGCGTTGACGAGTCAGATGTTCTTTCATGGCATATCCTCAAATCATCAGATCCTAGCGATGTGCCTGCAGTGATCAAATACCCTAAAGCCGGAACGAAGAACTCAAATGTGGAGCTTGAAATATATTCATTAGATGGAGAGTCGGTTCCTATTGATTGGAATGAGAGCAATACATGGGAATATCTTGTCAGTATTCAGTGGACTGACCCAGATGCTATTTTTGCAACTGTTCAAACACGTGATCAAAAAACAGCAGGCATACTCCGCATTGATACCAAGGGTGGCTTTATTGAAGAAATATATCGATGGAACAATGAGTGCTGGGTTGAAATAATTCCTGGTGCCCCGAAAGTAGTTGGAGAGCGCATATTCACAATTGAGGATCACGACGAGACAAGAAGAGTAGTGATTGATGGTAAAGCTTGCTCCCCTGAGGGAATTCAAATACGTTCCTTGATTCATTGCAACGACGATGGTCTGCTGGCCACATGTAATCCGAACCCATTAGATCAACAGGTATGTCGCGTTACTGTGTCCGGCGAAACTACCTTGATTACAGAAACGGCGGGAATCCATGAAGCTAATGCCAATGATTCATTGATGGTAATTCAGCACCGAAGTATGGACTTTAATGGAGTGAAAACAGGTTTCTATAAAGATAACGAACTCAGTAATGAGATTCCGGACCATTCAGAGACCCCGAACATCACGCTCAATTGTTTTTTCCATAAAACTGGAGAGCTTGACCTTGAAACCGCCATACTTCTTCCGGCAGATCATAATGGTGAGACTACTCTCCCTGTTTTGCTTGACCCGTATGGGGGCCCCCACGCTCAACGGGTTCGAAATGCGCGTGGCCTTTTCGGAGTTTCGCAATGGTTCGCTGATCAGGGATTTGCTGTAGTGATAACTGATGGACGAGGTACACCGGGACGCTCGCCTAATTTTGAACGAGAAGTTTATGGAGATCTCGCCACCCACGCTCTTACAGACCAAATTATTGCGCTCCATAGCATTTCGGCAAACTATAATTTCATTGACTTGGATAGGGTTGCGATTCGCGGCTGGTCTTTCGGTGGATACCTAGCCGCTTTAGCTGTGATCAGAAGACCTGACGTATTCCACGCTGCTGTTGCAGGAGCCCCTGTCACTGACTGGTCGCTCTATGACACGCACTATACCGAACGATACCTTGGCCATCCTGAAACAAAACCAGAGAATTACGCTAAAACAAACTTGTGCAACGAAGCAAATAAACTTGAGCGACCTCTACTTTTGATTCATGGGTTAGCCGATGACAATGTTGTGGCTGCTCACACCTTTCAATTATCTCAGGCCTTACTTGAGGCAGGTAAGCCTCATGAGGTTCTTCCCCTCACTGGGGTCACACATATGACCCCACAAGAAACTGTTGCCGAGAACCTTTTACGAATACAGTTGAGTTTTATACAAAGATCTTTAGGAATTAGTACACAGGAGAACGAATGAGTGGTCCGCTTAACGGCATGCGAGTCATTGAAGGGTCAGCGTTTGTTGCCGCACCTTCAGGTGGAATGACCCTAGCCCAACTAGGGGCCGAAGTCATTCGATTTGATCCAATAGGTGGAGGTCTTGACTATAAACGATGGCCATTGACCGATGATGGGCACTCCTTATACTGGGCGGGATTAAATAAAGGAAAAAAATCAATACAAGTAGACTTTCGATCCGAAGAAGGGCAAGAGTTACTGAAAGCTTTAATCACTGCCTCAGGCGAAGATGCCGGTTATTTCCTGACCAACTTCCCAGCAGAAGGATGGCTTTCTTTTGATGAACTTAAAAAGAGGCGTAAAGACCTCATTATGCTAAATATCGTCGGTAATCATGATGGGTCAACAGCCCTTGATTACACAGTCAATTCAGCCATGGGTTATCCATCCGTAACTGGCCCAGAGGGGTATGACGGCGTTATCAATCATGTACTGCCAGCGTGGGATATCGTATGTGGACAAACAGCAGCTATGGGACTACTCGCTGCTGGTCGACATAGAGATCGGACATGCGAAGGGCAGCTTATCAAACTCGCCCTTAGTGACGTAGCGCTCTCGGCTGTTGCTGCCCTAGGACATATCGCGGAAGCTCAGATCCTGAATTCTGAGCGTGAACGCATCGGAAATGAACTCTACGGCGCTCTCGGTCGTGACTACACCACATCTGACGGAAAAAGAGTAATTGCGGTCGCAATAACAAAAAAGCAATGGCAAGCCCTATGCTCTGCATGTGAAATGACAGAAGTAATGGAACAGCTCGAAGACCAAGAAGGCCTTGATCTATCTGGAAATGAAGGAGACCGATTCAAAGCTCGTGCGAAAATACATCCTCACATACAGGCATGGTGTCAGAGGAATAGCTTTGACGAAGTACAACGCATTTGGAATGACCTAGGCGTTTGCTGGGGACCATACCAAACGTTCAAAGAGCTCGTAGAAAATGATCAACGTGTATCAGAAGCCAATCCGATGTTTACAGCAATTAATCAAGTTGGTATCGGGGAATATCTCACGCCGGGAAGCCCTCTTGATTTTAAAGGAATGGGCCGCTCAACCCCTCTACCGGCCCCAGGTCTAGGAGAACACACAACAGAGATCCTCGCAGATATCCTTCAACTTTCAGACACAGAAATAGGGCGGCTTTACGATAACAGAATTATCAAAGGTGCCGCTGTTGTTTGATATCGCATGACTAACAGTCCAGAGTTCCTAGAAGAAAGCAGCATTGAAAAATTTTGGAATGATGGTTTTGTCATTCTAAGAAACGTTCTTGATCCTGATTATGTATTATCTATGGAGAATCCGATCAGCAAGGTAATGAATGAAGATGCTACTGACCTCTCAGAGCTCGGATCTCTCATAACACCAGAAACTACACTTACCGATAAGGGTATTTCGGCAGGCAAGAAAGTGGGACGCTTCTTAGCTGGTACTGATC
>WTHU01000088.1 GCA_011523005.1 Acidimicrobiales bacterium
GATACGCATAACGGCAATTTAGTAGAAATAGAAAATCTATCTGCTGGATATGCCGGCGTTGCTGTGATCCGTGGAGTAAATCTTCACGTTGCAAAGGGGGAAGTTGTTGCGCTACTCGGACCTAATGGAGCCGGAAAAACAACTACTCTTCTTAGCACTTCGGGGCTTCTAAAAGCACTAGAAGGATCCATAACCGTTCTTGGAGAGCCCACTAACTTTGGAGCTCCACACAAAACAGCACGATTGGGCTTAGCTCATGTTCCAGAAGATAGATCACTTTTCTTCGGATTAACGGTTCAAGAAAATCTTCGACTTGGGTTACGAGGAAAGAAAAGCGAACAAAATGCTGGATATGAAGCAGCACTTGATCTACTACCTGCGTTACGACCGCTTATGAACCGACGAGCAGGACTTCTTTCAGGTGGAGAACAACAGATGCTTGCAATGGCAAGAGCTCTGGTCTCCAACCCTAAAGTTCTTCTCGTTGATGAAATGAGCCTCGGCTTAGCTCCAATCATTGTTGAAAGGCTACTCCCAATAGTAAGAGATATAGCGAATGAGACAGGAGCTGGAGTCCTAATAGTCGAACAGCATGTTCACTTAGCACTTGAAGTAGCCGACAGGGCTTACGTAATGAGTCATGGAGAAATCGTTCTTGAGGGTTCAGCCGAAGAGTTAATCCAAAGACAAGACCTCTTAGAAGCTAGCTATTTGGGTGGAGAGATAGATGAGGAGACATCATGAACCATAACCGTTTACTTTCTTACGCTCATTTACTCATGGCATCGGGCTACCTTATCTTCGTAGTAGTCGGCCCTTGGGCTAAGCGCGGTGATGCTTTTGGTGCATTTAGTAGCGACGGTGGCACTGGATTTGGAATTATTGGCGTAGTTCTGGGGATAATCCTTGTTCTTCTAGCAATCTTCAGAGTGATGGGGAGAGCCGAGGTGCTTCCCGGGTTGGGAGTTGAACAGTTAACTCTGGTCATCGGTGTCGCTGCTTGGCTCAACCTCATATGCTTTGTTGTTGGGTGGCTTCCAATATTTGAATACGGAGAAGGCCGTCGGAGAGGCGTCCCAGGTACGGGCTGGGGTGTCGTTGGCGGCTACTTTACTGTTTCACAAATTCCATTGTTACTCTCCCCTCTTACGCTAGGAATTCCGAGCCCGAGTAGGGGCATCAAAGCTCTTGATGAAAAGAAACGACAGCTTTTCTCGGTAGTCACAGTGCTATGCGGAGCGGGCTTAATATTATTCCCTTTCCTTGCCTGGGTCACGAGCGGATCTGTTGAACTATCAGCCTTTGATGGTAGAAGCGGAAATCCAACCTCCGGACCAAGGTTTGGCTATCTACTATTTGCAATCGGAGTAACACTCATTATTGCAGGACTAATGCGTCTTCGAGCTAAAGGACTAGCTGAACCAGGACCTAACCTTCTCTTATCTCATTGCCTTCTCGGAGCTGCAGTTCTTGCCTTAACGATGCCGCTCGGAATTATTATTTCCTGCTTCCAAAGAAGTGGGCTTGATATTGGAGTAGGCACTTGGTTAACTTTTGCAGCGTGTTTGATACTTATCATCCTTGGCGTTGAAGAAAACCGGTCACGGAATGCCGTCGGAGTGTAAGTAAAGTATTACCAAGTATCAATCATTGGGCGTTTCTTGTTGGATTGCCTTGAGACTTTTCTAGAGGCCCTGAGCGCTGTTGCAATCCAATGGCGGGAGTCTTGAGGGTCAATGACATCGTCTATTTCAAAATGATCTGCCATGCTTAAACCCTTCCCTACCTGGTACATTCGGTCCACTAATTTCTGATAAGCCTCTTCACGCTCTTTCGGATCACTTATCTCTTCGAGTTCTCTTTTATAACCTAATTTAACTGCGCCTTCTAAACCCATTCCGCCGAACTCTCCCGTAGGCCATGAAATGGTAAACATAGGAAACTTGAATCCCCCAGAGGCCATAGCTTGCGCTCCTAAACCGTAGGCTTTCCGCAGAACAATAGTGCCAGTTGGAACTGAAACAGACCTAGCAGTAACAAACATTCTGCTTACATGCCTCACTAACCCGCTTTTCTCAGCCTCTGGTCCAACCATGAACCCTGGTGTGTCGCACAGGCTAATGATGGGAAGGTCGTGTGCATCACACAATTGCATAAATCTTGAAGCTTTATCTGCCGCATAGGCATCGATAGCTCCTCCAAGGTGACTTGGGTTGTTCGCTAAGACCCCAACTGGTTTGCCTTCAATACGTGCAAGAGACGTAATAATTCCATTGCCAAAATCTTTCCTCAGTTCCAACACTGAATCCACATCAAACAGAACATCAATCACTTTCCTTATGTCATAGGCACGTAATCTATTCTCTGGTATCAAATGCCGAAGTAATCGCTGATCTTTCACATCCCAATTAGTAGTTTCTCCTTGAAAATACGAGAGATATTTCTTAGCTATTTGAACCGCCTCTTGTTCATCTTTCACAAGAATATCCACAACGCCGTTGACTGTCTGAATTTCCATAGGCCCTATCTCGGATGGATGATATGTGCCTAAACCACCGCCTTCAATCATTGCGGGTCCACCCATCCCGATATTTGCATCTTCTGTTGCAATGATTACGTCACAACAACCGAGGATCGCTGCATTCCCAGCGAAACAATACCCTGAGGTGATACCGACGAGAGGGACGTCACCTGAGAGTTCAGCCCATAGGCCAAAAGCCAAACAGTCCAAGCCTGCGACTTGAAGGCCGTCAGTGTCACCTGGCCTACCACCTCCGCCTTCAGTAAAGAAAATCACTGGAAGTTCCCATTTCTGAGCAATCTCAAATAGTCGATCTTTTTTCCGATGGTTCTGACCGCCTTGCGTTCCTGCTAGAACTGTGTAGTCATATGAAATAACAACACATTGGGTTTGGCTTTCATCAAATAAGTTTGAATTCACCTCAGCAAGGCCACCAACCATACCATCGGCGGGGGTATTCAAAATTAGATCCTCCACTGATCGTCGCTTGCGTTGCGGAGCGATAGCTAATGGCCCGTATTCGGTCAATTCTCCCCCATCGGTAAGGTCAGCAATGTTTTCTCTTGCTGTTCTCTGTCCCTTTATGTGGCGCTTTTCAACAGCGCTCTTGCGTCGATGATCTCTCCCAATTTCATGACGTTCGATGGTTTCCGCAAGGTCTGGTCGAATATACGTTAAGTCATGCGAATCGCTTGCTTGTTCATTCAGTGAAGGTGTCTCTTGTAGCTCATAGGAAAACAGATTTTCAGATTCTGAAACCATTTGACCAATTTCAATGCAAACCTTTGTGATCACTCCTCCAGAAGTCGCTAGGACCTCATGTTCCATTTTCATTGATTCCAACAAGGCGACTCGCTGACCTTCTGAGATTTGATCTCCTACTTCTACATCAACGATTAATACTGTTCCTTGGAGAGGAGACTGAAGATCCAGACTCACTTGTCAACTCTCGTTTGATTGTTTGGGTAGTTGATTTATATATGTTGGAAGATCAAAATAGTCTCGCCATAAGATAATTTCTTGATCTTTGATCTCAAAAATCCCTGCGCAAGGCATTTCAACCCAACCATGGGGCCAAAGGAATTTATCCATTCGTTCATTCATGACTATTGAGCCCGAAGCTGTTTGGCGGATTGTGATCCACTCTATTTCAGCACATCTTTCCATCATGGGTTCAAGTTGGGCAAGTATTGATTTCCGTCCAAAAGTCTTTCCCATCGGCACATTATCGTATTCGCAATCCTCTGAAAGAAGATTAGTGGCGGCAATTAAATCCTTCCGGTTAATTAGGTCAATAAAGGTCGTTACTATCTCTTCGGGTGTTGCATTGCTCATGGCGCCTCTCCATCCCAACGGTCCCAATGAAGAACAGTCTCTAGTGGAGGTCTTTTTGCAGGTTTGAAATCTGTACCTTTTGAATAACCACAGGTTATGAGTGCACATTGCGTGTAACTTTGATAGTCAATCCCAAGGATTTCAGCTGCTTGCTCTTCAAACATTAAATGGATTGTTGTCCAAGCTGTGCCTAAGCCACGTTCTCGGGCAGCTAGCATGAAGCTCCAAGCTCCAGGAAGAATAGATCCAAGCATCGCGGCAGAGGCCATTGACGGGAGACCTTCAAAGCGTCCAGGCAAAATGGGAATCATCATTACAGGAACTTTTTCGAAGTTCTGAGCAAGGTAAGTTGCTGAGTCAAGAACTCTAGTCTGTTGAGATATACGCTCCTCATCAGCTCCCTTATAAGCCGTCTCGACATTTCCCTCCATTTGGGTATAGAGTTCCCATCCTTGTTTATACAGTTCGGCAAGCGCTGCACGTTGTTCTGGGTCTGTTACAACGAGCCACTGCCAGCTTTGGGAGTTAGATCCTGTTGGTGATTGGATAGCAGCCTCTAAGCACTCCTTTATGATTTCTGGTTCAACTGGTTTTTCAAAATCTAGACGCTTTCGCACGGCTCTCGTTGTTGCAAGAACTTCATCCACTGATAGGTTTAGTTTCATTTTTTCTCCTTAATTATTTAGTCTTGATCTGAGTCTTCTTCTAATCTTGCCTGATATTGGTAGGCCCTGTGCGTTCTTCCCCCGGCTACGAGTAGGTTTCTGCCGGTTATCCACCTCGATGCGGGGCTTGCAAGAAAGACGACAGCTGCGGCGATATCATCAGGAGTTCCGAGGAATCCCAGCGGGATTGTCGCAGCTATCTCTTCTTCTGCTCCATCTGCACCTAACACTTCTGCAAAAGCTTCAGTGACAACTGGACCGGGCGAAACTGCATTAACACGAATTTTCGGCGCTAACTCAATTGCTAGGGTCTCAGTCATATTCAGCATTCCTGCTTTTGCTGCTGCGTAGGGGCCAGTGTAGGGAGATCCGCGCATTCCTGCACCTGATGAAATATTAATTATTGCTCCGCCGCTAGCCATTCTTCTTGCTGCAGCTTTGGCACCTTGGAACGCGGTTGTTAGGTTAAGCTCTAGCTGATTTCTAAAGATGTCATCTGGAGTATCAATAAGTGTTCTCGTTTTTTTCTCATCAGATCCACCAACATTGTTGACCCAAATATCAAGGGATCCAAAAGAGTCAATGGCAAGATCTCCTAGTCCTTCAGAATTGTCTCGAATATCGGCGTCGAATATGAGGGCTTTTCGTCCTCTTTCTTCAATTCCCTTCGCCGTGACCTCAAGGTCTTCTTTTCTTCTTGCGTTTATGACAACATCGCAGCCTGCTTCAGCTAGACCCCATGCGATTCCGCGCCCAAT
>WTHU01000137.1 GCA_011523005.1 Acidimicrobiales bacterium
TTAAACACCGTCTCACTCTTCTACTGGGTAAAGCATCACTGAAGTTATAGCAGGTTGTGCTTTAGGTGCTGCGAAATTTGTTTTAACGAAGTCGCAGAAATTGTTGACCTCGTTGCGATCAACAAGAGCTACTGCTGATCCGGCAAACCCGCCGCCGGTCATACGTGCCCCGAAACAACCTGGGGCGCCCAAAGCAACCTCAACAATTTGGTTTAAAGCAGGACCAGACACGTCGTAGTCATCCCGCAGGCTTAAATGGCTATCACTGAAGAGTTGTCCGGCAGTGAATGAATCACTGATTGAAAATGCTTTGACTACATCCAGAACACGTCCGTTTTCACTAACTACGTGCCGAGTTCTTCGCTTAAGAGTCTCATCAGTTAGATTTGTGATGTCCTCAAGTGAAGCATTGCGCAGTGATGGCACTCCGAGCTCTAAAGCGACAGACTCACAACTTTCTCTTCTTCGATTATATTCTGATGACCTTAACTCTCGTCTTGTGCCAGTATCCATAATCACCACTGTTACATCTTCAGGTATAGAAACCATTGAAGTTTCCAAGGTAAGACAATCAATTAGCAGCGCAGTGTTGCGTTGTGAAAGAGCGCAGGCCATTTGATCCATTATTCCAGAACGCACACCAATGAATTCATTCTCTACACGCTGTCCAATCAAAGCTAATTCGGTATGTGTTACTTCTAGCCCTCCAAAATGTTTGAACACCATGCCTGCTGCGATTTCTAAGGCTGCTGATGACGATAGGTTTGCCCCGATCGGAATACTGGAACAAATATATCCATTCCAACCCAATAACTCAGGATTGGATTGCGCTAAGAGGGTTCCCATTGCGTGGATGTATCTACCCCAACCCGATGTGCTCATGGGGTTATCTTCGAGTGAGAAATGCGCTGGTCCAAATTCCTCAGAAATAAGGTTCATTTGAGCATCCGCTGATGGGCAAGCAGCAATTACAGTTTCAAAGGGCAACGCGATCGGAAGAACAAATCCGTCGTTGTAATCTGTGTGTTCGCCAATCAGATTCACTCTTCCTGGGCAACGCACAATCATGTCCGGAGAAGAACCAAACTGCTTTTGGAAACTATCCGAGATTATTTCTATTTTTTCAGGGTTAGAAATGTTCACATCCCTATTCTTCAGCATCTGCGTCAGAAATGAAATGAAGAACCAAGGAATTCCTCCCCTATAGTTAACTCGTCTACATTGGGCTGATGCCTAAAATAGTTTTCGTTGGAGCAGGCAGTACGGTATTCGCTCAAAATTTGCTTACAGATATTCTCTCTCTGCCTGATTTAAGCCACTCCGAAATCATGCTCTACGACATTGATCCTGATCGTTTACAAACGAGTGCATTGGTTGCTAATAGAATTCAAGCTCAGCTCACTACTAGTGCGCTTATATCAACTTCATTGGATCTAAGACAGGCTCTTGATGGAGCTGATTATGTCATCACCATGTTCCAAATCGGTGGCTATGAGCCATCCACAGTAATCGATTTTGAGATCCCCAAGCGATACGGATTGCGTCAAACTATCGGAGATACGCTCGGGATAGGTGGCATCATGCGAGCTATTCGAACTATTCCGGTGATACTGCAATTGGTTAAAGAAATGGAAGTTCTTTGCCCAGATGCTTTACTACTGAATTACGTAAACCCAATGGCTATGCTCTGTTGGGCTATTAATGAGTCATCTAAAATACAGACCATCGGTTTATGCCATAGTGTTCAGCACACAGCTGCACAACTTTCGGACGATCTAGAAATTCCAGAGTCAGATTTAGATTATGTAGCCGCAGGGATAAATCACATGTCTTTCTTTCTAAAACTTGAAAAAGTAGCGGAGCAGGGAAACATTGACCTGTACCCTCAATTGCGGGAGCGGGCTAAAGGTCAGATCCCTCTCAGGAAAGTTTCAAATACTGTCGCCTTGTCCGATGCAGTGCGATATGAGGTATTTCGACGCACTGGATTCTTCGTTACCGAATCAAGTGAGCATTTCGCAGAGTACGTTCCATGGTTTATAAAAAGCGGGCGAGAGGATCTTCTTGATGAATTCTTAATACCTCTTGATGAGTACCCTAGACGATGTGAGGAGCAAATAGCACAATGGGATTCGCTACGAGACAAACTTGAAAATCCCGATACGAAATTTGAACCGCGAAAAAGCAATGAATACGGCGCAGGAATTATACACAGTATGGAGACAGGGCAAGAACGTACTTTCAACGGGAATGTCATGAACACGGGCCTGATCACAAACCTTCCATCCGAGGCGTGCGTTGAAGTCCCGTGTGTAGTGAATGGCTCGGGGATACAGCCTCAGACGATAGGTAAACTACCCCCGCACATAGCGGCGATCATCCAAACAAACATAAATGTTCAGTCCTTAACTGTTCGAGCCGTTCTCGAAAAGAATAAAGATCACATCTATCATGCGGCTATGTTAGATCCACGAACATCAGCTGAACTAAGCCTTGAACAAATCTGGTCACTGGTTGATGAAATGATACAAGCACATGGAGAAATGATTCCTCCAGGTCTCAGATGAAAACCGGAAACTAATATGATTTTCAAAGATTCACTTTTCGCCTTCGATGTCGACGGGACTCTCCTCAATAGCCATGGAGAGCTAACCCGACGAACTATTGCCGCTATAGGGACTGCTTCGGATCAAGGAGCAACAATCGCTTTGGCTACCGGTCGGAGTTGGAGCGAACTTGATCGGGTAATGGAAGCTATTCCTGAAATAGAGTACGCGATTTGCACAAATGGGTTGGAAGCTTATGACCGAGCTGGTCAATGTCTATACACAGAGGAAATACCCGAGGATCTCGTACGGAATCTCGTAGAAACGATTCGCACCTCAGTGTCTGGAGTTTCAATCGGGGCAGGGATAGGAAGTGAACTATATGCAGAGCCTAAAGTCATTGACGGCTTGGTGCCTGGAATTGAAATAGCACCTAATCGAGTAGTCGATGACATAATGGATGCTTTAACCCTCAACGTTCGTGATCTCTTGCTATACCACCCCAATTATGTTGACACATTAGATGAATTGTTCAGCATTATAAGCGCCGCCATCAACGACCGTCGTGTAGACGTCGTCTACTCCGGTTTGCCGATGATTGAAATTGTTCCTGCGGGTAGCGGGAAAGGCACATGCCTTGCTTGGTTATCAGATCATCTACAAATAAAGAAAGAAGCTGTAGTTGCTTTTGGCGATGGTATGAATGACCTTCAAATGCTGAGTTGGGCAGGAACAGGGTTGGCTATGGGACAATCATCGCAGAAAGTGAAAAGCGTTGCAGATCGTGTGATAGGCCCTGTTGACCAAGAAGGAATAGCAGAATGGATCGAAGCTGAACTTAGAAAGTAGTCTAAAACTTCCGGCATAATCTACGTAAACTTCCTATGCCGTCAATATCCTCATATATATAGGAATCCAGGATTAACAATGACAACAAACGATTCACTACATCACAGATACAAGGCCATTATGGCCCCCTATTTGAATCCTCTATACACCTCACCCATATCAATCGATAGGGGAGAAGGCAGTTATGTGTGGGATGTAGAAGGGAATCAGTATCTTGATTTCTTTGGTGGTGTTCTCACAACAATGATTGGTCACAATAATCCAGCCGTAACGGAAGCAATTCAGTCGCAGGCTTCTAAAGTTCTTCACACAAGCACACTGTATTTAAGCGAACCCATGATTGAATTGGCAGAAGAAATTGGATCAGCATCGGGAATCCCTAATGCACGCGTCTTCTTCACGACATCAGGTAGTGAAGCAAATGACACAGCCCTTATGCTCGCTACAAGCTACCGAAACTCCAATGAGATCCTAGCAATGAGACATAGCTATCACGGGAGGACTTTCGCTACTCAAGCAATCACCAGCCAATCAACGTGGTTATCGTCACGGATATCTGGTCTCTCCGTCAACTACGTTCAGGGGCCCTACCGGTTGCGCAGCCCCTTCCAAGATATGCCAGAAGAAGAATTCACGAAAGCTTGCGTTGTCGACCTTCAACAAATTCTTGATACTGCAACGACAGGAAATGTTGCATGTTTGATCTTTGAACCAATTCAGGGAGTCGGAGGATTTGCGATTCCCCCCGATGGATTTTACGGAGAGATGAGTAAAGTCCTATCAAATTATGGGACCCTACTGATAAGCGACGAAGTGCAAACGGGTTGGGGAAGGACAGGTGAACACTTTTGGGGGTACCAAGCGCATGGAATCACACCTGACATGCTCACTTTCGCAAAGGGCGTCGGAAATGGAATAACCCTTGCAGGAGTCGTAGCTCGAGCCGAAATCATGGAAAACGTTACAGCACTGAATTTCAGCACTTTTGGAGGTAATCCTCTTTCGGCTGCAGCAGGTCTGGCTACGTTCAGAGAAGTCAAAGGGAAAGATATGCAAGGCAACGCCCTCGATATGGGAAAGCGACTCAAAAGTGGCCTTGAAGAAGTAGTTAGTAACACTTCATGGATCGGTGATCTTCGGGGAAGAGGATTGATGGTAGCGCTCGAAATTGTTGGGACGGATTCAGGTAGCGGCAACACAGAGCCATACCCAGAACGTGCTGCAGAATTTCTTGAAGCCTGCAAAGACCATGGGCTTCTTCTAGGCAAAGGCGGTGCATATGGAAATGTAATCCGTATCACGCCAATGCTAAATGCAACAGCAAGCGAAATCGATGAAGGAATAGAAGCTATAGCGGCTGCAATCAAGGCTATAGGTAGTAGCTAGGTTCAGTCTCCTCGCAAAACGTGAGCAGCGCGCATAGCTAACTTGGCCGTCTTCTGCTTTTTTGTCTCAGATGTATCAGCAGCACCCATGAAGCGCCTGCTAATACGGACTCCTAACCACCGTAACGGTTCCGGCTCCCACTTTCTTGATCGCACTCCAACCCAAGGAAGTGAAATAAGGTCACTTTGTCTTTCAAGTATTAAGTCGGCCATTGTTCTGCCCGCTAGGTTTGCTGCCGCAACACCCTCACCTACATAACCACCAAGAAAACCAAAACCGGATCGTTTGTCATGGCGAAGGCCAGGAAGCCAATTTCTGGGAATTGCTAATGTGCCTCCCCATCGGTGTGTTATCGCTACGTCTTTTAGCTGCGGAAGAAGGTTCACGAGATTTTCCCAAACAACCTCATGCGAGTGGAGGTTGCTTTCAACTGCTGAATCAATTCTCGACCCGTAAAGAT
>WTHU01000096.1 GCA_011523005.1 Acidimicrobiales bacterium
ATGTTGAACCTGATGACCCTCGATCTTACTATTCGACAGCTGAACGACTTTCAAAAGAGACCCCTGATTCTTTCAGGCCAAATCAATACGCCAATCAAACGAATCCACATGCGCACTATCTAACAACAGGGCCTGAGATATGGGAACAAACCGAAGGGAAAATCACTCATTTTATCGCCGGAGCAGGAACCGGTGGGACACTATGCGGCGTGGGGAAATACCTCAAAGAAAAGAACCCTTCTATTCAGATCATTGCAGCTGACCCAGAGGGTTCTGTTTACAGCGGTGGAGACGGAAGACCTTATCTCGTAGAAGGAGTCGGGGAGGACTTTTGGCCCGAAACCTATGACCCTTCAATAATTGATCGCGTAATTGCCGTATCGGATGCGGATTCATTTAAAACGACACGAGAGGTTTCCCAGAAGGAAGGACTTCTAATTGGAGGCTCTTGTGGGACAGCAGTGAATGCTGCACTTACTGTTGCCGGTGAACTAACTGAAGACGATATGGTTGTCGTGCTCTTGCCTGATTCAGGGCGAGGCTATCTCTCAAAAATCTTCAACGATGATTGGATGACCACATATGGCTTCTTATCTAAGGATGGAGCCTGCGTAAAGGAGATCTTGGATACAAAGGGCGAAAAGAATAATGGGATAGTGCATGTTCAACCGGATGACACTGTTGCACATGCTCTGGAAGTTATGAAAGAGCATCAAATTTCTCAAGTAATTGTTGCTCAAGGCCCTTTACCACTATCAGCAGCAGAAGTGAAGGGAGCTTTGACCGCCCAAACTGCTAAGGAAGCAAGTTTGAAAAATCCGGACCTAGATATTGCATGTTCAACCGTGATGGACGATTCCCTTGATTTTGTAGGGATAGGTGAATTAATAGAAAACGTGAAATCAATTCTTGAGAAAGGCAAAAAACTTCTTGTTTTGGATGAAGGTAAGCCATACACGGTCCTCACATTTTCTGACTACATTAGATACGAAGAACAGTAGGGAGAAATAACGCGATGGCTGCTGAAAACAATAATCCAGAATGGGGGTTTGGAACCAAAGCAGTGCATGCCGGCCAAAGACCTGACCCTGTCACAGGAGCCGTTACCGTACCTGTTTATCAAACAAGCACGTACCAACAAGATGCGGTCGGGGAAGATAGAGGATACGAATACTCGCGTACAGGTAATCCCACACGCTCAGCGTTGGAATTAAGTGTTGCAGCTCTAGAAGGGGCCGAATTTGGTCGGGCATTTGCCAGCGGAATGGCAGCCGAAGACACTATTCTGCGCCTACTTACGCCGGGTGATCATGTCATCATGGGTAATGATGCCTACGGGGGCACATTCCGGCTCATATCAAAGGTGTTCACACGATTCGGAATTTCATATTCGTCAGCAAATCTCTCAGACCCTGATGAGGTGAAAGCTGCTTTTACTGATAAGACAAGGATGGTATGGGCCGAAACACCTACGAATCCTCTTCTATCAGTCGTCGATATAGAGCTTCTCGCTACCCTTTCTCATGACAAGAAGGCGTTGCTTGTCGTAGACAATACGTTTGCGACGCCATACCTGCAAAAACCACTTTCGCTTGGCGCTGATATCGTCATTCACTCGGCCACGAAATACCTAGGTGGTCACTCAGACGTTGTAGGTGGGTTCGCCGCCACAAACAGTTCAGAAATTGACCAAGAATTGGCTTTTCTCCAAAATGCTGTCGGAGCTGTTCCAGCGCCATGGGACTGTTATTTGCTGTTGCGGGGGATAAAGACTTTGGGCGTGCGAATGGATCGGCATTGTGACAACGCAGAAAAGATTGTTGAATTCCTCAGCAGTCACAGCAAAGTCAAAGAAGTTCTTTACCCGGGTCTCGATACTCACCCGACCTTTCCCATTGCTGAAAAACAAATGGAACGATACGGCGGAATGATCTCGTTTACGGTGAATGGTGGAGAACCGGAGGCAAGGGTCATATCGCAGGCAACCAAAATCTTCACGTTGGCCGAATCATTGGGGGCTGTTGAGTCACTGATTGAAATCCCAGCAGCAATGACGCACCTTTCAACTGAGGGTTCTCCTCTAGAAGTAGACAAGTCGCTCATTCGGTTATCAGTCGGCATTGAGACAGTTGATGATCTTATCGATGATCTCGATCAGGCTATGAGTGACCGGTACTGGATGAATCTAAGTTTGCAGTTCAAGCGTGGCTTCAGCCAAACTTTCTAATTCCTTTGACCAGTCGTCTGGTTCAATGTACGGAACAAGAATGAATTTGCTCGCACCAACGTCAATGAATTCCTTGATCCTTTTCTCAAGGCCTTGGTGACCCTGAACGATAATCTGTCTGGGGTCAAGTTCAGGGCGGCGTTTCCGAACTGCTTGTACAATCTGGTCTGGCATACTCCCGTCAGACGTGTAGATGATGAGTGATCCGAAATGTTCACGATCAATCAGGGGTTTTCCAGCCATCACAGCATGCTCGTCAATAACGGGGATTCCGTCAGCGACATCCTCTGGGGTACAAAAGCTAGGAAGCCACCCGTCACCTAATCTTCCCACCCTCCGAAGTTCGCTTGGAGCTAATCCTCCCAGCCAAATTTCAAGTGGGCTTTGAATTGGTTTGGGGAGAACTCTAACTTCATCAAGGGAAAACCTCTGACCAGCATGCGTTACTTTGTCTTCTTCCCATAGTCTTCGCATCAACGGTAAAGCTTCATTGAACCATGGGGCTCGATCTTTTCTTTCTACCCCAAACGCCTGATGTTCAGCGGTATCCGCTGCGCCTAAACCAAATGCGGGTAGTAGCCTACCCTCAGAAATTACATCAAGACTGGCTAATGATTTTGCAAGAATCACAGGATTCCGCCCGGGTAGAACCATTATAGAGGGACCAAATTTCAGCTTTTTAGTCCGCCCAGCAATCCAACTCATCAAAACAAGCGGATCAAGACTAGAACCGGCTACTCTTTCAGAGAACCAAAGCGAATCAAATTTTAAACGTTCTAAGTTCTCAGCTAATTCCCCCAAAACCTTCGGGTCTCTTACTTCGGATCGTGTTCCAAGCCCAAAACCTATTCTGACTTTCAACTGAGCTTTCATGACCCGATGATACCTTGTAACCCATTTCGGTCCGTAATCATGGTTAATTAACGAAATTGCGAATTAGTTGCTATTCTTTCGGTGTGGCAATAGAGGAGCAAGAATTCCAATTAGACAACAGTTTTTTAGACCCTGCTGTCCAAGATGATCCGTTTGAGAGTTACGCAACACTAAGAGAACAATGCCCTGTCTATCGAGTACCAGAGACTGGTCTGTATATGGTTACTCGCTATGAAGATGTTAGAGAGGCCCTCACTAACCCTGAAACTTTCTCAAGCCGACCGGGAGCTGGAGCTGGCGGAGCAAATGAAGCCTCCAAAGCGCATGCTGCTGTTTTCGCAGAGCGAGGGTGGGTGAAGGCAAGAACCCTCCAGCGAACTGACCCACCCGAACATACCCACTACAGAAAGATCCTCGGGCGAGTTTTTACAAATAGAAACGTTGAGAAGATGAAGCCACGAATCAATCAGCTCACCCATGAACTGATTGATCAATTCATAGATAGAGGGCACTGCGAGTTTGTTTCTGAGTTCGCGTTACCACTACCCGGAATTTTTATCTGTGAGCAATTAGGTCTACCTGCACAAGAATATGAAACATTCAAACGTTGGGCTGATGCAATGCTTGCGATGTCGCAACGACCGCTCACACCTGAAGAAGCAATAGTACAAGCTGAACTAGAGGTTGAAGCACAACATCACTTAGCACGCGAATTTGAAAAGAGGAGAGCAGAGCCATCTGACGATTTGATTTCGCTAATTGTTCACGCCCACCAGGACGAGGAACCCTTCACCATGGAAGAATTGCAGGATCTTATGCACCAATTAGTCACTGGTGGATTCGAAACCACAACTGCTGCAATTTCAAAATCGATGCTCTTACTTTTGAAATATCCCGAACAAATGGAAAAGCTCCGTGCTGATCCTTCATTGACAAAAAACTTCATTGAGGAAAGCCTCCGCTTCGATAGTCCCGTTGCGGGTCTTTGGCGAACAACCGCCTGCCCGGTAGAACTTTCAGGGACACAAATCCCCGAGGGTGCTCCTGTGATGCCTCGATTCGCATCTGCTAACCGTGACAGAGAAATATTTGACGAACCAGATACGTTTAACATCGAAAGAGACAACGTTAACCAGCATGTAGCTTTTGGGCTTGGAAACCATTTTTGCTTGGGTGCGTCATTAGCAAGAGCCGAGCTTCTCGCCGCATTTGAGGCCATATTGGAACGTATGGATGACATCCATCTAGTTGATGAAATGGAGGAAGAAGTGCATCATTTCAGCTTCTTCCTTAGACCAATGAAAAAACTCCATCTTGGTTTTACTAAAAAGTAAATCTGTTGTCTCTCTGACCTAAATTGCTTGGCACTTCTCAGGCTTACCAGCATGGCAAACTGAGCACTTACCACACCCGGTAGCTGATGAATCATGAGGCTCCTGTCCTTGCTCGCCAAAACTTGAGCCGGCGTATGGTGTAGGGTCTCCTTCAGTTGGGATTGCTGGTCGAGACCACTGCATGTGATCTGCTAAGCCTGAAACGATTGCTTTCCATTCCTCTGGATTCCAGCCCTGCGCAGCCGCAATAAGCTTGGGTGCTTGATTTATGTGAATTAGACCAGGTGTTTGTGTTAAGCCAACCTCTTTTACGAAATCTCCATCAGGGTCTACAAAGGTAATGAACTTGTCTGAATGCGGTCCAAGAAAGCTTGAAGCCTCTTCGGCATCGCCTATAACAAGCCACCCCACACGACAATCAGCGCCGGTAAAGTTTGAAAGCACCCTAGATGCTGTATTAATGATCCATGAACTTTCATGGGAAAATGGGTCAATTACGACGAGGAGTAAATGGAAATTTGTAACCCAGCTTCTCAATGGTAAGGATTGACCGTTTATCGATGTGAGCGTACTGCCTGCATTTGGTGATTTATACACAGGCAAAATCTAGCGCAAACATTAAATCAATAGGGAATTCAAACAAAAATCATTAAAAAAATCTATTCTGTAGATCAGAAGAGTCAGGCTAAACCTTGCATAACACTCAACTAAAATCAATAATCTTGCAGGCATTCGTTGCGTTACTTTTCATTACTGC
>WTHU01000024.1 GCA_011523005.1 Acidimicrobiales bacterium
GAGCAGCAACAATTAGTAGTACACAGTCGGCGCCCATGATCTTCGCATCGCAGATATCTCGGAGATCAACGGTGAAGTCTTTTCGCAGGATGGGTACTTTAACCGAACGTCGAACATTCAGTAAATCTTCTTTTGACCCACCAAAATGTTTGTAATCCGTGAGGACTGAGACACATGCCGCACCTGCACGCTCGTAAGCTTGTGCAAGCTCTACCGCGTCTAAATTACCTTTTAATTCACCCTTGGATGGAGATCTTCGTTTGATTTCAGCAATTACCGAAAGCCCTTTCTCAGCTAAAATTTTCTCTTGGAAACTGGGTCCAGTTTTTTCTTTGGAAGATATCTCTTTGAGTAGTTGGTCCAATGATCTGAGATCATTTTTTGCTCTCTCTCTATGGTAAGAAAGTATTGAATCTAAGTAGGTTCCTTCGGTCATCAACCTATTCTCTCTCTGGGGGAAAAGTATTTTGCTGGGAATTTATAGAGACAGTGTTGCCTTTTACTTTCCCCTCGCTCGCTGTGGAAGCTTTCCGGGCTATGTATGCCAGCCCGACCGTTAAATTACTTCCGGTAGCGACTGAGGTGAGTTGTCCAACTGAAAACCCATCTACTTCCACTTCGTCCCCTATTGCCATACCTTCTTGGCACGTTACTAGCATCAAATTCTTAGGTACTTTATTACCCCGGCTGTCTATTCGAGCAACAAGTTCCTGACCGGTGTAACAACCCTTCGTGAAAGAAACACTCTTTTCGACTAAACCCGTTTCAGCTGGAATTACCTTCTCGTGCAATTCTGTTCCCATCTTTGGAATGCAATTTACTATTCGTAGGAAGTCGTAGGATTGTTCCGGCTCAGGAAACCTCTCGAGAAGCGCTGTCGTATCTCCGCCTATAATGTCAACGCTGCTGATTTGGGGCCAGAGGGTCAGAGCTGCAATTTGCTCTGAGCAAGGTTTTCCAGCGAAAGAACTTGCATCTTTTCCAATTATTGTAATTCCTTCCCACTTTTCAAGTGTTAGCTCGCAGTCGGTTCGTAGCTTGAAACGAAGTAATCTTGCGAGAACTACCTCTCCGGAATCACTATCCATATCTAAAAGGTATTTATGTTCCCCGATGTGAGTTATTCTTAGCCAAGCGTTAACTTTCCCGTCCGGATTCAAAAGGAATGACCAGGCTGACTCTCCTTCTGCCATTGCGAGCACGTCTTGGGTTAGTTGGCCTTGAAGATATTTACCTGCATCGGGACCGGCAACCCGTATTACATCGCGCTGTAATTTGAGAACACATGTTTCATTTTCGTAGGCTGAGCAAATCTTTTTAATCTTTTGCATTGCTCCGAACCCGTGTCATCTGTTCAGCAGGTTTAACTGCTGCTATGAGGGCTTTAGCCTTAGCCCAGCACTCATTATATTCTGCGACTGGGTCGCTATCTACGACAATCCCGGCTCCGGCTTGGACCGATGCTCCTTTCGGGGTGATTACCATTGTTCGTATGGCTATTGCATTATCCAAGTTTCCATTGAAATCTAAGTAGCCCACTATGCCAGCGTATGGGCCTCGTTTAGTTTTCTCTAGTTCATCGATTATTTGCATCGCTCGAACTTTGGGCGCTCCGGAAACAGTCCCTGCAGGGAAAGCCGCCCTAAGTACGTCAACTGGCTCAAACTTCTTTGCTAACCTTCCAGATACCTGTGATGTGAGATGCATGACATGGCTGTAGCGTTCTAATGTCTTTAGTTCGTCAACTTGAAGTGTGCCAAAGTCACTTATCCTTCCTAAATCGTTTCTGGCTAGATCCACCAACATAATGTGTTCAGCTAATTCTTTTGGGTCTGCTAACAGGCTATTAGCAAGAGCTTGATCCTCAGTTTGAGTTAACCCTCGTTTGCGTGTCCCTGCAATGGGGCGACTCGTTACCGTATTGTCTCTCAATTGGACTAGTGGTTCAGGAGAACAGCCGACCAATGTAACTTCTTTGTTTTTTACGAAATACATATAAGGGCTTGGATTTATCTGGCGCAGGACCCTATATACGTCAAAAGGGTTTGCCTTTAGATCGAAATCGAAGCGTTGGGAAAGCACTACCTGAAAAATATCGCCGTTTAGAATGTAATCTTTTGCCTGTTCTACAATCTCGCAATAATCATTTTCTGACATTGTTGGCTTCACCTCTACTGAATCTGTATTTAAATCTGGTGGGTCTAGCAAGGGTTCAGATAATGGTTTTGCTCCATCAAGCATTAAGGAATCTAATCGACTCTTTGTTTCGTAATATGTTTCTGTAATTTCAGATTCTGAACATTGAGGCTTGACAATGGCGTTTGCTATGAGAAAGACCCTTTGGCTCCAATGATCGAAAGCTGCCACTTCACCAATTATAGATAGAATTGCGTCAGGCACTTGCAGGTCATCATTTGCAGGTGGAGGCAGGTCTTCAATCTCTCGCACAATGTCGTAGCCAAGATAGCCAAGTAACCCACTGTACATGGGAGGAAAGTTTTCAATCTGTGGTGCTGACAGGTTCCGTTGAAGTGTTCGAACGTAATCAAGAATTTTCCCATTATCGTCAATTTCAAGAGGTATCTCACCTTCAATCAGCAACTGGTTAGCTACTTTTTTTATGGTTAGAAGTGGGTTTCTTCCGATGAATGACCACCGACTCCATCGCTCGCCATGTTCTACTGATTCAAGCAGGAAACCTGACTGATCACCTACAATCCTTTCGAAGGCTGATACTGGCGTGATGAGATCAGCAACCAGTTCTTTCCAAACAGGAATGACAGTGTGCGCCTTCGCATGCTCGATGAATTGCTCAAGCGAAGACTCCATTCTAGAGATAAAGTCCTGTTGATCCCTGATCAAGTCGTTCAGCGGCTACGGCATGGATGTCTCTTTCACGAAGAATTATGTAATCATTTCCTCTAACTTCGACTTCATACCTGTCTTCTGGATTGAATAGAACTTGGTCACCGATTTCCATTGTCCTCACATTCGGACCAGTAGCCTTTACTTCGGCCCAGGCTAATCTTCGAGATACTTGCGCTGTTGCTGGGATTAGAATTCCGCCAGATGAGCGCCGTTCTCCATCTTCGCCCGGCATTTCAACGAGTATTCTATCGTTTAGCATTTTCACTGGGAGACGCTCAGACGGAGTGGGCACTGCAGAGTTTCCTCTCTTTGATGTTGATGAGGACTTGGGTTTACTCTTTGATGTCTTTGTTTTGTTTGATGATTCTTTTGTTTCCGTCACAGTCTCAACTTATCTTGTTTCTTGGAAAAGTGGCGACATGAAGAGTCAAGCATTTCTGTATCTATGCCGGCCTGACTGAGATACCGCATGCAATCAAATAATCTTTAACGTCACGAATCGTTAATTCCCCATAGTGGAAGACGCTTGCGGCAAGTAGGGCGTCTGCTTTCCCTTCCAGCACTCCCTGAGAGAAATGTTCTAGTGTTCCTACTCCCCCACTCGCAATCGTCGGGACATTCGTGGATTGCGAAACATTTGAAGTCAGTATGCAATCAAAACCGTCTTTGGTTCCATCGCGCCCCATAGAAGTAAGTAAAATTTCTCCAGCGCCGCATTCTTCACCTCGTTGCGCCCACTCCACTACATCAATTCCTGTGGGTGTTCTCCCTCCATGCACATAGACTTCGTAGCCCGATCTACAGTCAGAATTATCACTCTTCTTTGCATCGATTGCTAAGACAACGCATTGAGTTCCGAATTCTGCAGCTATTTCGGAGATCAATTCTGGTCTTTCAACTGCGGCAGTATTTACAGAAATCTTTTCTGCTCCTTCGCGTAAAAGCTTTCTAGCATCGTCAACACTGCGAATTCCACCTCCGATCGTAAAGGGAATAAAAATTTCTTCAGCGCACCGACGAACAAGCTCGAAGACAGTTTCTCTTCTATCAGATGATGCAGTTATATCTAAAAAAACGATCTCATCAGCGCCTTCTTGATCATATTTTGATGCAAGTTCTACTGGATCT
This sequence comes from Acidimicrobiales bacterium, assembly GCA_011523005.1. Classification (GTDB taxonomy): domain Bacteria; phylum Actinomycetota; class Acidimicrobiia; order Acidimicrobiales; family UBA8592; genus UBA8592. Next base: position 3,997 of record WTHU01000024.1, read on the forward strand.
CCAGCATCTTTGAGATCTACGAAGTTGGTTCCTTTCACCACCCTTCCATCGGTTACATCAAGACATGGGATAATACGGACGTTAGTCATGTTTTAGCTCAACATGCTCTGGATCTTCTGTTATGGAAATGAGTTCTCTCAGGTCTAAACATTTTTCGTAAAGAGCTCTACCAGTTATAACCCCGGCTAATTTCGATCCATTCACTTGCAACCCAACAAGATCATAGAAATCCTTAATTGATCCTAAGCCACCTGATGCTATTACTGGAATATTAACATCGCCAAGAATCTGTGTTAAACCTTCTAGATCCGAACCTTCCATGGTCCCATCTCTTTTTATTTCCGTCACTATTCCAACTTCCGCTCCACTTGACTCAAGCCTCTTTAGGAGGTCAACTACCTTAAGGTCTGTGGTGACTTTCCATCCGCGAGTAGCAACGTAACCATCTTTCCCATCGACCCCGACTGCGACGCGATGCCCGTGTTTGGCTATTTGTAGGACCAATTCAGGATCCTCAACTGCTGCTGTTCCAATCACAGTTCTTTCAACCCCCATATCATAGAGAAGTTTCGCAGTATCTGATGACCTGATGCCTCCACCTACTTGCACTGGTATTGATAGCTTTTCACAAATGCCTTTTATGACCTTCGTATTTTTGAGCGAGCCAGTCCTTGCTGCATCAAGGTCCACCAAATGAATCCATTTAGCCCCATCGGATTCAAACTCCAGCGCTTGAGAGATAGGGTCATCTTCATAGATTGTTTCCTTTGCGTAGTCCCCTTGATAGAGACGAACACATTTACCATCGATCAAATCAATTGCTGGATATATGATAAAGCTCATTCTGTCCTTTCACAGATTTTAAGAAAATTTTGTAGCAATAATCGCCCTGCTTTACCTGACTTTTCTGGGTGAAACTGTGTTCCAAAGATTAATCCCTTTTGAACTGCAGCAATGACAGATGAGCCGTAGGTACATGTTGCAATTGTTGTACTTTCGAAATGGTTTTGTTCCGCAGCATATGAGTGAACGAAATAGAACCACTCATCTTCTAGTCCTCTGAGCAA
>WTHU01000053.1 GCA_011523005.1 Acidimicrobiales bacterium
TCTGCTTCCTCTATTGGAAGGTGCGGTAACCAAACCGAAACTCCTTGACCTGATTCACCTGCAGATGCTACCCAATCTGGGGTATAACACTTTTGCCCGCAACTGATGAAGCCGAAAGACTTTTCGGGGTTCACATCCTGCAAAGTATCCAAAAACCGTATTAGCTCTCTTCCGCTTGTAACCCAGACAAGGGAGTCGCTTTCTGATTGGAGCAAGGCTTCGGCTTCAGACTGGAAATCGGTTTCAATTTCATATATTGGACTATGAGAAAACTTGAGTCCTTGAGCAGTGGCTGATTCTAATAATCTCTCACCGGCGAGAACAATCGAAGGTAGTTCGGGAAGGAGAGTAGCTACACTCTCGATTGCCGCTGGGTTACTTTGTCCGAAATAGGATGCCCATCCCGCATTACTAGTAACTCCTGCAATTGGATTGGACTGATACGTTTGTCCAGAGTAGAGCCTTCGTAGTGAAAATGTCGTAGCTGGAAAATCAGGTAGTAAGCACTCTGGAGACTGTAGTAAATTTAATCCATCGGAATCATTTACCGCGTGTGAGCCAACAAGAGCGAAGAAGTTCCCTTCGCAAACAGCATTGACTGCCTCAACGTGGCGAAAGGTAGCGGAATCTATCCTTTCAACAATTACTTCTCTTCCCGCTAATTTAGTTGACCGGTTTAATGATTCAGCCCATGCTTCTACTGATTGCCAGACGCTTAAGCCCTCTGAATCGTTGAGATATTCATTTGGCCCATCTACAATGACTGCTATGCGAATGGATGTATCCGTTAATCCAGGTTCCATTTCTTGAGTAGGTAGATTCATGTCATTACTCGTCACTGCCGGTGGTTGTGATTCAAGAGGTGATGGCTCGGGTGGGAGTTCTGCAAGTGGTATCACTGGATCCGAGCATGATGTAAGCAATAGCAAAGGGAGTAATAAGAGCAGCGATCGTGGTAGGGCCCATTGAAGATTCACACTCTAAGACTAATACCCTAATTGACAAGAACAATGTCGCTTCTAAATCTAGGAGAAGCATTACAAACGTTTTCAACCCTTAGGAACATTATTGTCGATTTGTTTCACTAGTGTTAGAGGGTGTCATTCCTCGGAAATAATGCGAAATTAACCGCTTTTCGTGCCTTTCAACATAGAGAATTCCGTAAGTTTTATGTAGGGTCTATTGCGGCGCAGATTGGGTTTTGGTTTTCGCACATTTCGTATCAGGCACTTATGTCTGATCTCACAAAGGATGAATTGTGGGTTTCAATGCTTTTCGTGGTGACTTTTCTTCCTGTTCTCTTTTTTGGTCCATTGGGCGGACTTCTTGCTGATCGCTTTGATCGCAAGAAGCTACTGCTTGGTTCTTATGCAGCGCTAATTGTTGTTTCAGGTATTCAGGTTTTCTTGGTTGCAGTTGACGCAATTTCGCCTGCTATCTTACTTTTGACTTCATTTCTCGTCGGGCTTGTTATGGCTGTTTTGAGTCCGGTTGTTCAGGCAGTAACTGCAAATACTGTTCCACCTGGAGACTTGGCAAGCGCTATTTCCTTGCAAGCTATGGCATCAAATGCCAGCAGGGTTCTAGGCCCTGCTCTTTGCGCTCCCTTAGTAAGTGGCAATTTATATGAGATTTCATGGTCTTTGTATAGTATTGGCCTTGCACTTGCGTTAATCGTAGCCTCTGGGATCACACTTCTTCCGTATGAACTGGAGAAGGAGCGAGTGCCTGTCAAACAAAGTTTGCTAGATGGAGTTAGTCATGCTCGAGAGCGAGGCGATGCTTGGCAGGCTTTATTATTGGTGGGCTTTATAAGTGTTTTTGGAGTATCACATGTTGCACTATCGCCTTCTTTCACAGAGAATAGTTTAGGTAAACCGAGTAGTTATTTTGCTTGGTTGGGAGCGGCTACCGGGTTGGGTGCGCTCATTGGGGCTTTAGCTGCTGGAAGTTTTACTGCTTCATCAACTTTGAAACGTGGATCTGTGTTTGCGATACCTTATTGTTTGCTTTTGCTTGGTTTTTCACGTGTCACTAATTTTGAGCTAGCAATAATTCTTCAGGTCTTGGTGGGCTTTTTCTATATTGCTTCGTTCACGACCCTTCAGGTCGTAATTCAAGAACTTGTGTCAGAGGAGTTCAGAGGTCGAGTTATGTCCCTGTTTAATATTGCTTGGGCAGGGCTGGTGCCTATTGGCACCTTATTAATGGGTTTGCTTGCCAGCTCAACTGGTTTTGATCTGGGAGCATCAAACACGATCGCACTCACATCATTGGCATGTCTCTGCTATGTAGCGACAGTGGTAGTTAGAAATTTCAGACCTATTGTGGAAGATACTTGACAGCCGAAACTACCAAGTATCTTCTTTTATACTGCTGCTGCAAATCCTTTATCAAGGTCAGCGATAATATCGTCGATGTGTTCAATACCAACTGACAATCGAATTAGGCCTGGATACACACCGGTATCTGCTTGCTCCTCTGGGGTGAGCTGACTATGAGTTGTTGAGGCTGGGTGAATAACCAGACTTCTTACATCTCCAATGTTCGCTACGTGACTGTGAAGCTCTAATCCTTCAACGAATTTTTTCCCTGACTCTAAGCCTCCCTTTATGTTGAAGGCAGGTATGGCGCCAAAGCCTTTGCCGCCTGTTAGTTCCTTAGCCCTTGCATGCCATGGACTGCTTTCTAGTCCGGCATAAGCAACTGATTCAACTTGGTCATGATTTTCAAGGTACTCTGCTACAGCGAGTGCGTTGCTACAATGGCGTTCCATTCTTAGGCTTAATGTTTCCAACCCTTGCAGGAACATGAAGGCGTTAAAGGGTGTAGTTGATGCGCCTAAGTCACGGAGCATTTGCACACGGGCCTTGATGATATATGATCCGTGACCCAATGCTGGCCAATATGCAAGACCTCCATAGCTTGGGTCCGGTTCGGTCATGTTTGGGAATTTACCGCTTTCACCCCAATCAAAGCTTCCTCCGTCCACTAACACGCCTCCGATTGATGTTCCATGCCCACCAATATATTTTGTAGCTGAATGAACAACTATGTCGGCACCATGCTCAAGGGGCCTAACAAGATATGGTGTTGCCGCTGTATTATCTACCATCAACGGGACACCATTTTTATGAGCAACTTCGCTAACGCCTTTTACGTCTAACCAGTTATTTTTCGGGTTTGGGTTCATCTCTCCGTAAAAGAGCTTCGTGTTATCTCTTACAGCTGCTTGCCATTGTTCCAAATCATCGGGGTCTTCTACGAAGGTAACCTCAATACCTAATTTTGGTAGTGTGTAATGAAATAAGTTATAGGTTCCTCCATACAATGAGGCTCCAGAGACCATATGATCACCCGATTCAAGAATCGTCAGAATACCTAAGGTTTCTGCAGCTTGCCCCGACGCTAACGCTAATGCACCAGGTATGCCAACGGCCGTTTCTGTTCCTCCCTCGAGAGCTGAGACTCGTGCTTCAAAGACACCTTGTGTGGGGTTCATTATACGGGTATAAATATTCCCCATTTCAGCCAGAGCAAACAAGTTCGCTGCATGATCAGTGTTGTTAAATGTAAAAGATGTAGTTTGATAAATCGGAACAGCTCTTGAATTTGTAGCTGCATCCGGTTCTTGACCAGCGTGGATTTGCTGTGTTTCAAATTGCCAATTAGCCATTGTTACCTTCCTAATATTTTTGGAAGAAACCCGTTTGCTTGACTGCTCGATGTGAATTTATCCGTATGGACAATTACTTGTACTTTCGTACCACATCCCCATTTCTGGGAAGCACCTTGGGTGTCCGTCCTAGGTTGCCGGGCCCATTATTGGACCTCTCTTAATGTTCCTTTGATTGAATCAGAATTTCAGAGATTATGCAACCTCTGAAGAGGTTTTTGGAAAATTTTATCCTTGCCCACCGCTTGTATCTTTAACGCTCTGCTTACCTGATGATATCCATGGCATCATTGCACGGAGTTCTTTACCAATTTTTTCGATCGCTAGATTTTGACCAGCGGCTTCGAGGTGAAGGAAATTCTTTCGTCCACCTTTTGATTCAGCAACCCACTCTTCAGCAAATTTACCTGACTGGATTTCATCTAAGATAGTTTGCATTGTCTCACGAACGTGGTCGTCAACAACTCGTGGCCCGCGGGTAAGGTCGCCATATTCAGCGGTGTCTGAAATGCTGTACCGCATTCCTGCTATGCCTTCTTCGTACATTAGGTCAACGATGAGTTTCAGTTCGTGTAGGCATTCAAAATACGCTATTTCTGGCTGGTATCCAGCTGACACGAGGGTATCAAAGCCACTTCTAACTAATTCAGTGAGGCCTCCGCATAGAACTACTTGTTCTCCGAAAAGGTCAGTCTCGCACTCTTCCGTGAAGGTTGTTTCGATTACACCTGCTCGAGCTCCGCCTATTGCATCTGCGTAAGCCAAAGCAAATTCTTTTGCGTTTCCTGAGGCATCATTTTCAACTGCGATAAGGCAAGGAACCCCGCCGCCTTCTAGATATGTTCTTCTTACGAGGTGCCCTGGCCCTTTGGGGGCAACCATAACGACATCCACGTCATCGGGTGGGGTAATCAGATCAAATCGGATGTTGAACCCGTGGCTGAACATCAACGTATCTCCAGAGTCCATGTTTGGGCCAATATGACTGTCATATATTGATGCTTGTTCAGTGTCGGGAAGGAGAATCATTATTACATTCGCCCACTTTGATGCTTCATCAATACTCATTACGGTCAGGCCAGCTTCCTGGGCTTTAGCAACTGATCCCGATTCTGGGCGCAATCCTACAACTACCTCTACCCCTGATTCCTTTAGGTTTAGAGCATGAGCATGGCCTTGCGAACCATAGCCAAGTACGGCGACTCTTTTATTGTCGATTTGAGCTCTGTCCGCATCTGCTTCGTAATATATGTTTGCCACTTTGTCTCCTTTAGTCGTTTACTTTTTATTTACTTATTTAGCGATTGTTGCTAGGGCTACTATTCCTGTTCTTTGCACTTCAACTATTCCATATTTCTCAAGTACTGTTTCAAATTCATTGATCATTTCGGGTGGGCCGGAGAGTGACACCATAATTTTTTTATCTCCGACACTTAAAACATTTGCGTCGAATGACTCTATCTCACGCATGATGTTATCTTCGCTGCCTTCTGTTAGATTCACAGTCACTAGGATTAATTCACGACTAACAGAGTCACCAGGAGATAGTTCTTGGATTCTCACTACGTTGATTAATTTATCCAATTGTTTGACGACTTGTTCCATGGGGGCTGATTCTGCGTCGACAACGATGGTGAGTCGGCTAAATAGTTCGTTATCAGTTGGAGCTACTGCTAATGATTGAATATTGAACCCTCTTCGAGCAAACAGACCGGAAACTCTTGCGAGGACTCCAGGCTTATTTTCAACACGGACGACAAGGGTGTGGAATTGTTCTGCCATTTATTAATCGTTTCCTTGTGAGGGGTGGACAATCACATCCCTATTTGACTTGCCTGCAGGAACCATTGGGTAAACGCTTTCGCTTGCTTCTGTTCGGAAGTCGATAACGACTGGTCGATCATTGATTTCGTTGGCTTGGTCAATCGCAGGCTTTACCTCTTCGGGTGATTCAACTCGAATACCGACACATCCCATTGCTTCTGCGAGTTTCTTATAGTCAGGTAAATCAGGTTGGAGGTGAACCTCGCTATAACGTTCGTCATAAAAAAGTTCTTGCCACTGACGGACCATTCCTAGATATCCATTATTTAGTACCGCTATTTTCACTGGAAAATTTTCAAGTCTTGCGGTTACTAGTTCCTGATTCGTCATTTGGAAGCAACCGTCACCGTCTATCGCCCAAACCATCCGGTCTGGTTTTCCTGCTTTTGCCCCTATTGCTGCAGGAACTGCAAATCCCATTGTTCCTAAACCTCCAGAGTTAATCCAGGTGTATGGATGATTGAATTTCCAGAATTGACTGGCCCACATTTGATGTTGCCCAACTCCTGAGGCGACGATTGTGTCATCGGGTGTGTTATCACGAAGTTGTTCAATGACATATTGGGGTTTGAGGCCTTCCCCTTGTTGCCACTCGTCATATACCAATGGGAAACGTTCTTTCCATCCACTGATCTGTGACTTCCACGCTGATCTATCTGGGTGGTCTTGAGTTTCGGATAGTTCTTTTAATGCTTTGATAAGTTCTGTGATTGTTTGACCTACATCACCTTGTATTGAGACGTCAGCTGATCGAACTTTGTTGAACTCTGCTGGGTCTATGTCAGCATGGATTACTTTGGCATCTGGAGCAAATGCGTCGACTTTACCCGTGACTCTGTCATCAAATCTTGCTCCAAGCGTGATCAAAAGATCTGATTCTTGTATCGCCGTTACTGCAGTGTAGTTGCCGTGCATGCCGGGCATTCCTAATGCAAGAGGGTGGTCATCGGGAAAGCCTCCCCTATTCATTAAGGTGGTGACAACGTGAACGTCGAGCAACTCTGCGAGTTCTCGTAACTGTTCAGCGGCACGCGCTTTTAGTATTCCCCCACCGCTGTAAATTATCGGCCGTGTTGATTGGAGAATTAATTTTGCTGCTTCTAATACCGAAGCATGGTCAGGTGCCTGAATAGGGCTGTATCCAGGAAGATCGTGACCTGAAGGTTCGTAGTCATCAAAATGTGATACTGGATTGTTAGCGTCCACGAGATCCTTCGGGATATCAACAAGCACAGGCCCTGGCCGTCCGGTAGTTGCTATATGGAAAGCATCGTGAATTACTTGAGGTATTTCTGAAGCCTCAGTCACCAAAAAGTTATGTTTAGTGACCGCCATCGTGATTCCAGTAGTATCGCATTCCTGAAAGGCATCTGATCCAATAGCGCCGCTAGCAACTTGTCCGGTGATACAAACCAACGGAACAGAGTCAAGCATCGCATCGGCTAAAGGAGTAACCATATTTGTTGCAGCAGGTCCACTTGTAACTATTGCAACGCCTGGCAAACCTGTCGCATGTGCATAACCTTCTGCCATGTGGCCAGCACCTTGTTCATGACGGACCAGTACGTGACGAATTGATGAATCAAGAAGTGGGTCATATGCGGGTAGGATTGCGCCACCAGGCAGACCAAAAACTATTTCTACCCCTTGAGCTTCAAGGCTTTTCATTAAGGCTTTGCCGCCATTAGTTTTCATACCGCTTCCTCAAAACGATTGATTACTGACCCCTTTACGGTATCCATTTGTTTGTCAGTACACGCATGAAATCGTCATATTCTACAAAAGTAATAATTCCTTGACTTTTATGTAGTTCGTTTGGTTTTCAGGGCATAGCCTCTCCATGAGGGAGCAAAATGAAAGAAAAGGCTGACTTTAAGAGATTTTCAAAAGATTTACCATCAGGCTTATTCTTGATTACCTTTGGAAGGTTTATTTCAAATGTGGCTTATCGACTGGTTTTCCCTTTCTTGCCAACAATATCTCGAGGACTAGGGGTGACGACTGGGACATTGGGAACGGCACTTGCAATGCGCGATCTTGTAGAAATGTCAAGCCCGCTTCTGGGGAAAGTAATAGATAAGCGTGGTACAAATCAAGCCATGGTCGTAGGGGCTCTTGGACTTGGAATGGCTGCTGCGCTACAAGGAGCTAGTTCAGGGCTCATACTCTTTGTCTTCGCATTAGTATTGACAGCAATTTCTAAAAATTCATTTGATATTGGATCCAGTGCTTGGGCCGGTGCATCAGTTCCTTATGCTCACAGATCTCGAGCTATAGGGATGATAGAAACAACGTGGGCTCTATCCTTTGTCATTGGAATGCCAATAGCTTCCGTTCTCATACGAGCAGGGACGTGGCGAACACCATTCATCGTGATTTCGATTCTTTGTGTGATTGTCGGAATTATCTTTAACTACCGTCTCCCTGCTAACCCACCTATAAGTTCCCTTGAAAACGGATCTCGTCTTAGCCTCACCGCAAAGAAAGTGATTTGCGCAATGATCGCCCTAGGGGCGGGCCACATGATGATGTTAGTAACCTTTGCTACCTTTCTTGAAGATGAGCATAATGTTTCGACTTCAGGCCTTGGTTTCGTAGCAGTGATCATTGGTTTGGCTGAGTTAGTTGGCTCGGGCGGAGTTGCACTCATCGGTGACAAAATTGGGAAAGTGGTTGTGGTGAAATACACACTTCTATTGTCATTACCGTTATCAATTATCCTTCCTCTAGGAAGTTCCTCTCTTTGGCTGGCTTTACTTCTTATCTCACTTTGGTTCATTTGTACAGAATCGGTAATCGTATCTATGCTTTCAACCTGCACTGAACTGGATAAATCTGCTCGGGGTGCAATGATGGGTTTCGTTTATGCTGGCTGGGCATTGGGAAGATTATTCGGAGCGATTTTTGGATCTAGAGTCTATGAGAGTTCAGGGATTGTGCCTGTAGCTTTTGTAATGACAGCTGTTTTGTCAATAGCGCTATTGGTTGTATTCCAAGCTTTTAAGGATCAAACTGCAACTGAAAAGGTTTCAGAATGAGAGCGGTGTACCCTGGTTCGTTCAATCCGCCAACAATAGGACACATTGCCATTGCAAATTCTGCTATTGATCGCTTTGGCATTAGTGAATTACATCTCGCTATTTCTACAGTTGCGTTAGGAAAGGAAGAACTGACTGTTCCTTCAGTTGCTGATCGGGTAGAAATTCTGAGGAGGTCATTAAATCAGATTCCTGAGGCTAGTGTGCTAGAGACTCGGAAACAACTTATTGCTGATATTGCCGAAGGATATGATCTGGTGATTCTCGGTGCAGACAAATGGGCGCAGTTGCATGATTTGTCTTTCTATAAAGACAAAGAGCATATGGCGCAATGTTTGCGGCGTTTACCGAAATTAGCGGTCGCTCCGAGAAATGGTATTGCAGTCCCTCAGGAGATTCTTTTAACGGTCCCTGAAGAAATCAACTTTATATCTTCGTCTCAGGTTAGACGTGGGAAATTTGAGTGGATGACAAATGAGGCGTATGAAATCGGTAAAGATCGGGGATTTTGGGGTATTAGCTAGGGTTGCGCCTTAATTTGCAGTGCAGTTACATAAACTCTTTTCAAAGTTTGATAATTTAAGCATGTAAAGTCTGGTAACCTGCCGTATCAGCAAAGGAAATAATGGACATGGGGGTCTGATGAATGAACAACCAGTACAGATGAATATCCACTCATCACGAATCACTCAGCCTAAGAGTCAAGGTGCCTCTCAAGCTATGCTTTTAGCGACTGGCCTTACTCAGTCGGACCTTGATCGACCTCAGGTCGGTATTGCTGCATGCTGGTATGAGGGTAATCCATGCAATATGCACCTTGATGACCTTGGTAGCCACGTTAAACGAGGCGTAGTTGGCTCTGGCCTTGTCGGTATGCGATTCAATACAATAGGTGTCTCTGATGGCATATCAATGGGAACCGACGGTATGTCATATTCTCTACAGAGTCGCGACCTGATCGCTGATTCGATAGAAACGGTTATGGCAGCCCAGTGGTACGACGGTCTTGTGACTCTGCCTGGCTGTGACAAAAATATGCCTGGTTGTATTATCGCTATGGGTCGTTTAGATCGACCGGCAATCATGGTCTACGGTGGCACGATTCGGGCTGGCTGTGGCACTATAGGTGGGGTTGAAGAGAAACTTGATGTTGTGTCTGCGTTTCAAAGTTACGGGCAATTCCTGGCAGGAACAATCACCGAGGAGGAACGACAAACCATTGTGTCATGCGCAATTCCTGGAGCTGGTGCATGTGGAGGAATGTACACTGCGAACACTATGGCCACAGCTATTGAAGCAATGGGGTTAAGCCTTCCGTACTCGTCATGCACCCCAGCTGAGGATCCAGCCAAAATTGAGGAATGCATTACTGCTGGGGCATCGATGGAAATGCTCCTGTCTGAAGGTTTGACACCTCGCCGGATCGTAACTCGCGAATCCCTTGAGAATGCAATGGTTGTGACCATGGCGCTTGGTGGATCAACGAATGCTGTATTGCATATGATCGCAATGGCCCGTGCCTTCGAACTGGACCTAAACCTTGACGATTGGCTTGCGACAAGTTCACGAGTCCCGCTTCTTGCTGACCTTAAACCTTCAGGTCAGTACGTGATGGAAGACCTCCATGATGTTGGTGGCATTCCTGGTGTTATGCGTTACCTTCTTGATGAGGGAATGCTTGACGGCGACCAGATGACTGTTACCGGAAAGACATTAGGTGAAAACTTGTCGGAAGTGCCTCGTCTCCTTGAGGACCAAGATATTGTTTCCTCTCTGGATAGTGCAGTGAAGTCAAGAGGCCATATCTCAATCTTGCGCGGTAACCTTGCTCCTGGTGGGTCAGTTGGCAAGATCACAGGGAAACAAGGCCTATTGTTCACAGGACCGGCTAGAGTCTTTGACTCTGAGGAGGATATGATCTCTGGACTTGAGGAGGGTCGAATTCAATCAGGTGACGTAATTATCATTCGTTATGAGGGGCCCAAGGGAGGACCGGGGATGCCTGAGATGCTTACGCCTACTAGCGCCCTTGCGGGTGCGGGTTTCATTGACGATGTTGCATTAATCACAGACGGCCGTTTCTCAGGGGGAAGCCACGGCTTCATTGTTGGACACGTCGTGCCAGAGGCACAAGAAGGCGGCCCAATTGCTCTTGTTCATGATGGAGATGTCATCACAATTGATGATGAGAGCCATGAAATCACTTTGAAGGTATCAGATGAGGAACTCGCAGTGCGAGCCGAACAGTGGGTGGCACCGCCGTTCAAAGCTACATCAGGAACCTTGTGGAAATACATTCGCCTCGTAGAAGATGCATCAAATGGATGCGTCACCGATGGGTAGAAGTCATTCCCTAATTACTAAGTCAAACGAAGTTTTACTAATTTCCTCTGGCCAACGACTTCGGACTAATTGAGTCAGGCTGTTATGGACTCGTTAATCTGATTGAATAACGTTCGGACGATTAATGCATAGGTATCTGAGATTGCTGCCTCTCTGTGTTCCTTTTGAGCTTCTAGTCTTGCTGGGTCTTGCGCTACAGCCATGAATGCAGCTTTGCTTGGAAATGCATTAAATCTTACTTGGTCCCATTCTCTGCCATCCCCGATAATTGTGCCTTCTACACCGAACCAACCAGAAACTTGAACACCATGTTGAATAGCGATATCACTAGCCTTGGACGTATATTCGTCCATTTTTCCCGGAGTTTCGCCGAAAGGAGCATTATCTTTAAATTTAATTACATGCAAGACTACGATCGGCCCATCTTCCCCGCTAGGCGGATGTTCCACACTCTCCCAATTGGGTAAGGGCTTTTGAGCACTTGGGGCATTTATTGGTAGGCAACCCATAACTATTGTTTCTTTCATTCCTGCTTCTTTGTGTACATGCGCTTTTTGGAAGTCATTTCTTGCTTGCATTTCGATGAATGACTTTCTTGTCGGATATTTCACAACAGCTATTCGATCCCAGTCTCGATGATCGCCAAGAAGCTTATTTTCAACTACCCCGAAATAAACGATTTCTGCTCCTATTGCTTTAAGAGATTCGCGAGGAGAATAAAGATCGTCGGCATCTTGTCCAGAAATGACTAGATCAGAGCCATTTTCGTATTGAGCAATATCATGATATTTCATGAGGTTAACCATCCAGACTGGACCATCTTCGTTAGCGGGTGTGGTCGCTAATCTTTCGGCATATTTAAAGTCTATTTTCCCATATTTTGGCATTTTGACGCTTCCTATTTTATTTTGATGCGATAAAGGTGTTAATTATTTGAGCAAGTTCGTTCGGTTTATCCTCCTGAAGAAAATGTCCTGCTCCTTCAATGATGATGTGTGGTTGACCTTGAGCCCCGGGTACGTCTCGTATGAAATCCTTTTCTCCTCCAGCCGTTACAGGGTCACTGTCACTAAATGCAGTTAGAAAAGGTTTAGTAAATTCTTTAAGAACTTTCCAAGCCCTTTTGTTGTCCTGTGATGCAGGATTATCATTAGAAGTCGGAACAAGTGAAGGAAAGATTCTGGCTCCCGCTGTGTACTCATCGGATGGGAAAGGGGCATAGTATGCCTTTATTTCATCACTCTGGAGTTCGCGAACCGTAGCCGTATTTATAAGGTCACCAATTGGGAATTCTGGCGAAGTTTGTGAGTATTTTTGCCAGTCCATGAACGCTTTTGTAAGTTGACCTTCACCAGTTGGGAGTCCTGTGTTCCCAATTACAACACGCGAGAACCGTCCTTGGTCGGAACCGACTAAACGTAAACCAATTAATCCACCCCAATCTTGCCCAAAGAAGGTCATATTTTGTAGATTTAATGTTTCAAAGAGCAATTCCTGCATCCAGAGGACATGACGAGCGTATGTATAATCCTCCATTCTCGTTGGTTTGTCACTTTTTCCAAAGCCAACTAAATCTGGAACAATAACGCGATGACCAGCTTCTACGAGAATAGGAATCATGTGACGATAGAGATAACTCCACGAGGGTTCTCCGTGAAGTAATAGCACAGGGTCAGCGTCTGCAGGCCCTTCATCAAGGTAATGAACTCGTAGAGTCCCACCCTCTTGATCATTTATCTCTTGGTAATTACCTTCAAATTGATAATCTTTTAAATTTTCAAATTGAGAATCAGGTGTCCTAATAATCTCCATTGTTATCCCTCCGCTAATTATTTATTTGATAGTAACTTTCAGTAAGTCGTCGCCGATTTCAACTTTTCCAGAAAATTTCTCAGCTGCTTTATCAAGCCATTGCTGGACTACTAATTCATGGAATTCATTCTCTTTAGGCGGAATAGCGGGAACATAATGAGTCAAAATCAATGTGTCCATTCCAGCCCTTTCGGCAGTATCTGCCGCCTCCTCCACAGACGAATGATAATTTAAAATGTCTTGAATTCTTTGGTTTGGAAGTTGTTCAACGATATCTTTCCGTATCGCTGTGTGAACTAATGCTTGTGCTCCGCTACACAGTTGGTCCAGATCAGCACATGGGATTGTATCTCCTGCAACAACTGCCGAATTTCCTTGGTAATCAAACCGAAAAGCAACTGTCGGGTCAACGGGCTTATGATCAGTAGGAGCTGCGGAGATACGTACTGCTGAAGACAAATCCAATGTTCCTCTGGTGATTTCAGTAACTTCAACCTGAGGAGGTTTATGCAGGTCATCGTGGTGAGCGATTCTATAGCCAATATCAAGTTCTAAGAAATGCAGGATTCTTGAGACAGTTTCCTTTGTGCCCTCAGGTCCGACAATACGCAGAACTTTTGGTTCATCTACGTTCAGAGCCCAAGAAGATGTGATTACGTCGTTAAGGTCTGTTATGTGATCGCTATGCAAGTGAGTTAGTAATACTGCATTCAACATAGTTGGCGTACATCCGGCAGCGGCGAGACGCATAAGGACTCCTCGACCAGCATCAATCAGGTAGTTCTCGTCTCCCGCCTGAACCAATGTTGAGGGACCAGCCCTATGTGGATCCGGCATCGGAGAACCCGTGCCTAATAATGTAATGTCTATCATGATCTCTCCTACTGTTTTGCGTTTTCTGCACGCTGCTGCACTTCCGCTAGGTCGCGTGGTTCACGTGCAACGAGTTGTATCTCCAATTCATGTAATTTTCCGGTGAAAGAAAACAAATCGTCGTACAACTGTGAAACTGGGGATCCATGATCAAATCCGATGCTGGCGCTTCCTGAGGTGATCATACGCATATAGAACGGAATTTCGATCATTCCGCTTGGTTTGTCATTGATAAAAAGTTCAATCGTACCGTTTTTCCCTAACCGCCTGAACTCAGCTTTAAGTTCAACCTCACCGTTAGGAAGAGTTCTATCTGATTCAATGATCGAATGATCGTCAAAGGCATTGTAATCAATCACTAATCGGTTGTTGAGAACGAAGAAAGAGATACCTGAGTTTTCAGTTCCATAAGCGAAAAGCACACCATTGTCATCTGATGCGCAACTTACTCGTGCCGTGATGTCAAAGCTTCGACCACTGATACTTGCAGCGGCCTGTCCAGGTATGGGCGACATAGGAGGCTTATACACATACCTTCGGTCTGAAGGGTGTGGCGATTGATCACGAAACCGCTGACCAAAAAGTTCAATCATCCTGTCATCTAGAGGAAGGACACCGTGCTTGTCCGCTTCCTCCCACCATAGATGTTGAAGTTCTGTAAGTTTCGACTGATTTTTATCAGCTAAATTATCACATTCTGACCAATCCAATGACAGGTCATATAGTTCCCATGGTTCCTCTGCGTAGTCATCCCCTTGAACATGTCGAGTTACGGCTTTCCAATTATCAGCAATAATTGCTCGGCTTCCTGCGTTTTCAAAATATTGAACTTGATTTTTCGATTTAGCCTCAGGCTCGTTTAGTAAATGAGCAAACGAATGACCTGTTACCGGTAATTGCTCAATTCCTTTAAACAAAGAAGGTGGAGTTATCCCAAGAAGATCAAAAATAGTCGGTGCAATATCTGCAACGTTGATAAATTGATTCCGCAGTTGGCCATTTTGCGATTTATCTATTCCCTCAGGCCAATGAATGACTAGCGGAACATGCACTCCACCCTCATGCGTATTTTGTTTATACCATTTAAAAGGGCTGTTACCTGCCTGAGCCCATCCCCAAGGGTAATTGGTATGACTGTGCGGACCGCCAATGTCATCTATTCTTTGAATTGCTTCCTCTGGTGTTTCCAAAATTGCATTGAAAAATTTCATTTCGTGCATAACACCAAATGGCCCACCTTCTTGCGAAGCTCCATTATCTGAAAGCAGGATAAAGACTGTGTTATCTAACTGACCAAGCTCGCGTAACCCATCAACAATTCTCCCGATTTGATCATCTGTATGATCAAGAAAAGCGGCAAAAGCCTCTTGTAGCCTTGCTGCAAGTTCCTTTTGAACATCAGGCAAGTCTTCCCACGCTTCAACTCCTGGGTTTCGAGGTGCTAATTGCGTTCCTTCGGGAATAATTCCTAACTCGAGTTGATTCTGATACCACTGCTCACGAGTTATATCCCAGCCTTGATCAAACTTACCCCGGTACTTATCTAAATACTCTTGGGGTGCTTGGTGTGGTGCATGCGTTGCTCCAAAAGGTATGTAAGCAAAGAAAGGTCTATCAGGTCTGACTCCCTTTAGGTCACTTACCATGGAGAAGAAATTATCTACAAGATCCTCCGAGAGGTGGTAGCCATCTTCAGGTTTAGCTGGAGGGTTAACATGGTGGTTATCCTTCGTGAGACTTGGATTAAACTGATCTGTCTCTCCTTCAAGGAACCCGTAAAATCTGTCAAATCCTCTCCCGAGTGGCCATTGGTTAAAGGGTCCGGCTGCAGAACAATCCTCCATCGGCGCTAGATGCCACTTTCCAAGACAAAAGGTTGCATACCCCTTTGAATTCAATATTTCCGCTATCGTTGCGGCTTTATTAGTTATATGCCCCAGCATGTTTGGGAATCCAGTTTTAAAATTAGATACGGACCTCATTCCAACTGCATGCTGCGATCTTCCGGTTAGTAACGATGCCCTTGTAGGTGAACATAGAGGAGTGACGTGAAAGTTCGTAAATTGCAATCCACCTCCGGCTAGAGAATCAATATTTTTTGTGTCAATCGAAGAGCCGTAGCATCCCAACTGGGCGAAGCCAGTGTCATCTAATAGAACCACCACGATGTTTGGGGCGTCCTCACCTGGGTGTTCAGGGATTTCAAACCACGGTTCAGAATCCTTATAAGTCTTATTAATCGTTCCCTTAAAGCTGCTCTCTTGACCAACCAATTTAGACATTCGTTCTCCTATTCGCTATCTGGCAAAAGGCAGTCAATAGCGCTACTCCAGGCTCTGCGGGTTTGCACCATTGACCTATTTTGTGTTCGACGAAACTGCTCCCACGATTCAACCGATGTGAGAACTGAGATATTGATAACTATATCGTCACGATTTGCCGGGTTGAGTGTACGAAGTTCGAGATCAAAGTGCACCCGTATCTGGTCCGAAAGCATTAACCGTGCGGAGTCGAGCTGCTTTGCTGCAATCAGGCTGTGCTGTTGGTTCTTACGATTGAGCAGTTGGAGCGGGTGGAGTTTCTCATGAAGTAAAACTCGCGCTTCAGTGAAAGCTGTGATGCGCTGTTTGCGGTCACCAGCCCCTATCTTAGGAATAGAGACTAGATCGGGGAAACGTTCCGAAATGCGAATGATCGCGTCGTTTCGGAGTTCATCAAGTGTTTCAAAATATCGATACATTGATGCTATTGAAACGCCTGCGCGTTTCGCCACCGCATCTGGGCCAGGTGCGTCTCCATGCTCCAGCACTAAATCAATGAACGCATCAACTGCTGATACGCGCCGCTCGTGTCGCTTGATGGTGTGCCCGTTAGCTAATGATGCAATCTGGATACTATTAGTCATCGCACTCTAGTCCTGAACTGAGCTTTCTTGGTAGCGCAGTTTCCATCAACATTCATGATAGTGATACTATCACTATCAAATTTACCCAACAAATACCTTATAGAAGCTGCACGCGTTCAAGCACTTTTGCGAAATCCTATTCTCATGCTGAATAAGTCAACTATGGGAAAAGGTCATCTAAAGAACAAATACAAATTTGGCTCTCAGAGCCAGGATGATTTGTATGGAAAGCTTCCGAAATTTTTTTTAGTTCGTCACTGCATACTCCGGGCATGAGAATGTCGATGGATGATTGGCTGCGAATGTAGACATAGTCCGACGCAAATGAGCCAAGAATATCGTTTTCGTTAACCCCCTTCTTCTTGCCGTCCTCAAGGCTAATCCGAAGGCCATTAATCTCTTGAATTTTGCTTGCGTTCAACCGATACCCAACGAACTCCAGCAACGAACTCATAGAGTCTCTAATTAGATTTACTTTTGAGTCTGGAATTGACTCCCAACGCACAGGAATCTCCAAAATTGAGAAATTATGTCGATATGCAAGATCGAGGATCTCTGCGTCTTGCGCAAACCCTTTAACATGTGAGGCTGAAAATAGTATTTTGGCAACTGGGCTTCTGTAGACCTTAAAACCGCATTGGGTATCTGCAATTTTATGTTTAGTTAGCATCCGTAGAAGTAACGAGAATCCTAAAGTTACGAACTTTCGCGAGCTGGTGATTCCTTGGGTTTGCGAACCTTCAATTGATCGAGATCCAACAACAATGTCATGCTCGTCAAGCCCCTTCATTGCAGGTTCGATAGCAGAAAGGTCAGTGGCCATATCTGCATCCATCGTGATTATTTTTGGAGCGTTTGCAGCCATTACTCCTACTCGTAATGCACTTCCTTTGCCAGTGTTTTGAGGTTTCGTTATTACTTTCCCCATCGGGAAGAAATCTTCAATAAATTGCCGACAGATTGTACTTGTTGAATCAGTACTTCCATCATCAACGACTATTACTTCAATGCGTTGGGGGTCGACAGATATTGAACGCAGTGCGTCTAATAGAGAGGGGATTCTTTTCTCTTCATTAAATGCTGGCAGAATAATAGAGATTACTGCGTTACTTCTATAAACGTAGTTATTTCCACTCACGACTGATTTTCAGGCGGTGGAGGCGGAATCTCAATAGCTGTGATGATTACGCCATTAAATATTGCGTATCGACCTTTCATTTCTGCGATAGGGCCATTCTTTTGAATGTGGGCTGTAAAGGTGTTTCTTTCTTCATGGAAATTGATGAATACTTCTTTGAAACCCAACCATTTGTTGGTAATGGGATACCAGGCTTTATATGTTGCTTCTTTTGCGGAGAAGAGAACTTTTCCGGGATGTTGAATTAGTCCGCTAGCTGTGGCTTTAATCCATTCTTGTTCGTTTTCATTACTTATTCTCCTCAACACTCTTGAAGATAGAGGTTCGTCTATTTCTGCGTCTAAACCTAGAGAGTGAACATCTGATTGTTTAGCGACTGCTGCAGCAGCGTACCCACGCGAATGCGTGATGGATCCCACTACACCAGAAGGCCAGATCGGCTCTCCTTTATTTCCGATCGGAATATGCACAGGAGGTATATTTGCCAAAGCCATTGATTGATGCGCGCAAAAGCGTCCTGCGATGTATTCGTTCTTTCGGTTTTGTGAAACGTTCTTTAGGTAAGTACGTTCGTTCAACGAGAGAAATGATGAATCAATCATTGAGTCACGAGTGTCCGTGACGGCTACCGACCTCGAAAATAAATCTTTCAAAACGTCTCTCATGCCTTTGGACCGTATCTCACAAATCTATTGTTGACACATCTGCAGTAGCGGTGCTTATTTACTCGTTGCTCGCTCGTTTAGAATTTGGTTTATGATTTTCCCATCTGCTTGGCCAGATGTTGATTTCATTACCTGGCCAACAAAAAATCCCTGCACCTTGGTATCACCTGAACAGAAACGTTCCCATTCGTCGGAATGTTCATTGATGAGTTGATCTACGAGCTTTTCTAAATCGTTTAACCCGACTACCTCAAACCCTAACTCGGTTGCTAAGTTTGCCGGCATACCTCCCCTTTGAACTAACTCCCCCAGCACTTTCTTTGCTTGTGTACTGGTAATTTCTGACTTGTTCTCCATTTGGACCAATTGTGCGAGAGCTTCTGGTGTTAACGCTCCTAGACCAGAAGATAAGTTGTTTACCAAATGCTTAACTACTTTTTCTGGTTCACCTCCCCCTTTAATAGCGTCCAGAGCAAAGGCATCATGGTCACGTTCAACAAGCAAAGTCATGTCACTCGATTTAATTCCATTTAGGTCTGCCAGTTTTCCCCTGCGCTCAGATGGCATTTCGGGCATTTCTTGATCAATTTTCGCAATTGTTTCTTTACTGGGATTTAGGGGCACTAAGTCCGGTTCAGTGAAATAACGGTAATCTTCAGCATCTTCCTTTGATCGGCCGGAACGAGTTCTTCCTGCATCTTCATCCCAATGACGGGTTTCCTGTTTTGGGGATTCACCATTCTCATAAAGGCTGATGTGACGATTCGCTTCATATTCAATTGCTCGGCCTAGCGATTTAAGTGAGTTAACATTTTTTATTTCACATCGCGTTCGTAGGTTATCCTCACCGTTTTCACGAACGGAAACGTTTGCATCTACACGTATCGAGCCTTCTTCCATTTTCGCGTCAGATATTCCTAGTGCCAAGATGATGTTACGTAGTTCAGAAACATATGCTTTGGCCTGTTCGATAGTTCGTATTTCGGGCTCACTTACAATTTCAATCAGTGGAATACCAGCACGGTTGTAATCTACTAATGAATAGTCGGACCCAGAGATTCTCCCACTGGTTCCAATATGGGTAGTTTTCCCTGTGTCCTCTTCAATATGTGCCCGTTCAATTCCTATTGCTTCACCAGTTGGAAGCTCAAGGTAGCCGTTAAGGTTCGTCGGCATGTCATATTGGCTAATTTGATAATCTTTCGGCATATCGGGGTAAAAGTAGTTCTTTCGAGCGAACACTGAACGATTTACGGAGCAACGTAATGCTCTCCCTAATTGCATAGCGTAATAAACTGCTGTTTCGTTGACTACTGGCAATGAGCCAGGCAAACCTAAGCAAACTGGGCAAACATTTGTATTTGGTTCACTTCCGAACTGGTTGAGGCACCCACAAAAGAGTTTTGTCTTCGTTGCAAGCTCGACATGCACTTCTAACCCGACTATGAGTTCCCAATTGTCTTTAAAAATTTCTTGATTCATTGTGATGCCTTTTCCAAGGTATGCGCTACTTGGTACATCACTGATTCCTTCATTGGAGGTGCAAGTATTTGGACACCTATAGGCATACCATCCTTTCCTGAACCAAACGGGATAGACATGGCTGGATGGCCGACAAGATTAGAGGGAATCGTGCACACATCGTTTACATACATTGTCATTGGGTCATCAACTTTCGCCCCTAATTTAAACGCAGTACAGGGAGAAGTAGGAGAGAGAAGCACGTCATAGTCTTTATATAGCTCTGCAAAATTCTCCGCTAAGAGTCTCCGTACCTTGAGTGCTTTCCCATAGTACGCGTCATAGTACCCAGCTGATAAGGCATAAGTTCCCAGCATTATCCTTCGTTTGACTTCGTCCCCAAACCCTTCCGTTCTGGTATTTACATTCATTTCTTGTAGGTTGGCGCCATCAACTCGCAATCCGTAGCGAACTCCGTCGTAACGACTGAGATTGCTTGATGCTTCAGCTGGTGCGATGAGATAATATGCCGATAGGCAATACAAAGCAGCTGGAAGTGAAACTTCTTCAACTTGGGCTCCCGCATTGGAAAGAGTTGAAACAGCTATATTTGTTTGGTCGATAACTTCCTGGGTGATGCCATCAATGCCTCCCATTAGTTCGCTAATGATACCTACTTTAAGTTTCTTGACGCCTTGATCAATTTCATTCACGAAGGAGTTGGGGGCTTGTTTGATACTTGTTGAATCTAGCGGGTCATAACCTCCGATGACTTCATGAACGATTGCCGCATCTTTAACAGATGTGGCGAAGGGGCCTACTTGATCCAATGAGCTTGCAAAAGCAAGGAGTCCGTATCGTGAGACTCCTCCGTATGTTGGTTTGACTCCAACTACTCCACAAAGGGCTGCTGGTTGTCGAATTGAACCTCCTGTGTCAGAACCTATAGCAATAGGGGCAAACCCTGCTGCTACGGCTGCCGCACTTCCGCCGCTTGATCCTCCTGGGACGCATGTAAGATCATGTGGGTTTCGAGTTGGTCCGAAGGCAGAGTTTTCTGTTGAACTACCCATAGCAAATTCATCTAAGTTTGTTTTTCCCACAATTGTCGCGCCTGCTTCTTTAAGCTTTCTTACAACAGTTGCGTCATAGGGAGGGTTCCAACCTTCAAGGATCTTTGAACTCGCAGTAGTAGGTATTCCTTTGGTGCAAAGATTGTCTTTAATTGCTACAGGGACTCCAGCTAATGGCCCTACGTTTTCTCCTTCAGAAATTAGCTTGTCAGTCTCTTTTGCTGCTGCTCTAGCTTCATTGATAGTTACTAAGTTAAAAGCATGAACATCCTTTTCGTGCTCTTCAATCTTGTTAAGATGCCGCTCAAGTATTTCAAGTGCGGAAATCTCACGAGTAGCGACAAGATCGGCTATTTCACTAGCACTTTGGTACTGCTCAGGGGTAACGCTATTCATTCTTCTTCACCAAGAATTTTCGGCACAAGGAATCTTCCACCCTCTACTGCTGGTGCTTGGGGTAAAAAATCAGAGGGTTTTAGCATTGGATTTGGGATATCTTTTCGCATTGTGTTTTCGATTGGAAGAGGATGGGACATAGGTTCAACGTCATTTAGTTCCAGTGCCTCAACATCCTTTGCATGGTCCAGGACTGCTCTTAGCTGGTCCGTAAAGGTTACTAACTCTTCGCTGGTCAATCGTAGGCGTGCGAGGTGAGCCACGTGTTTGACTTCATCGGAAGATATTGAATCTGACATTTGTACATTCTATCCAACTAAGTCCATCTGCCCGCAGTATCGAATTTAAGTTTCTTCCATCGCCAGATGGTTATTCCATAGTCTCTGGCCCCTGTGAAACAAAGATCTCTACGACTCCATCACGTAGGAGCTCAGACCCAGATGTGGGTTCCAATCTGATAACTATGCCAGGTCGTATCGTTGGGTGGAATACTTCTGTTCTTTTTGCTTGTAGACCTTCGAGCACAATCGCTGTCTCGACTGATTCATATGGTCTACCTATTAGCGCATTGGGGATTGTGCGAAGTTCGGGACCTGAACTAATTTGAATATCTACTTCGGATCCGGTGGGTAACTCAGTTGATGATGTTGCAGGCCCGATGACTAAGCCAATTGCTATCTTCTCATTAGGCACCTGAGAGATTTCCCCAAGTCTTAAACGGGCCTCTAGAAGCATCGATTCTGCTTCATCGATGGTGAGTCCAGCGAAGCCTAGAGGTATGTTACGAAGTTCAGGTCCAAGTGAAACGAAATAAGTAAGAATTTCTCCCTCCGCTAGTTCCATACCCGCGGTCGGGATAGTTCTTAGAATTTCTCCGTTCCGTGTTCCGTCTTCTCTTGTTAAAGCTTCTTCGAGAACCCAGTAGTCATCAAACTGGTCAATCAGTTCGGAGGCTTGCAACCCGGCGACTTCTGGGACCGTCTGAACTCTGATTTCTTCATCTGCATTTCCAGAATTGATCAGGAACGCTGCGCCGGCGATAAGAATAGCCATTACGAGTAGCCATAGCCAACGGCTAAGGTGCGACTTTAGGTATAAAGTCGCTCTTTTAAGGCGAGCTTTAAAGTTTGATTTATCACCGACAGCAATGGCTTCTGGTTTATCATCGAACGCTTCAAGAAAATTGAGATTCAAGCTATTCTGGACAGGAAGTAACGCAGGTTTCGCGTTTTTGATGTTTACTTCACTTGTAATTTTTAATAATGCACTAGCAGTGGGTCGCTCGGATGCTTTTGCTGATAGCGCGCTTGCAAATACGGCCTCTAACTCTTCTAGAAGTTCTGAATCTATTTCTTGCGCCTCGCCAGTATTTTTGCTTTCAGGAAGCTTTGTATGAATTAATTCTTTGAAGATCGCCGCAATGGCATAGACATCTGCAGCCGGACTAAGCAGCCCACCTTGACTTAATTCTGGCGATACGTAGGGGCCCTCGGTAAACAGTTCCGATGAGAAATATTTTGCACTTACGCTTCCTATACCAGTATCAGATAACTTCAGGTCGCCGTTTAAACTGAAGATAACGTTTTCAGGTTTCAAGCCGCCATGGACTTTGCCTCTCTCATGGAGGTAACTCGTTCCCTTCAATATTTCCATCATGATAAATGTTATTTGCGCAACGGAAAGCGATGAGTCTTGTTGCAACATTGCTCTTAGATCTCCGCCTGCTAAAAATTCAGTGACGATATAAGAGATCTCCCCTGAGCCCCAATCCAAAATGTTAATGAGGTTTGGGTGGCTCGTTCGTGCAAGATCTTGGAGACTAATCTGGAAATCGTCTTGAACGTCGTTCCCACTGCGAAACGGTTCGTCGAATACCTTGACAATCGTTTGCTTCCTTACCCTGATATCATCGGCAAGGTATACCTGTGCCAGAGTTCCACTTCCTAATGGAGTTATCAGTCGGTAACGACTATTGATAACTTTCCCGGCATGTAAATTCGTTGGTGATTCCACATTTAGATCGTATTGCCCTTGTGACGATTTGCATATCCCATTTGATTGCAGTCATTGGATTTAATCTGGCAGAATGGGTACATGACAGAGAAGGTAGAGCCTCGACGTAGCTTGTTTTCAAGGATTCTTGGACCTGCTTTGGTTACCGTTGGGATTACTGGGGTCATTTTAGGCTTTGCGTTGTCAAATAGCGGAAGTACTGACATACGTGTAGAGGGCAACCCAGTGATAGAGGCATTGTTCCCCGAACCTGATGCAGAAGTACTCAGGCAAACATCAATCGGCATTGATTTAATAGCCGGTTACGAGGCAGAACTTACAATTAATGGGGTTCCTATTCCCCCTGATCAAATAAATGTATTGAGAGACTTGGAGAACCCCAGAGAGAGCGCTCAGACCAGCGGAACGTTTGGCTCAACATTAAACCGGTTTCTGTACCAACCCCTCGAAGGGCGAGCAGTGCCAGAATTACAGGGTGATAGAAACTGCGTTGTTGCAGTGTACTGGCCTCTCTCAGATACGACTGCCAGGTCAACAATTGAGTGGTGCTTTACTGCCCTGTAGTCAGTTTGGAGTTGATAGCAACTTGTCAAGTTGCTTAACAGCATCTAATGGGTCAGGCCCTACGTGTATGCTTTTGATGCCTAATTCTTCAGCTACATGAACATGCTCTAAATAGTCATCAAGGAATATCGTCTTGGCTGCTGACTTGTTAGCAATTTGGAGTGCCAACGTAAATATTTTTGGGTCCGGCTTACGTATCCCGACTTCGGAACTGTCAATGATTCCATCAAATACATTCTCTGGCAACATTGATTTCCATGATGAACTAAATTCGCGAATATTATTTGAAAGGATGAGCTGGGTTATTCCTAAATCTTTGTATCGCCGAACAGCATCAAACATTTCCTGAGTCTTATCGTTTTCGCCTCCCATTGATTTAAAAAAATCCCTGATGGCAAAACCTTGAATCCCACTGGCACTAATTAGAGCTTCTATTTCTTCAAGAGCTTCTGCCATTGTTATCTCACCCCGTTCAAGTCGGTGCCAATGGTGATCACCATCTTCTAAGCCGTAACCTAAAACTAATTCAATAAGCTGTTGGGGTTTTACTCCAAGGTGACCAGCGTAATTGTCAATTGAGTAGAAGGGAGAGCCTGTAAAAACGCCACCAAAATCCCACAGAATGCATTCAAAGTCTAACTCCCCCATTATTTATCTATTTCCCCTGACATAAGGAGATTTTGAAACTCGACCTCGTCCAAAATAGGAATTCCCAGCTCCTCTGCCTTTTTTAATTTAGACCCTCCCGGGTTGCTCCCCACAACGAGAGCCGATGTTTTGCCTGACACACTTCCTGGGGATTTACCTCCTCTTGATGTAATTGCCTCTGCGATTTGATCCCTCGTGAAACCCTCCAAAGTTCCTGTCACGACGATCACCTTTCCTTCGAGAGTATTGTCAGTTTCCTCAATGACAGGACCCGCGAAATTTACACCCGCGGATCTGAACTTTTCAATCAATGCCCTATGTTTTGGTTCTCTAAAATAGTTAAATACACTACCCGCAATTACTGGACCAAGTCCCTCTATCGCCTCCAGCTCGTCAAGCGATGCCTCAATTATCAAGTCGAGATGCCTAAACGACACAGCAAGTAAGTCTGCGTTTGTTCTTCCAACGTGAGGAATTGAGAGGCCAAAAATTAGATTCGCAAGTGTCTTTGACTTTGAAGATTCAATAGCTCGCTGAAGATTATTCACAGATGTTTCCCCAAAGCCTTCAAATGATTGAATCCTTTGGAAATCAAGCGTATACAAGTCACCGACATCATTCATTAACCCCTCAGTGACAAAGAGATCAATTGTTTGTTCTCCTAGATGCTCAATATCCATAGCTGTTCTTTGTGCGAAGTGCTCTACCCTGCCTCTAACTTGTCGCGGGCAGAAATAATTGGTACATCTATGTCTTGCTTCGCCTTCAGGCCGGCTTAGATCAGCGCCACATGATGGACAACTTGTAGGGAACTTCCATTGTGGAAGGCCTATGGGGCGTTTATCAAGAACAGGGCCCAAGACTTCTGGGATTACTTCGCCAGCTCTTCTGACGATGACTGTGTCCCCAGGGCGAACATCCTTTTCCCTAACTTGGTCTGAATTATGCAATGTTGCAGTGGAGACTGTAACTCCACCAACAAACACTGGTTCAAGTACTGCAAATGGCGTTGCCGAGCCAGCAGCACCAATTGAAACTTCAATATCTAAAAGTTTGGTTGTCTGTTCTTCTGGTGGCAATTTAAATGCCAAGGCCCATCTGGGAGCTTTCGCCGTTGCGCCTAATTCTTCTTGAATCTGCAGTGAGTCAGCCTTTATGACTATTCCATCAAATTCATAGTCAAAGTCAGATTTTTTTTGCCTGTACTCATTAATATACGCTTTAAGCCCCTCCTTTCCTGTTGTAACCCTTTGCGCATTTTGGTTCACGGGAAACCCGAGCGAGCTCAAGTATTCGAGTGTCCCAAAATGTGACTCAAGAGCAGGTCCACCAGATATCCGACCTATTTGGTAGGCCCAAAAGGATAAATTCCGCTGCGCAGCCACTGCTGAATTCTTTTGACGTATTGAACCTGCTGCGGCATTTCGAGGGTTGACATAGGTCTTCTCGCCCAACTGCTCAGCTTTCTTGTTAAGTTTCTCAAATTCACTGATGCGAAGGTACACTTCACCACGAACTTCAAGTACTTGCGGTGCACCTTTAATATATTTAGGTATATCTCTGATAGTTAACACATTATGGGTTACGTCTTCTCCAATAGATCCATCGCCTCTTGTAGCAGCCTGAACTAGCTTCCCATCTTCGTAACGAATTGAAATTGCTAGTCCGTCAAACTTCAGTTCGCAACAAAATTCGCTGATGCTGGTACTACTTTCTAATCTGCGCTCAATTTTTTTGACCCACTGGTCAAGTTCTGAGTCATCAAACGCGTTATCTAAAGACATCATTGGAACTGCGTGTTGCACTGGAGCAAAAATTTGTGATGGGGTGCCGCCGACATTTTCGGTAGGCGATGTAGGGTCGTATGCCTCAGGGTATTTTGCTTCGAGATTTCTTAGCTCCCTCATCAGATGGTCCCACTCTTGGTCACTTATTGAGGGGTTGTCAGAATCGTAATAGGCAACGTTGTGCTTTCTAATTTCAGTTCTTAACTCTTGAATGCGTAATAAATCGTCGTCTGTCACAGTAGTAAATTTCCAGTTATCTCGGCGTACGGATTAGCAATGAACCCCGCATACTGCGAAAATTCTATATGTGAAGAAGAATTCTTGGATATATGTATTTCGATTGGCATGGATTCCAATTCCTTTATTGGGGTATGAAGTCTTTGGTTCCGCTCTCAGTAGCAAAAGTGCATCTGTTCAAACCACTGTTGCTCTGAGTTTATGGATCCTCTGGTCCATCGTTTTCTTGATTTCGTTAATTCCTAGTGCCAGTCTACTCACCGTTTATAGAGTCGTAGTGCCTATTTCTGTAGTGGCTTCTATTTGGAGTTCCATAGAAGCAGAAATGAACGCTTCATCTATTTTGCTGCTCTTTTGTTCTGCTATCTGCTTCTCAATAAGTCTTTTGCCGTCAATTGGGTTTTGGTTTATCAATGGGTCAGCATATGGAGATGAAGTCCGCATACCTCTCAGGGCACCTGGCCCCTTGCTACTCGGCCCCGTTCCTTTGGCCTGGATAGTAGTTGCTTCGAGTTTAATTTTCTCAATCATTTATCTCTCTTCACAAAAATATGTTTTTGGATTTATCGTCTTTACGATAGGTTCAGGTTTGAGTTATTTTTCTTACCGCTCTTTAGCAGCGCTTTCGCAGAGGTGGCTCGTGTTTGTGCCAGCTGGGGTTGTCCTGCACGACAATATGGTTCTTGCTGACCCTTTTCTTATTAGAAAGTCAATGATTAAAGGTATCGGTCCTGCGTTAGCATCAACCGATGGACTTGATCTCACGATGTCAAGTATTGGAATGAGTTTAGAAGTTGAGCTGTATGAGCCTGCCAATTTATCCCTACAAATGAACCCACTAGCTCCTCCAGAGGTTCATGAGGTCACTTCATTTTTAGTAAGCCCTTCTATGCTTTCAGTGACTCTAGAAATGGCATCATCACGCAGTATTGCGGTTCTATAATTTGCTAACGATTCCCGATCCAACGACCGTGTCTTCCTTATAGAACACAGTTGATTGACCTGAGGCTACTTTTTTATGCGGCTTTTCCCAGTAGATTTTATCTGCAATTTTTGCTCTAGCTGTATGACCGTGAGCGCTTGTTTGAATGTCAAGCGCATCAGTAACCGGTTCTCCAATCCATTGAATATTAGTAATTGGTGTTTCTTCATAGTAAAGGTCCGATTTAGGACCCACAGTTACGGTGGCAGATTCTACATTTACATCAACCGCATACCGAGGCTGGCCTTCCCCTGAGATTCCTAAACCTTTGCGCTGACCTATTGTTACCATCTGCACTGCAGGCACGTTAGAGATTCTATTTCCTTGGGAGTCAATCACTTGCCCTGGTGTCATCGTCATATACTGCTCCAGAAATCGCTGTCTCCCGCCTTTAGTTCTACTGATAAAACAGACGTCTTGACTATCGGCCTTTCCAGCAGTTTGTAACGATAGCGACGCTGCTATCTCTCTAACTTGATGTTTCGTGAGATTACCTATGGGTAGTTGAAGCCGGGCGAGTTGCTTCTCGCTAAGCATATGCAGAACATATGACTGGTCTTTCCTCAGGTCCACTGATCTACTAAGACGAAAACCTTCAGGCTGTCGGGTAATCTGGGCATGATGACCGGTAGCTATTAGCTCAAAGCCAAGAGCAGTGGCTCGACGAAAAAGCTTGTCAAATTTAACATGCCTATTGCATTCAATACATGGATTTGGTGTTGCACCTACCTTATGGGCCTCAACGTATGGGTCTACTACATGAGCATCAAACTCATCACCAAAATTAAAGACGTGATGCTGTATCCCTAGTTGGTCAGCTACTCTGCGTGCATCAATTACATCGGAGACTGAGCAACATCCAGTATCAGAGGTGCCACCCCATAATTTCATCGTCACTCCGACGACTTCATATCCCTGTTCAAGAAGCACAGCTGCTGCTACGGAAGAGTCAACACCTCCCGACATTGCGACGAGAATTTTCTTCTTGCCTTTCATGATCCTAAGCTCCGTAGTCTTTGTATCGCATTTGGGAGTATTTCTAGTACTCTATCCACATCGTTTTGTGTACTTCTATATCCTAGAGATAACCGCAACGAACCCCTTGCAAGTTCACGTTGATAACCCATTGCAGACAAAACGTGAGATGGTTCCTGTGCGCCACTTGAGCATGATGATGCTGCCGATGCGAATACACCTGATTGTTCTAATAGAAAGAGCAAAGCTTCGCTTTCTATGTCAGCAAAGCAAAGATGGCAGGATCCTGCTACTTTGTTTGTTCGGTCAATGCTTCCATCGTCATTTGAGCGAACTCCTGTTTCGAAAGTATCACCAATTTCTAGAAGGGAATCTGCAAGATTGTTCCTTAGTGAAGCGACTCTTGCGATATCTGCTTCTTTTGTGTCGGCGGTAGCCCTTGCTGCGGCAGCCATGCCAACTATTCCTGGCGTATTGTGAGTTCCGCTTCTGAGACCCTTTTCTTGGCCGCCGCCTAACTGTAGTGACGAAACTTTTGTTTGGTCTTTAGCTATTAATGCTCCTACACCTTTTGGTCCCCCAAATTTATGTGCTGCTACGCTGATCAGGTCTGCGTGTTCTACAGCTATTTGCATATCAAGCCATGGAACTGCTTGCACAGCGTCCGTATGTATTAGAGCCTTTGGTGATGCTTCTTGCACGATAGAGGCGATTGTTTTGAGATCTTGGATTACTCCTGTTTCTCCGTTTACTAAACCGATTGAAACTAATGTTGTTTCATCATTGATCGTATCAGAGAGATGATTTAGGTCTAAAGCTCCGTTTCGTTCTACATGTACGACTTTACCTCCTACTGACATTGTGGGCTCAAGTACAGCGTGATGTTCGGTAGCAGAACAAACCACAGTGCCACCTACCTTTGAGTGCACTCCGAAGATAGCTAGGTTATCCGACTCTGTACCTCCTGAGGTAAAGATAATATCTTGTGCTTTGCATCCAAACGCATCTGCTAAGTCGTCACGTGCATCATCAATTAAGCGAAGAGCTTTTCGCGCCATTAAATGTGATCCGGATGGATTCGCATAGTTTTCTCTTAACACTGGAAGCATCGCTTCAATAACTTCATCTCTGATGGGAGCAGAAGCGGCGTTATCCATGTAAGTTATGTCATCTATCACATATTAAGAATACTGAAAAAAGAAAATAACGTCACTGTGTCGCAAATCACTAAATAATTCTGACTGAGTTTTTCTTGCTTCAACTATGGTTTACATATGGCAACTATATGCGTCAGTATTGAGATAGCAGCGTCTCCAAAACAAGTTTGGGATGTCGTGAAGAATATCAGCGACCACGTAAATTGGATGAAAGACGCTGAGCGTATTGACTTTCTCACCGAGAAACAGAGTGGCGTTGGAACTAAATTTGACTGCGCAACAAAAGTCGGATCTTTCAGGCTTAAAGACAAAATGGAAATTACCGAGTGGGTAGACGCGAAGTCAATGGGCGTAAGCCATGAGGGCCTAGTAACTGGGACTGGCCGGTTTTCTTTAGCGGAAACTAACTGCAATGAGACTCTCTTTACGTGGGAGGAGACTCTGCACTTCCCGTATTGGATGGGGGGACCACTCCGTAACCCCGTGGGAACTCGCCTATTAGCTTTGATCTGGAAAAAGAACTTAAAGTTACTCAAGGAACAGGTTGAGGGATCACTGTAAAAACAGCCTTTTGAGAAACGTCGCTTTTGATTTAGCTCTCGATAACTCTGGGGGTAAGGTCAGTTGGTATGTCTTTTGATCTGTTAGCGCATCAGGGAGGGTGGGATGAGATCCTGATGGTCGTTGCCCCAATTATTCTTCTCTTCTGCCTGTTGAAACTAGCAAATAAAAGGGCGAAACGGAATTAAATTTAATTCTCGCGAGTAATGTCGGCGCCAAGACTACTTAAGTTCTCAACAAGATTTTCATAACCTCTATCTATATGGGATGGATCACGTATCTCTGTTTGGCCTTGCGCTCGCAAAGCCGCCACCACTAACGCTGCTCCGGCTCGTATGTCATGAGCGCGAACAGGAGCCCCTGATAAGTTCTCGACACCTCGTATCACTGCATGATGGCCTTCTGTTCGAATATCAGCTCCCATGCGGATCAATTCATCTATATATCTAAACCGTCCGCTAAATAAATTTTCTGTCACTATCCCAACACCCTCGGAAACTGCAAGCATCGCGACAAGAAATGGTTTGTAGTCTGTAGCTATACCCGGATACGGGAGAGTCGCTAGATCAACTGCTTTTAGTGTTTTATTAGCCATAACCCACAATCCATTAGAGTCAGCCGATATTCGCATTCCCATCTCGCCTACTTTTTGGCAGAGCATATCCATGTGGTCTGGCCTCGCACCGACTAGATTGATTTCACCTCCTGCGATACCAACTGCTGCGAGATACGTCGCTGCTTCAATTCTGTCAGGGACAACAGCGTGTTCCACAGCTCCGAGTTTCTCAACACCTTCAATTACTATCGTTGACGTTCCAGCTCCTAGGACACTACTTCCCATACGATTAAGGAAAGAAGCTAGATCAGCTATCTCTGGCTCACGTGCCGCATTTTCAATAATCGTTGTGCCATCTGCCAAGACAGCAGCCATCATAATATTTTCAGTTGCACCAACACTGGGAAACTCCAAGACAATGCGACTGCCTCGTAATCTCTCACAATGGCCATCAATGTACCCATGTTCTGATGCAAATTTTGCACCTAACATTTCAAGGCCTCGTAAATGCATGTCAATCGGCCTTGGGCCAAAATCGTCCCCACCCGGTAGCGCAACCCTAGCTTTTCCATACCTCGCTAGTAGGGGCCCTAATACGACTATGGAGGCTCTCATCTTTTCCACCAGTTCATATGGAGCCTCTGCTGTCAGGTTCCCAGGGTTTGTGATCTCAAGTGAATTCGTATCAACGCTTCTTACCGTCATTCCGAGTGAAACTAATAACTCAGACATCAAACGAACATCAGTAATATCAGGAACATTAGTGAGAAAAAAAGTGCCTTCTGCCAACGAACAAGCCGCCATTACTTTAAGCGCAGAGTTTTTAGCTCCATTTATCTCAACATCTCCGTGCAGAGGTCCGCTTGGCTTAACAATAATGCGATCCATTACCCAATTATGCTACGTGTAATTATCGTTTCCTCAAAAGTGCGATCTTTAGTGAAAAGCTGTTTAATCAAATAACCATGACTATATTCAGGTACAAACGTTCGGTAGAGCACGAAGAGCTAAAAGAAATCATCTGCGCTCGCTCTAATTCGTTGTTCAGCGAATACGAAGCAGGGCCTGGAATCTTCAAATTGGCTGAGGGACCCTTCATAAGTTATCAACGCACAGTAGATGTTGAAATGAACGAATCTGATTGTGAAGTAACAGAAACATTCTCCTACAAAATATCGGCGCCCTTTTGGCATTATTTACTTCACTTTCCGATGAAGCGGGCTCTAAAGAATTCTAATCACTCAAAGAAATTAAACGTCTGGTGGGCGCCGCCGAATCGCTTTGATGCTAAGACATCGCAAACGGTAAGTTTACTTTGCGTTGCTGCGATTGTTACTGGCTTTTTAGGTGCGCTGATCGGACAAACTGCAACGTTTGCGGCAGAAGAGTTTGGAGCGGGAGACAGAGCACAAGGGATTCTTCTAGCTACGGTGCGAATTGGTGTATTACTTACAGTCTTTATTACGGCACTGGCTGATAAACGAGGAAGGAAGAAGCTGCTGGAATTCTCATTATATGGAGGGTGTTTTCTGGCAGTTTTGAGCGCTGTGGCTCCAAATCTTTGGATCTTGGGCCTTACACAATCATTTGCTCGAGGCTTCGCTACTTCTATCAGCATCTTAATAGGAATTATGGCAGCTGAAGCTGCCCCGAAAGGTAGTCGCGCTTACATTGCGGGTCTACTAACATTGTCAGCAGGTTTGGGGGCTGGGATACCCGTCTGGATCCTCTTTCTTGCTGATCTTCATCTAAAGGGATGGAGATTGCTTTTTGCGACTGCGATAATATTTTTTCCAGCAATTCGCTGGATCCATCTAAACCTTGGTGAAAGTAAACGGTTTATAGCTCATATTGAAAACCACCAATTCAATAGTGGCAGAAAACAAAAGATCATTATCAAACGCGTTTTCTTTCTTGCCTCAGTTGCTTTCCTGCTTTTTCTATTTGTCTCACCCGCTAGCCAATTTAGAAATGAGTTCCTTCGAGACGAACGCGATTTCAGTGCTGCCAAAATATCGCTCTTCTTATTGACTGCCTATACACCGCAAATTATTGGCGTTGCTATAGCTTCAAAGGTCTCAGATTTGAAAGGAAGGAAGCCTGTTGCCATGATCGCAGTAGGTATAGGAACGATACTGACGGTAGCAAGTTATAGCATCGCTGGCTTTAGCATGTGGCTAATCACGATGAGTGCTGGAATTATTTCGGCTGGTGCAGGACCATCTTTAGGCGTCTATAGCGCGGAGATGTTTGGGACGGGACGACGCGGTCAGGTTAACGGTCTTTTATCACTTACAGCAGTGACCGGTAGCGCTTTGGGGTTATTGATATGTGGTGACCTTGCCGAACGGTTTAATAGCTTTGGGGTGGCTTTTACGATTTTAGCAATCGGCCCTTTACTGGTAGTTCTAATTGTCTATTTTTTCTTTCCCGAATCTGCAAACCAAGAACTCGAAGATCTTAACCCTGATGATTGACTTTAACGAAGCGTATCTAACCATTTGACAACTAAGCCAGCAATCGTTTTGCTTTCTTTGGGGTCATGATTCTCCTTTTCTAGAATATGTAATTTAACTTCGGAAGGAATCTTACGTGCATAGTGTTCAAGTAAGTCTGGTGAACCAAACGGGTCTTTATCACCTGAGATAAAGATTGTTGGTCGTCGTATTTTATGCAAGTGACTGATACGAAGAGACTCTACTTTTCCTGGTGGATGCAAGGGATAGCTCAAAAGAGCGAGACCCCGGGACGGCAAACCTTCTGCTATAGCCATAGAAGCAGCCCTGCCGCCAAATGATCTTCCGCCGAGAACTAGACTACTTTGAGGGACTCCGTTTAGATCAGCGAAATTAATAGATACTTGAATAATTTCTTTCACGATTTTCTCTATTCTCGGTGGTGGTCGTTTTTTGCCGCTTACTTGGCGGTAGGAGAAATTATGCCTGAGGACTGGAATTTTGCTTTGTCGCTCAATTTCAAGGAAAACAGGGTGATCTCTATTTCCCCCCGCACCGTGAAAAAGAATAATTCCTCTGGGTTTCATAGATCTTCCCGCTGTCTGACTATCGGAGTAATATTCTTCTCGCTTCAGTTAACTCTTGTATTCTCTTCGCAACGTCAACCTTAATGTCATCATCACCAGTATCAGGGTGAGTAGAGCGGAGAAGCTTTCGAAACTGTTTTTTTACCTCTTCATCATCAGGGTTTCTGCCTGAAATACCTAAAACTTGCAATGCCCAACTCTCCGAACTTTCGTGCCCTAAATCAGCGACGAATTTATCATGTCGACTCAATAAGTAAGAAATGAAATCGGTCCCTACCTCACCTCTCCACTTAACAGCCTTGAGCATCAGGTTGACAACAGCCGGCCGGTCTTTGTAAGCGAACTGACTGATTGAATAAGCCGCAGCAAGAATATTCTGCTCAGCTGCTGCCTCGTTCAATTCAAAGATGAACCTATATTTTCCTTCAAATTCTCGAAGCTGATGGACAGTTCGAGCAAGTCCGATTTTGTCTTCTTGAAACCTATGGCGCAGACGTGGTTGAGAAATTCTTTCCCCACGTTGGAGTTGATAAAGCAATTTTTTATAGTCATCATAAAAATCTTCATCAATATAGGGAATAAATCGCGCAACTATTCCTGCGAGCAAAACCGCTCCGTTCCCAGACCCTTTCTGTATCGGAAGATAGGTGTATCCAAGTGCAACGCGACGTGTTGGAGCATTTGTTCTTGAATGAAAGATTTCAAGTTCAGCTAAGAGCATGATTTTAGATTAGATGGGATTACCTTTTTTCAACGTGTCGAGAACTGAATATTGAGAAAAAGCGATGTTTCCGCTGTAATACTTCGCTTTGTGGCTACGCCGGATGTAGCGTTTGGATTATACAAATTTGGAGTAGTTATGAGTGAAACAAAATCACCTGATCGAAACCTAGCCATGGAGCTAGTGCGTGTAACTGAAGCTGCTGCGATGGCAGCGGCCCGATGGATGGGAAGGGGGGATAAGGAAGGCGCAGATGATGCCGCAGTAAATGCGATGCGATTTGTCCTCCGTAGCGTAAATATGGATGGGGTTGTCATTATCGGTGAAGGAGAAAAAGATGAAGCGCCGATGCTCTACAATGGTGAAAAGGTTGGGAATGGCTCCTCTCCAAAGTGCGATGTTGCGGTAGACCCGATCGATGGAACAACTCTCACTTCACTTGGGAGGGGGAATGCTATAGCTGTACTGGCAGTCAGCGAAGAAGGCACTATGTTTGACCCTGGACCTTGCGTCTACATGGAGAAGATTGCTGTAGGGCCATCAGCTAAAGGACTTGTTGACATTAATGCATCGCCTACAAAAAATTTAGAAGCAATCGCATCAGCAAAAGGTGAATCAGTTCGAGATTTAACTGCTGTTGTCCTTGATCGACCTAGACACGATGACTTAATATCAGAGCTTCGCGAAGCTGGCGCCAGAATACGGTTAATACCAGATGGGGACGTCGCTGGAGCGATATCAACAGCATGGCCTGATTCAGGAGCAGATATTTTATTCGGAATCGGCGGAACCCCTGAAGGTGTTATAGCAGCAGCGGCACTTAAGTGCATGGGAGGAGAACTTCAAGGCAAACTTTGGCCAAGAAACGAAGAGGAACGTGCTCTTGCAATTGCGGAGGGATATGACTTGGAGAAGACCCTTACCGTAGATGATCTGGTGAGCGGGGACAACTGTTTCTTCGCCGCAACTGGCATAACTGATGGAGATTTACTTCGTGGTGTCCAATACGAACGCAACACGATTGTAACACAGTCCCTTGTTATGCGATCTAAGTCAGGAACAGTGCGGCTTGTAAATGCCCAGCATGCGCAAGATAAATTGAACGCTATTAGCGACATTAATTACAGTTAGAAAGAGGCATATTATGGCAGATTTGATGTCAAAAACAGCTCTAGTTACTGGGGGTGGAACGGGTATAGGTTTCGGTATAGCTGCCAAACTCATGGAAGCAAACGCGCAAGTCACCATTGCAGGAAGAAGAGAAGACGTCCTAAACGAAGCCGCTGAAAGGCTTGATGCGTCTGTTTCTTCGTCAGGCAACATAAAAGTAGTTTGCTGCGACGTAACTGATGCGCTGGCCGTAAGGAATGCTGTTGAAGTAGCTGCGAATAACAAGGGCGTCCTAGACATAGCTGTTGCTAATGCAGGAATCGGGGCTGGGGGACCCTTTTTAACCATGACCGATGAAACGCTGCGATCTGTTCTTGAAGTCAATGTGGTAGGAGCTTTTAATACAATACAGGCTGCTGCGGAGACGATGCGTTCATCTGGTGGTTCTATCATTGCGATCTCTTCAATAGCTGGAGCACTTGGAGGAAGGTTCAGAGCTGCTTATGCATCTAGCAAAGCAGCTCTTGACATGCTCGTCCGGAGTGCAGCGGACGAGCTAGGAGGATTTGGTATTCGCATTAATTCAATTCGTCCAGGCGTCGTAGAGTCAGAAGCAACGGCAATGATGTTTGAGCACATGCCTCATATCATTGACGACTATAAGAAAAATATGCCGTTAGGGCGTGTAGGAGAACCCGAAGAGGTAGGCGACGCAGTTGTATGGTTAGCAGGATCAGGAAGCTCTTGGGTAACTGGTCAAAATATTGCGGTTGATGGAGGACATACGCTCCGAAGAGCCCCCGATCTTGAGCCGGCTATCCGTGCTCGCATGGGTGACGAAGAGTATTCAAAACTTTCGAAACCTGGGTCTGGGCCCAATGGCTAAGGTCTTCTAAATTCCAGCTGAGGCTTCCAGTCGAACTTCAGCTCTATGGATAGCCGCCTCAGCATCGGCATTTGAAGGATCTGAAGCAAGGTCATTCTTCGCATTGTCTAAAGACGCTTTAGCCCGTTCAACATCGATGTCTTCAGCGAGCTCTGCAACGTCACATAAAAGCGCCACATGATTGTCTGAAACCTCCACGAAACCGCTGTGCACAGCTATTCTTTGCACACCGCCATCGCTGAGGGCTACACGCACTACGGATGAGACAAGATTTCCTACAAATGGAACGTGCCCTGGTTGAAAGCCGATTTCCCCATCACTAGTACGTGCGATAACAAGCTCCGCATCTCCTTCAAAGACTACCCTCTCCGGTGAAACTAGCTCTATTCGCAATGACATGAGTATTGATCCAATCGTGTGAAATATTGTTAGGCGTTTGACTCGAGTTCAGCAGCTTTTCTTTCCACTTCTTCAGCTCCTCCTACCATGTAGAAAGCCTGCTCAGGAAGGTGGTCAAGATCTCCTTGTACTAGAGCCTCAAATGAAGACACGGTGTCATCAATACTAGTGAACACACCCGGTTGCCCCGTGAATACCTCAGCAACGAACATAGGTTGGGAGAGGAATCTTTCAACTTTTCGAGCACGATCAACAGTTACTCGATCTTCTTCTGAAAGTTCGTCCAGCCCGAGAATAGCGATAATGTCTTGGAGTTCTTTGTACCGTTGAAGTACCTCTTGAACCCGACGAGCCACATTGTAGTGTCGGTCGCCGACAACCTCAGGTGTAAGAATTGTTGACGTTGAAGCTAGCGGATCTACAGCTGGATAAATTCCGAGTGACGCTATGTCTCTGCTCAATTCAGTTGTTCCATCAAAGTGGGTGAAGGAGGTAAATGGTGCTGGGTCCGTATAGTCATCTGCAGGCACGTATACAGCTTGCAAAGATGTTATGGATTTCCCACGAGTTGAAGTGATTCGCTCTTGCAACTCACCCATTTCATCTGCAAGTGTAGGTTGGTAACCCACTGCAGAAGGCATGCGTCCGAGAAGTGTAGATACTTCCGAACCTGCTTGGACAAATCGGAAGATGTTATCGATGAACAGCAATACGTCTTGATTTTGAACATCGCGGAAATACTCGGCCATTGTTACGCCAGCTAGGGCAATTCTTAGCCGGACGCCAGGGGGTTCGTCCATTTGACCAAAAACAAGAGCCGCTTTGTCAAGCACTCCTGATTCTTCCATTTCAAGGAATAAGTCGGTACCTTCTCTGGTTCTCTCTCCTACTCCGGCAAAAACGGAGACCCCGCCGTGCTGAGTTGCTACTCGGTTAATCATCTCGGTGATGAGAACAGTTTTTCCTACTCCAGCACCACCAAATAGGCCGATTTTTCCACCTTCTTTATATGGAGTCAGAAGATCGATAACTTTAATTCCGGTCTCGAACATTTTTGCTGATGGTTCAAGACTGTCAAATGATGGTGCCGGACGGTGTATTTCCCATCTTTCGTCCACATCTAGCGTGCTTAGTTCAACATCAAGTGGTTCCCCAATAACATTCCAGACATGTCCCAGAGTTACGTCACCTACTGGTACTTGAATGCCGGCACCTGTATTGCGAACAATGGTCCCCCTGGTAAGCCCGTCAGTTGGTTTGAGGGATATGGCACGTACTCTGCTGTCACCAATTTGTTGGGCGACTTCTGCAAGAACTGTGATTGTCTCACCATCAACGATAAGGTCAAACGATAACGCTGAATTAATTTCTGGCAAAGAGTCCTCTGGAAACTCAACGTCGATAACTGGACCAGCTATGGAGACTACTTTTCCATCTTTAGTTGTTGTGTTTGATTCTGTTACTGTCATTTCTGCTCCTAGGCAAATATATCTATATCGTTAAACTGCTATTTGTGTGTCGTCATTATCGTGTTGAGTAGTTTCATCGCTACTTCCGTCCCCTAGTGCTTCCGCGCCACCGACTATCTCCATAATTTCTGTGGTGATTGCATCTTGGCGTGCCCTATTCAACGCTCTACTTAGTTTTGTAATGAGTTCCTCAGCATTATCGGTAGCTGACTTCATTGCTCGTTGCCTGTTTGCATGTTCGGACGCTGAGGCATCAAGGAGCGCTGAGTAAAGGCGAGATTCAACGTATCGGGGAAGGAGAGCTGATAGAACTCCTTCAGGTGAGGGTTCAAATTCGAAGAGCGCACGTGAATCAGCATCCCCTCCTCCTTCGGTTGCCACAGTTTGCATTGATTCAAGGGGCAAGAACTTCCGAACTGCTACCCGTTGAGTTCCCATTGATACGAATTCTTGATAGGCAAGGATCACTTGGTCGACTGCTTCTGAGACGAAAAGATCTCTTACTGTTGTAGCAACAACTCTTGCATCTTCATATGAAGGAGTGTCAGTCATTCCAGAAAAGGATGCTTCTATTTGGTAATTTCGAAAACGGAAGTAGTCAGCGGCTTTCTTACCTACGAGCACGAGCTTGTATTCTTTTCCTTCCGTTTGAGCTGCCATAATTTCTTTCTCGGCTGCTCTTATCACTGATGAGTTGTAAGCCCCAGCGAGACCCCGATCAGAGGTTATAACGACAAAACCAATTGAAGATACCGTCTCGGAGGATCTTAGTAGAGGGTCATCAATACCCACACCACCTGCAGCAAGGTCTTCAATGACTCCGGTCATTTTTGTGGAGTATGGGCGAGCAGCGTTTGCTCTGGTCATTGCCTTAACTACCCGGGTAGCGGCGATGAGTTCCATTGCGCGTGTAATTTGCTTCGTTGACTGGACTGAATTGATCCGTCTACGGAGTGCCCTCTCTTGACCACCCGGCATGT
The DNA here is from genome assembly GCA_011523005.1 of Acidimicrobiales bacterium. GTDB lineage: Bacteria > Actinomycetota > Acidimicrobiia > Acidimicrobiales > UBA8592 > UBA8592. The sequence continues at coordinate 39,293 of WTHU01000053.1, forward strand.
GTTAGTCCTCGCTATCCTGTCCCCGAGCTATATCAGTCTCTGGGAGGGTTGTGTCTGAGTCAACCATTTCGGTGTCTGCATCCGGTTGTTCTTGCGCTTCGACAGAGATACCAGACGATCCATCTGAGGTTTCAAAGTTTTCTGCGTATGCAGTGATTATTGAATTTAGAGCATCTTCATCGACTGCGCCCGTGGAAACTATTTCAGATAACAGACCTGAGTGCTGTGATTTGACGAGTTCTAAGAGGCCGTCTTCAAACCTGCCGACATCATCTACAGGAATATTGTCAAGGTACCCCTGAGTACCTGCAAATAAGGATACAACTTGCTCTTCCACTTTCATTGGCGAGTTGATTCCTTGTTTGAGAAGTTCTGTAAGTCGGTATCCCCTATCAAGTTGTGCTTGGGAGACAGCATCAAGATCTGAACCGAAAGCAGCAAATGATTCCAATTCACGGAATTGTTGCAAGTCAGATTTGAGCGTGCCTACTGCAGTCTTCATTGCTTTAATTTGAGCAGCTGAGCCGACTCGAGATACGGAGATACCTACATCCACTGCAGGACGTACACCAGATTTGAATAAGTCGTCTTGAAGGAAGATCTGACCGTCTGTAATCGAAATAACGTTTGTAGGGATATAGGCAGATACATCGCCCGCCTTGGTTTCAATTACAGGAAGTGCAGTGAGACTTCCGGCACCTAGATCGTCACTCAATTTAGCAGCGCGTTCAAGAAGTCGGCTGTGAAGATAGAAGACGTCACCAGGGTAAGCTTCGCGTCCTGGTGGCCGGCGAAGGAGTAGAGCCATCTGCCTGTATGCTTCAGCCTGCTTAGAGAGGTCATCATAAACTACAAGTGCATGCTCACCGTTATCCATCCAATGTTGGCCAACTGCACAACCTGCGTAGGGTGCTAGGTATTTGAAGGGTGCTGGGTCTGACGCAGGAGCAACTACTACTACTGTGTATTCAAGTGCACCAAATTCTTCAAGAGTGGCTACTGTCTGTGCGACTGTAGATGCCTTTTGACCGATCGCAACATAGATACATTTAACTCCCAAACCCTTTTGGTTGATTATCGTGTCAATTGCAATAGTGGTCTTTCCAGTTTTCCTGTCACCAATGATCAACTCTCGTTGGCCTCTCCCAACAGGAATTAAAGAATCAATGGCTTTAATGCCAGTTTGCATTGGTTCATGAACAGGTTTCCTACCTGTAATACCGGGAGCCTGGACTTCCATTCGTCTGGATTGCGCTCCAGTTATTGCCCCTTTCCCGTCTATGGGGTCACCAAGAGCATTTACTACTCTTCCGAGCATTGCATCACCAACTGGCATTGAGAGAATTTCACCTGTTGAACGGACGGGTTGACCCTCTTCAATTTCCGTGGATTCGCCAAGAATTACAGCTCCAATAGTGTCCTCATCTAGGTTTAATGCCAAACCGACGATGCCACCTTCAAACTGCAGCATCTCGTTAACCGCTGCATCAGGTAAACCTGAGACTCTGGCGATACCATCCCCTACTTCGACAACCCGACCAACTTGGCCAGATGCCAGAGAAGGCTCAAAGCCATCTAGGTTTTTTCTGATTGCTGATGCAATGTCTTGTGTATTTATCGTGAGCTCTGCCATATCTAAAACGCCTCTCGAAGTTGTTTAAGTCTTGTTCTGACTGTTCCATCGATTACTTCATCTTCGATCTGCACAAGCAGACCGCCCATTACTGACTCATCAATAATGATTTTCATTTCTACATCCTTACCTGTTGCAGACTTGAGTGCAGCCGCCAGCCTTTGCTGTTGGTCAGAAGATAAATCAACCACTGAGTAAACCTCAGCAACAGCTTTATCTCGTGATTCTGCTCCCAAACCGACTACCTTGTCAGCGATAGCTTTGATATCGCTTCCCATACCTGCTGCTACGATCATTGATACGAGCGCTACAGTGGTTTGGGTTGCTTGCCCGTCAAGAAGGTCCTCCACTATTTGCTGCCTCCGCGCCGAAGGTATGGAAGCATCACTGAGAGTGGACTTTAATTCCTCAGAGGATTGAAGCACTTGCGAGAAACGGTATATCTCGTCTTCGACCTGTGCTCCATTGCTTTCCGCTGAAGCTACTGCCAATATTGCTTGGGCGTAACCTTGTATCTTTTCGTCTGACATCAGTTCCTCATGTTCCTAGTTAGAACCTACTTGGTTGATGTAATTTTCGATCAGGCGTGCCTGAGCTTCCGCATCAAGATTTGCCTCAACGACTCTTTCAGCTGCCCCGACAACTATTTCGGACACTTCACTTTGAAGGTCTCCCATCGCTCTCTCTCTTGCAGTGTCAATATCTGCTGCAGCTTGTTCTTTCATTTCAGCAATTTCAGCTTCGGCTCTTTGCTGGAGGTCAGAGCGCAGTACTTCTGCTTGTTGACGAGCTTCCTCGATTACTGCTGCCGCTGCTGATTTCGCATCTGCAAGTTCAGCTTCATACTGAGATTTAACAGCTTGGGCTTCGGATTTAGCCTTATCAGCCTCATCCAAGTCTGTAGCTATCTTCTCAGATCGCTCGTTCATGATTTTTTGAACAGCAGGGAAGCCTTTCCATAGCATTAGAGCAAGTAGAACAACGAATGCGCCGCCACCCCAGATGACCTCATTGATTTCAGGAATAATCGGGCTGGGAGCTTCTATACAGCTGTCGAAGATCTCGCCGATCGCATTGATATTTTCTTCTTGAGCGATGTTTTCAGGTGTTAAACCTAGTTCGCCATACTTCTCGACGTAGTCATCGACTGAACACTTTCCGAGGCTTTCGCCTGCCGCCATAGCGTTTCCACCTAGACCAAATGTTAAAATCAATCCGGCTAACACTGAAGCGAATATAAGTCGTTTCTTCATTTTATTTGTACCTTCGTGATTATGTGGTTTACGGGAGCAATAAGATAAACACAACGAAACCGATTAGCGCGAGGGCTTCGGTGAACGCTATTCCCAAGAACATTGTTGTTCTTGCCGTTCCCGCAGACTCTGGCTGTCTGGTCATTGCGTCGATCGCTGCGCCGACGACTATTCCAATACCTACGCCAGGACCGATAGCGGCAAGTCCATAGCCAAGGCCTGCGCCTATAGCCTTTAGACCTTCGCCTTCGGTTACTGCGGCGGCAAGGATACTTATTGTTGATGCAATTAAGCTGAGCACTGTATCTCCTAGTGTTCTGGGTGTATAGCACCGCCCATATAAACGGCGGTGAGAATTGTAAAGATGAAGGCTTGAAGAAACGAAACAAGAATCTCAAAGCCTGTCATCAGGATTAGCATTGCAGCCGGTGCTACTGCACCGACATAAGTGCTGTCCCACAGCGTAGCTGAGAGAACAGCAAACGTTACGAGAAGGAGGTGACCAGCTACCATGTTGGCCCACAACCGAATCGCTAACGAAAGTGGTCTAATAATAAATACCGAGAAGAACTCGATAGGTGTGACGATTATGTAAAGCGCTTTGGGGACGCCTGGTGGGAAAAGGCTATTCTTTATGTAGCCAAAGAAACCTTGGTTCTTAACTCCCAAGAAGTTGTAGATAACCCAAACCATTAAGGCCATGGCTATTGGTACAGCCATCCTTGCATTAGCTGGGAACTGGATGAAGGGAATTACTTCAAAAATATTTGAGAAGAAGATAAAGAAGAACATGGTGGTGAGGAATGGAACGTACTTCTTTCCATCAGGACCCATTGTTTGTGCAACTATGCTGTCTTCAACGAAATTGATTCCACCTTCAGCGACATGAGATATTCCGCGTGGCACTAAACCTTTCTTTGAACCAGCTAGCAGGAAGAGGCCCAAAGTTAATGCAAATGCAAATAGGTATACGAGCACGGTCTTGTTCATCGCCAAAGGAGTTCCTTCGAATGCGAAATCTGGCCACTCAAAGAGATGGCTGACCGGAGGGAATTCGAGTGCAAGAATCTTCACTTTTAACACGGCTCCTAATCTAGACTCTTTTTACGCTTTTGTCTTTTTACGCGGGGCTTTAAACCCGGATACTTAAGAGTGGCAGAAACATAGCGTGTTTCCCAAATCAAAAGACCTAAATGTAAAAAAATTAATACGAGAGCGAATGGCATGATTTCAAACCATGTTTGATTACGTATAGGTAATACTGTGGCTGTGATAACTCCCATTCTGAAAACAAATCCTCCTAGTACTGCACTCATCAGTAGCTGAGGGGAGATCTTTACTGCCCAATCAATTATCCAAGCACCCGCAAGGAAGTTCGCTAACACTATTCCCAAAGCTACAGCGCTGGATGACAAGCCTGACAACCCCCAGAAAATTAGCGCTAGGAGGAGAAGCACAGGTGAGATAATGAGACCTCTTCTGAAAATGTCAGTTGCCACTTCTCGTTCAGGTGCATCATGAGAGTTAGACGCAGCATCATTATTATTTGCCATCTATCCCTTTCGCATCTGGAAGGGATTCTTCATAAGTTTTCATTTTCTGCGTATACGTGTACCAGAGTTTCCAAACCTCATATATTGCGACTGTTCCACCTAACGTCGCTAAAAGTATTGGTCCAGTTCCAAGCCACTTGTCCAAAAGGTAACCAAAGAAAGCAAACAGAGCAGGGGTTAAGACTAACTCAAATGCAGCTACGACCCCGTCTTCAGCCGCTTCAAGAGCTCTAACTGACTTTGCTACCACTTTGTAGCTCCTTACCACATCGCAAACTGCTATGAATCTTTAAGCAATCTACCACCACGTGTTACTAATTCGATAAAGAACAACAAGAAATAATTGCCAAATATTAGTGTTTAGAGATATTTCTATGGCTATCACGCCGCCAAAGAAATCAAGTAGGATCGTGGTGTCCAACAGTTGTCTAGGAGAACTATGAGCGGAAACGATGACGCACAGAATCTGTCACCAGAGTCAAAGGCTTTTAAATTCGGACTGGATGTTATCAATCAAAGTGAACCACAAATAGCTGACTACATCCGAGCGGAACTTGAGAATCAACGCAGTCAACTCAAATTGATCGCCTCAGAAAATTACGCTTCTCCTGCTGTCCTCCTTGCAATGGGGAATTGGTTTAGCGACAAATATGCCGAAGGAACTCCGGGGCATAGATTCTACGCCGGATGTGAGTTTGTTGATAAAGTTGAAACCCTCGCTTGCGAACATGCGAAGGATCTATTTGGGGCTAATTATGCTTATGTCCAACCTCATTCAGGAATTGACGCTAATTTAGTAGCCTTCTGGGCGCTCCTCTCGCACCGTGTTGAAGCCCCTTTTCTGAAAAATCACGATGCAAAGCATGTCAACGATTTACACGACGATGAATGGGAAACTCTAAGAAAGGCGTTTGGAAATCAGAGAATGATTGGCATGTCGCTTGATGCTGGAGGTCACCTTACCCACGGATTTCGTCCGAACATTTCTGGGAAACTATTTAGTCAAAGATCTTATGGTGTCAACCCTGAAACAGAGCAACTGGATTATGGAAATATACAAGCCTTAGCGAACGAATTCCGTCCTTTGATAATTGTCGCTGGGTATTCCGCATATCCACGAAAAGTGAATTTCGCCAAGATGCGTGAAATAGCAGATTCAGTTGATGCGGTACTAATGGTTGACATGGCTCACTTTTCAGGTCTTGTAGCGGGAAAGGTTTTCACTGAAGAATATGACCCTATCCCCCATGCCCATATCGTTACGTCGACAACGCATAAATCTTTACGAGGACCTCGTGGTGGAATCGTACTTTCCAATGAGCCAGGATTAGCCGATCACATTGACAAAGGGTGTCCAATGGTACTTGGAGGTCCTTTAGCAAATATTATGGCAGCCAAAGCAGTTGCATTTGCTGAAGCAAAATCACTTGACTTCCAATCATATGCTCAGCAAGTAGTGGACAACGCTCGTGCGCTAGCCGAAGGTATTGAAAAGAGAGGCGGCAGGCTCGTAACAGGAGGAACTGAAAATCATCTAGTACTCGTCGATGTTAGGAGTTTCGGCCTCACCGGAAGACAAGCTGAAAGCGCCTTGGAGGAAGCGGGAGTAATAGTAAATCGAAATTCCATTCCCTTTGACCCAAACGGCGCTTGGTATACATCTGGAATTAGGTTAGGGACTCCAGCATTGACAAGCATTGGAATGTCCTGCGAGGACATGGATGAAGTAGCTGACATCATCTGCTCCACGCTAACTTCAGTTGACCCTGCAACTACCGCTTCTGGAGACCCGTCAAAAGCGAAGTTCATACTTTCTGATGTTGTGCAATCTTCTGCTAGAGAGAGATCCGCAAAATTGTTACAAGAAAACCCTCTCTATCCAGAGGTCACCTCACTGATTTAAATCTTGAATTAATGCAGTTACCCAGATTAAATCTTCAGGACGTAGTTTCCACTATGATGAGCGACCGGCATCAATTGTAGATTTGGATCTTGGATTCAATTATTGAGTCTTCGCTGGGCTTTAAGACTCTAAGTCGCTAATCTTTTGAACACGTTCGGCATGTCTGCCGCCCTGAAATTCAGCGTTTAGAAAAGCAACTAGAGACTCACGAGCGATTTCGGGACCTATCAGGCGCTCTCCGAAGCAAATTATATTCGCGTTATTATGCTCGCGAGCAAGATGAGCCGACGTTACATCATGAACCGTTGCAGCCCTTACTCCTGAAATCTTATTTGCAGCAATACCGATACCTATACCACTTCCACAAACCAGTACGCCTAAATCTGCTTTGCCCTCTGTTATTGCTTGACCTACTGCAGCCCCGTAGTCTGGATAATCTACTCTGTCATGACTGTTTGTTCCGAGGTCTAATGTTTCGTAGCCTAATTCCTCTAGATAGCCAACTAACTCACTTTTCAAAGCGTAACCCGCATGGTCACAACCCACGGCAATCTTTTCCATATAGTAGAAGCTAGTTCTTCCTAGCTAAGGATGTGATGATTTATCAGATCCTTGGGGCCTTTTTAGAAATTTATATTAGCGCGCTTAGGATTGCGTCTTTTGTAATTGGTCCTTCTCTGAGAACCTCAAGTCGTTCTTTTGAGAGATCAAGAATCGTTGAGGCCGCTCCATAGGAACATTCTCCTCCATCGATCATCAAATCAACGGCTTCGAAAGCCTTTGGCATTCCTGAGATTTGAAGTGGGGTGGGTTTGCCATGAAGATTTGCGCTAGTTGCAGCAATCGGGCCCACGGCTTTACAAAGTGATTGAATGAACGCATGATCAGGGCTCCTCACCGCAATAGTCCCATCTTGAGCTACAAAGCTATTCGATGCTGTAGAAGCGTCAGGCAAAACGAAGGTGAGTGGACCTGGCCAAAATGCTTTAGCGAGCAAGTGCAGACTTTCGCTTTCGAATGAGCTGACAGTTCTGACTTGAGTGATGTCGCTAATAAGCAACGGAAGCGGCATTCCTAGGGGCCTATCTTTTAGCTTATAAATTCGGTTAAGCGCTGCGGAATGTTGAGGCAGTGCCCCTATCCCATAAACAGTGTCAGTGGGAAATATTGCTACGCCTCCTGCTAGCAAGGCTTTCGCTGCGCTTTCTAGGGCACCATCGGCTTGAGTAGATAGCTCTAGTCTCTGCATGTGCAACTCACTATTCTTTTTCTCCCAGTTAGATCGTCAGTAATCTTCACATCTGAATAACCCTGACCTACTGCTATTTCGGCGACGTAATCAGTCTGGTGAGGTGCCATTTCTAGTATGACTGTTCCACCCGCTGATAGCCATGTAGGGGCCGAGGATAATATTGTTTCGACATGTTCGGTTCCTCTTTCGCCAGCAAAGAGTGCTTGATGGGGTTCATAGTTGGTTACTTCTGGCGGTAGCTCTTCTCCTGAGGCTATGTAAGGGGGATTTGAGACTATAAGCTGAAACGAATTTTTTAATTCGCCTGGAAGTTGGTCAAACCAATTACTTTCAAAAATTTTCACTTTCACAGCATGGTTCCCTAACCCTGCCAGGTTTGCGGAAGCTACTTTAAGAGCGTCAGATGAGTTATCAACCAGGTACACTTCGACGTCATCGCGTTCCTGAGCGATAGACAATCCAATGGCTCCTGAACCGGTTCCTAAGTCGCAGACCCGAAGGGGTGCATCTCGATCGCATTCGCCTAGGTAATCGTGAGCAACATCGACGAGTATTTCTGTTTCAGGTCTTGGAATTAGTACTCTGCTGTCTACCAGGAGGTCAAGTTGCCTAAATGACCACGACCCCAGTGCATATTGGATGGGTTCACCACTTAGCCTTTTTTTTAAGATTTTGCTTAGGTGTTTCGCACCCAATATTGAAGCTTCAGTATTGAGATTTGAGATCAGTTCCTCTCGCCCATATCCAGATGCAACTTCTAGAATCCAATGAGCTTCTACACGAGCATTGGGAAAATTCTTTGTTTCTAGGGCAGACACACTACTTTCGAGCAACTCTGCCCACGTGTTTTTAGTGTCGTGTCCATGTTTTATTTTCGGAGAGTTACTCATCATCTTCGAGAGTCGTCAATTGAGATGCTCTTTCATTTTCTGCGAGAGCATCTGTCACCTGATTAATGTCGCCACTGAGAATGCGGTCAAGCTTGTATAGGGTAAGGCCTATCCTATGATCAGTAACTCTATTTTCTTTAAAATTATAAGTCCTGATTTTCTCTGATCGTCCACCGCCACCCATTTGGCCCTTGCGGGAAGCTGATTGCTCAGCTTGTATTCTTTCTTGCTCAGCTTGAAGAAGCCTTGACCTGAGAACAACCATCGCTCGGGCTTTGTTTTGAAGCTGACTCTTCTCATCTTGCATTGACACAATGATCCCTGTCGGCTTATGAGTTATTCGGACAGCTGAGTCCGTTGTATTTACCGATTGCCCACCTGGCCCGGAGGACCTAAAGACATCAACTTGCAAGTCAGATTCCTCAATCCTTATATCTATTTCATCGGCTTCTGGCAAGACAGAAACAGTTGCCGAGGATGTGTGGACGCGACCCTGGGTTTCGGTAACGGGTACCCGCTGAACTCTGTGAGGTCCACCTTCATATTTCATGTTACTCCACACATCGTTACCTTTTAAAATGAACGTAATTGTTGTAAACCCCCCCATATCAGAGGGCTGGCTGTTAAGCACCTCTAGTTTCCAACCTCGCTTACTTGCAAAGCTTGCGTACATTTCATACAAGTCGCGAGCAAATAGATTTGCTTCTTCTCCCCCTTCAGCACCGCGGATTTCTATAATGACATTTTTATTTTCATTTGGGTCCTTTGGAATAAGGAGCTGCCTTAGTTGCGTTTCAAGTGATTCGAGAGTTATTTGCGCTGCGTTGATTTCATCGCGGAGGAGCTCGCGATCGGTGCCATCAGCTTCAGTAAGCATTTCTTTGGCTGTCTCTATATCTTCATTTGATGACCTGATATCCCGAATACATTTCACTATATTTTCGAGTTCGCTATATCTTTTAGCAACCTTTGCGTACTCCACTTGGTCTGATAGCAGGTCCTGATCGCCGAGTCGGTCTTGTATATCAAGAAATTCCTGTTCTAGTTCTTCGTGAAGATCTGCCATGAAGTGAGAATAGCCTCATTTACTTTCGGACTGTTATGTTCAGTGATTAGTTTAGTGATTCATACTAGGGGCAGTAGGCCATGGCTCTGGCACTGAAATAAAAGATGTCGGAACTTTTAGGTGTTCTGCTTGACGCCTGATGGCAGAATAGTCGTCCTTTTGTGGGTGCAAGAACCAGATTTCATCTGCAGGATAAGAATTGAGTAGCTGAGCTGCTACCGGGACTGCTTCTAAGTCGGCGCCAGTATAAGCAGTCAGAAGGATAAGTTGATTATTTTTCTTTGCGATAGCGGACGCAGGAAGAGAATCTGAAACGCTTATTGGTTCTATCGGACATGGAACGCGTTTTAAATCTGTCACACCAATTTCAGAACCCGTACTCATAACCTCATGGATGAGCCAATTTGGTCTTGCCACTCTATTGAGCGGGTGGACAACGCTGTCTTTATTGCGGTACTTAGATACTTCTTGGCTAATACGCTCCAAAGTTATTTCAACGGGCTCGTTGTAATTTACTATTTTATGGGCCTCTCTGTCGTAGGTTCCGACACCAACCTCAAGGTGACTCTCGCCGTCGGGTCCTGTGACTACCTCAGCAATTGGAAGACCCTTCAGTTCTCCTTTGACTTTTCCGTTCTCGAAAGTGACGACACAATGGTTCTTTTCAAGCAAGCTTCGTATGAGCGGATCTATAGATTGGCTCTTAAGTTCGTCTGAACCTCTTTGAGGGTGCGGAGCCAAAGAATCACCATCAACAATCCAAAGACAACAATCATCTTGAAGTCCTGCGATTTGTGTCAAAACTTTGTTGTCAGGCTCGTCAAGGATCAAGTTCCAGGAATTTTTACAAGCCGTGATTGTGAGTGCTATTGCTAGCGCCGAAATCTTTTCATTTTTGGCGTACACGAAGATGGTCTCTTGATTACTTACCAGCACAGCCGAATTTTTCACTTCTACTTCAAAGTCTTGTTCCGGAAATGTTTTTTCGACCAGCGCGCGCGCTTTTACAACATTCAAACGCTCAAGTTGAGTGGAGTCCACCATTGCTTTAGCGGTGCTATTGGTATTTATTCTTCGGAATCCGATGAGCGTTTACGCTTGCCGTATCTCTTTTCAAAGCGCTCAACCCGCCCGGCAGTATCAACAATCGTCATTGTTCCTGTGAAGAATGGGTGGCTTGTGGAAGAGATAGGCACCTTCGCAAGAGGGTACTCCTCCCCATCTTCCCATCTGATTGTTTCGTCTGTTTCTATGGTGGATCGTGTGATCCAAGATTCACCAGAAGAGGTGTCTTGGAATACAACTGCCCTGTATTCGGGATGAATATCTGCTTTCATTCTAACTCCATACAAATTTGTGCTTTTAGCGTATCTTTGGACCTCAGTTTATGCACCCAAGAGGCAATTCTTTCTATGCACTCTTATCAAGGATCTGAGAATTATCATCTGTTTGCAAAATCTGCTCTATCAGATACTTCATGCCATCGGTTGGTGAGCCTGCTGCAATAGCTTCTCGTATCTTGCTTCGTAATCGCAATAAATTTTCTTGTTCCGCTTCCGTGTTGAAAGACTCCTCATTCTGAGTGCTAGATTTTCTTAGGTCAAGTGCTGGCGTTACGTCAGCATCAAAGATTTCCTGCGCTAGATAAATCTCTGAGGTGCTTCCTCCCTGAAGTTCTTGAACTAGCATTTCGTCTAAACGCGAGGTCGTCCCGCTCATAACGCTTGCTATGACAGTGAGTGAACCGCCTTCTTCAAGCTTTCTGCCAGCGCCAAAGAACCTCTTGGGGAGATATAAAGCAGACGCATCAAAATCGCTCGAGTTGCTTCTGCCGTTGTTATTTGAGATCTGATTATAAGCTCTAGCCAGAGAAGTCATTCCGTCTATGATCACGGCGACATCTTCACCCATCTCTACCATTCTTTTGGCTCGTTCAATAGTTAATTCCGCTATTGCAACATGCTCTTCAGGTGATTGATCAAATGTTGAAGCGACTACATCTGATTTGATTAGCCAACGCTTCATGTCTGTCACTTGCTCCGGAGGGGTATCCACTAACAATACGAGCTGCTTGACTTCAGAGTAATTACTTTCAATTGATTGCGATATTTCTTTAATTAATTCCTCTCGACCTGATCTTGAATCAGCGATAACCAAAGCTCTTTGTCCTTTGCCAATTGGTGCTACTAAATCTAGGGATCTCGAGGTCACGTTTTCTGGGTCCTCGGGGCGCTCCAATTTAAGTTTTGTATTCGGATACACAGGAGTAAGATCTGCGAAGTCTGGTCGGTCTAGTGCACCATCAACTTGGATTCCATTTATTGCTTCGAGCTGAAGCAAAGCTGGATTTTTTTCCGATCGATTTGCAGGACGAAATGCGCCAAGAAGGTGATCTCCTTTTCGAAGACCATATTGACGTACGAATTTTACAGGCACATAGACGTCATCTCTGCTTGGAAGAAATCCATTTACCCGCAAAAACCCGTACCCGTCATCTCGAAGATCTAAATGCCCCTCCGCTGTTACAGGATCACCTGCCCACTCTTCCATAGCTTCTTTGCTTTTTCCCTTTCTTCGTCCTTTCCGTCCGTTATTCTCTTCGTTACCATTAGCTGTATTTGTATCTTGGGTTGCTTCAGCTCGAGCATCTGCCATGGGATCCGCAGAATAGGAGGCGCTAGCTGCGGAATTATCGTCTTCGGACTGATTATTGGCGGAACTTTCCCCACCTGCTAATTCAATAATTATGTCCACAAGATCCGATTTTGTTGACCTGGACGTTGGCTTCCCACCCATAGCTTTTGCGATGGCCACAAGGGATTCTTTATCTTTCGATTCAAGGTCTTTACGATCTGGAGATTCAGTTGTCATTATCCTCTTCAATCTACGTTGTCACGAGCAGCGTGTTCGCTTCGTTAGCCTCTTCGTCGGAGAACTTCGTCAAACTGCACAAGGAGATGCAGCCTAGTTCGTTGCCATAAGCGTCCCGACAAAGTGACTTTATCGGAAAGTAGGCTCATTCAGCAACAGATCGTGAATCTTATTTTATT
>WTHU01000044.1 GCA_011523005.1 Acidimicrobiales bacterium
TAATTGGTTCTGTAAAAATCAACTCACTAACTTACTACCCCCCTCGTAAAGTAGTCATTCATTTGATCCGTGCTTCGCCCTATGGATAATAGAATCTCAGATGTGCTCTGCCCGAGGCTTTCAGATTCTTGCGAGGGTTCAGTTTCTGTAAGGGAGAATCTCGGAGCAGGCTTTGGTTGAATGACACCACACGTTTCAAAAAATGAGTCACGATCTCTTGCATGTTGGTGCAGGTAACTCTCCCCCATATTCAAAACCGGACTTACGCACGCGTCCGTACCCTCAAAGATTTTAAGCCATTCAGATCTTCGCTTAGTTAAGAACCGCGCTGCAAACTTGTCTTTTGTGTCTCGCCAATGTTCCCTGTCATTCTGAGGTGGAATCTCATCGGGATCAAACCCAAGACCCATCAAAAGTTGCTTATAGAATTGCGGTTCTATTGCTCCAGTTGCAAGAAAGTCTCCGCATTTGCATTCATATACGTCATAGAAAGGAGCACCTGAGTCCAATAGATTTGTTCCTCGTTGATTGCTCCAAAATCCAGATTGATAAGCCGAGAATAAAGGAGAAGCTAAATACGCAGCTCCATCGACCATCGCTGCATCAATAATTTGTCCATCGTTCCCATTAGATACAGCAACTAATGCTGCGAGAATGCCAGCGATTAGAAATAAAGATCCGCCCCCGAAATCACCAACTAAATTGAGAGGAACTGACGGTGGATGGCCATTTCTTCCAATGTGCGCTAATGGCCCCGCCAGGCCTATGTAATTAATATCATGGCCTGCAGAGCTGGACAAAGGTCCCTCTTGCCCCCAACCGGTCATCCTTCCATAAACGAGCTTTGGGTTTCTTTGAAAGCACTCGGTGGGGCCCAATCCTAACTTTTCTACAACGCCCGGCCTGAATCCTTCTATGAGGACATGCCCTTGTTCGATTAGTTCTAAAGCAATTTCAATGCCTTCTCGCGATTTCAGGTCAAGATTTATTGATTTTTTCCCACGCTCTAATGGGCCTGACTTGGACGCCAGTGGGTTTCGATTCTGCACAACGCGCCCTATGCGAATAACTTCCGCCCCCAGGTCAGAGAGGTACATGCCGGCAAAGGGTGCAGGTCCGATAGCAGAAATCTCTATTACGCGTATGCCTTCCAAAGGTCCTGGCACTTTTCACTCTCTCTTTATGGATGTTGAGAACTAGCGCTCACGCATTCCCCTGTCATATAGCTACTTAAGTCACTTGCCAAGAAAACTATGATGTTGGCAATTTCCCAAGGCTGAGCACCGCGACCAAAAGGCTCTTGCGCTTCTAACTCCTCTAAGAGAAGAGGATCACTTACTTTTTCTAGAAAAGGATGTGATGCAAAGCTTGGTGCGACAGCATTAACCCTTACTCCAGCATCAGCTGCTTCCATCGCAGCACATCTGGTGAGAGCCATAACACCTGCCTTCGCTGCAGCATAGTGACACTGACCCTTTTGAGCACGCCACCCAACGACGCTTGCATTGTTTACGATTACTCCCCGTTGTAAGGGAATCATATGTCTCAGTGCAGCTCTAGTGCACCTCATCGTTCCATTTAGCGTTACGTCTAGTACTTTCTGCCATTCCTCATCTGCCATATTGATGAGGTCTGATTGTCCGCCAAGACCTGCATTATTTATCATTACATCTACGGTCTCAAATTTAGTGATAGCGAAATTAAATAATTCTTGCACCTCATTTTCTTTAGTTACGTCGCATGGAATACCGTATGCCTCGAATTGTTTACTTTGAAGTGACGACACGGATTCGGCTAATCGATTTTCGTGAGTATCTGATAGCAGAACTCTTGCTCCTTCTTCAGCGCATCTTTTCGCTGTAGCAAAACCGATGCCTGATCCTGCTGCAGCTGTAATCACAACACTTTTACCCTTTAGTAGGTTGTGGCCCTCGGGGTATGTTGGTGTCTCGTTAGTCTCCACTCTTGTCCCCAGCTTCCATTTCTTTCATACGTCTCTCTAAGTCATCAATGAAAGGGTTCGGTTCTTGCTTTATCGTATTGGGCAACATAGATGCAATTTCTTCTGGAGTCCATGCTTCACCCGGTGAATACATAGTGCGAATCTCTCTAGGTTGGTTCCAGACCGAAATTCTGCGTCCCACAACACTGTATATTTGTGCATTTACATCTCTTCCCTGATCTGACAGAAGATAAATCGCCATAGGAGCAATGTCTTCAGGGTCTCCGGTTTCAAATGCAAAAGGTACATTGTCGCTCATTCTTGTTCTTGCTGTAGGAGCTAAGCAGTTAGCATTTATTGCAGGACCCCCCCTGAGGCTTATGCTGGCTGCTGTCATAGCTGCCGACCTTGTCAAGCTAACAATCCCTCCCTTGGCAGCGGAATAATTTGGTTGTGCAGTTGACGCTGTGAACGCTCCCGAGGTAATTCCTAGAATGCTTCCCCCCGATTCTTGCTTTCGCATAATCGCCATTGCATGGCGATAGACAGTGAAATGGCCTTTGAGATGAACTGCAATCACAGCATCCCATTCGTCTTCGCTCATGTTAAAGAGCATCCTCTCCCTGAGAATCCCAGCAACACACACTACACCATCTACCGATCCCCAGTTTTCCACTGCAGCGGAGATAACTTGTTCCCCAGTTTCCATTTTGGAAACATCACCAGCTACAGGTATGGCTTCAACTCCGAATGCCCTGATCTCTTCAGAGGTAGATTCTGCGATTTCACTTGTTGGTTCAGACCCATCAAGGGCTACACCATAATCAGCAACCACGATATTCGCACCTTCCTTCGCAGTAGCAATCGCTATGGCTTTACCAATTCCGGATCCAGCCCCTGTAATGACTATATTTTTTCCTTCTAAAAAACCTTTCACCACTCCTCCTTCTATATTCTCTCTAGCACTATTGCTATTCCCAATGAACCGCCTTGGCACATTGTTACGAAACCTAATTCCTTGTCTTGGCGCTCAAGTTCATGAAGTAAAGTGGTAATCAAGCGAGACCCAGTGCAACCCACAGGATGACCTAGAGCTATCGCTCCTCCATTTACATTAATTTTTTCCTCAGGCACCTTGTGCACTTGCGCCCAAGACAGCATGACAGACGCAAAAGCTTCATTACATTCAAAGAGGTCAAAGTCTGAAATAGTATATTTCGATTGGTCTAACATTTTCTGAGTTGCATCGACCGGACCATCAAGCAAGTAATAAGGATCGGACCCAACCATCGTATGGTAGGAAATCCTTGCTCTGGGCTTAATTCCCCGTCTGTCAGCTATTTCACTATCCATCCAGAGAACCGCCGAAGCACCATCAGAGATTTGTGAAGATGTACCCGCTGTATGTAAGTCACCTTCAATAACTGGTGCTAGTTTGGCCAGACTTTCTGGCGAGGTTTCACGAAGTCCTTGGTCTCTTTTCACATCGTGGTTTTCCCCGGTAGGGTTTCCGTCTTTCCCTATGATCGGTGCTGCTTTGACTACTGTTACTTCTCGATCAAAGCGACCTTCAGCCCAAGCTCTGGCGGCCTTTTCCTGAGATTCAGCACCAGCTTTATCAAGCTGTTCTCGAGTAATCCCTCGAAGTTCGGCAATGCGTTGAGCAGCTCCGAATTGACCATTAGGGGGATCATCCCAAGGCCACGTTTCAGCGTCCTTGTAGTATCCGCCCCCTCCTCTAGCGGCAGTCCCTAAAGGGACTTGAGACATCTGTTCAACTCCACAACCAATTGCGATTTGTGCTCCACCTGTTGCGATTAATCCTTGTACAAAAGTATTTGCTTGAGCTCCCGATCCACATTGACAATCAATAGTCGTGGCTGCAGGCGAGTAATCTTCGCCCATTGATAGCCAGGCATTTCTGGTCACATTAGATGCTTGTTGCCCTGCCTGAGTGACGCATCCGCCAACGAGTTGATCAACCTCTTCCGGTTTAACGCCAGCTCTTTTCAAAACTTCTTGTTGGACAGTCGCGAGCAACTTTGGTGCTATGACCCCAGAGAGATGGCCACCTCGCTTCCCTATCGGTGTTCGCACTGCTTCTATAATGACTGGCTCACCCACGTTGACTCCTAAGATCTGAATTCACTTGTCTAACTCTATGAAAAAACCGCAAGAAGTGGAAATCAGACACGAAGCTATATCTTGCTTTCTATGCACGCTGGGCCTATCGTACGTCTTTGTGATGTTGTACTTAGCTATTTGTTGTTGTCTTGTTACGTTATCGGGGTCGTACCTTTTCCTAAAACGAAATAATGTGCTCCACGATCTTCTCCGAAGTGATAGCAATACGCCTTTAGAGAAATTACTAACAGACAGAACTCAACGCAGAGCAGATCAATATAGTCAAACTCCTTTAGATCATAGAGTCGCTAGTCTTGATGATGCAAGATCCAAAAGATTAGACCTATCTTAAAAAGGTTGCCATCGTATCTATCTCGCTGTGTGCGATAATTGAATAAACGTCTACTTGAGGTGCAATGTCATCACCCGAAACATTTCTTGCTTTTGCGGCGATTATGTTAATCATCGCCTTAATAGGAGTGGCAATTGATTGGTTTGGGACACCACTTCGCCATCGAAAATTCATTCCAAAAGCCTACAAATTTCCTGATGAGCGTTTGTTTCGAAGCGATGTCTTCAGTTCTGCGAGAAGAATAGACATCGAAACCCGTGCAGAGCATCTTGAAGGTTCAAATTATAGAGACGTGATTGCAGTTACAGAGCCAGAACATGTTCAGATAGAGTCAAGCGCCAATGAAGAATTCAATGAAGCCATAGTTGATATTTCCGAAAGCTCCAAAGGAGAAGTGAGATTACCAGCCAAGTCCAGTGCTGGCGAAGAGACCATTGACAGAGGTAGTGAGTTAATGATTGGTGCTGAATCTGAATCAGCAAAAAGTAGTGAGGAACCTGAATTTGAAACCACAACTGCCGGTATACGATTGCGGGGATGGTCGCCCGGTGATGATATTTACAACCTCACGAAAAGTGGCTCTGAGCCTACACCCTCAACAGTGCGTTCTAGATTTTGGAAAAATGTTGGTGTGTCACCTGGGGCCATAATATTTGGAACTAGCAATGTGGAAAGATTACGTGATGGGAAGCCACCCCAACGAAGAAATCCAAGAACATCGAAATACGAGACTATGAAAGTCCATCTTCTAAGTTATGAAGATGGACATGGGCGCACACCTATCCCGAATTGGCCTAATAGCTCTGTAGACCCGTTTGGAGAAAGAAATTGAATTCTCCTACTCTCAGCGAGCTTTTTGAAGATTCAAATAGTGATACGATCACTCATCGGGGAAAAATAATACGTGCTATTGTTCGAATTCCGGTAAGAGATGGCTCTTTAGTAGTCGTCAACCGTCTAAGTGTCGCTTCGCCTCGACTGCAGGCAGTAAAGCTTGCTTTGAATAGCGGCGTCATGGACATAAATGGTTACCGAGGCCCCGAGGTTGCATTGTGGAGTCATAACAGCCCTGAAACTAGCGAAATCAGAATACGTGGAGTTGGGGCTACTCTCCTAGAAGTATGGAATGCTTGGTCTATGGGAGGAGTTGATACTTCTTGGATTGGAAATGCTGGAATTGTTACGAAATCAACATCGGAAGGCGAAATCCTACAGTGCAGCGACGGATTGGATATTCCATCTTTCACAGACCTAGTTGTCCAAATATCTATCACTCCAGAGTAAGGTCCGAATAAATTAATTTGAACGACCCTGCAAATTCAAATGGGCTAACAACAGGTATGACAGACGTTGCGAACATGACAACTTCTTCTGAATCATAGGTCGCCGGCAACTGAAAAACGATT
Source organism: Acidimicrobiales bacterium (assembly GCA_011523005.1). GTDB lineage: Bacteria > Actinomycetota > Acidimicrobiia > Acidimicrobiales > UBA8592 > UBA8592. The sequence continues at coordinate 5,825 of WTHU01000044.1, forward strand.
CCTCGTTTTGGGTGGTCTTGGATTAATCGCCATTCATCAGGAATATTGATTTGAAAACCCTTAATTCTCTCCAATACAGCTATCCCTGTAGGATGTGTAAGCCCGATTTCTGACGGCTGATAATTTCCTTTTCTATCAGTGGCAGAGGTCCATGTGAACTGAGGAATCCTCGGACCACGGCTGGAAAACGCTTTCCAAAAGATACTTCCAGTATGGATGGAACGTTCGTCTACATCAGGTTCGATGTTGAACCAGAAGATGGAATCAGATGTGTATCTATAGCGGTTCATAAGTTCTACGACAGGACCAACTGTTGTCGGTGAAAATTTAAGTGTCCTAAACTGTGTGCGCATTATCGATCATCATATTGAGAAATAGAAACGTTGCGACGCTGAGTTTATGGACAATTGAAATTGACCACTGGACGAAAAACACCACCTCGCACTTGAAGCAACGCCGCACCACCAGAAGAGCCTTGATGTGCTAGAGCAGTTTGAATTGGGCATGGACCCCCAGAGAATTCTGGATTATAGAGATAGCCCTCTATGTTTGCTTTTTCGAAAAAACTCTTAACGTTTATTTCGCTTTCAATTGAATTCAGGATTGCGACCAACAAATCTGTGCTCCAGTAACCAACTGAGATAGCTTGGCTATATATCTGCGGTCCATCTATTTGTGATAGTCCTGTCATGATTTCCGTAGTGGCCCCGCGATATTCCTCTTGTGGCGGTACTTGTGAAAAGACATAACCGCCCTCCAATTTCGCAGCCATTTCAAAATCCTGCAGAATGCCCGGAAGATATGTAACATCGTCAACGACCATTCCAGAGAAATTATCTATGAGCTCTCTTTTAATGTCAACCGTTGTTTCTAATCCCATTGATACAAGTAAAACATCTGCACCAAGTGAATTGACCTCTTCCAAAATAGCGGCGGCCGAGATGTCGTCATCAAACTGTACTGACTTGATGAGATTGTCTCCCCATAGGGTTTCATTCTGAACGGTGACTGCGGTTCCGGCGGAGTCGCTTGTGGTGATAGAGATCACTTGGGGTACACGCCCATAAAAGATTGAAAGAAGCCTTAGTGAACTCGTGTCAAGATTCTCATTGTTGGCAGCACTTGTTGCAAGGTTCATGCAACCGTTAAAACCAAATCCCCATTTATTGGGTTCACAGAAACCCTCAGTAAATCCCCATCCGAAAAAGGGCAGATTATTTTCAGCAAGTATGTCCGTGACAGCTGGGCTGGTTGCTGTCGACAATAGAATGAGGGCAAAAATATCTTGATCAACAATCTCCTCAACAGCTGACTTCAAAGTTTCTTCACTACCTGAATCGTCAATAACTTCAACAATTTCTAATTTCTTTGAATTTATACCACCGTTTTCGTTGAGCCTAAATATTCTTGCTTTGACTCCGATTTCTACATCTTGGAAAACATTGCCACTTTTTACTACTGCGATTTTGATGGTTTCATCATTGATACCTCGATAATTCCGCTCAATCTCTTTCGTATCGAATTCGTTGTCTGGTTGACCGTTAGAATTTGATTGCACCGGCTCGTTAACTAGTTCCTCGATAACAGTCACAACTTTGGGTGTGGGGGTGGTGACTGTAGGTGCTTCTATAAGGTTTGGTACCTCAGATTTTCCACATGCAACGATCAAAATGACGACAAATGGTATGACAGCTATTAATAGTCTTAATTTTGGATTGTTGGTTACAGAGCTCATCTAACTATTACGATAGGGCATGAGGAGTTCAACGAGTTATAGCCAAAAGATATCGTTGGAGAATTCTATTGAATTTAGAGAGCTGGTTAGCCAATAACACAACTGCGGACAAGCCGCTGATCCCCGCATCTACAGTTATTCCCATTAGGGATTCAGTCCATGGGATAGAAGTTTTGATGATCAAAAGGAATACGAAACTATCATTTGCCGAGGGTATGTGGGTCTTCCCTGGTGGGAAAGTAGACGAAGAGGATCGTATTAAAGGTGCAACTGATGATGACAGCGCTAAAACAGCAGCTTGTAGAGAGTGCCTTGAAGAATCTGGACTTGCCATAGCTGAAAAGGATTTAACGTATTACAGCCATTGGCTGCCACCTATTGAGGCCCCAAAAAGATTTTCAACATGGTTCTTCATCGCAAAAGCACCAGATGGAACTATTACTGTAGATGATGGAGAGATTACTGACTATGCGTGGTGGACGACAAAGGAAGCTTTAGAGAAAGCACATTCAAATTTTATTGAAATTCTTCCGCCGACATGGATGACTTTGTTTGATCTTTCCCAATTTAAGTCAGTTGACGAAGCCATTCAATCTGTCTCGTTGAGAGGCCCAAGAGCGTATGCTACACAGATGATCAAAACTGACGAGGGTCTCGCAGCTGTTTGGGAAGGTGACCGAAACTATAATTCACGCTCTGGCGAAAGTCTTGGTTTCCATAGACTCGTAATGACCGAATCTGTTTGGAAATTTCAACTCAGCTTTAATCACACTTAGCAAAAAGTGCCAGATTCAATTTCCTCATTTATTGTTGACATGGAGAAGAAATAATCAACTTTTGATGAAAGGTATTGCAGTGCAGGGATTAACTCATGAAGAGGTAATTGAGCGCACAAATGACGGAAGGGTCAACAAAGACCCTGAAACAACCTCACGTTCAACATGGCAAATTGTTTACGCTAACGTTTTTAACCCAGTGAACGCGATAATGCTGGCGCTTTTCGTGCTGATCCTTGTCGCTGGTTTTCCAGCCGATGGTCTTTTCGTGGGAGTGGTCATTAGCAACAGCGTGATTGGCGTTTCACAGGAAATTTACGCAAGGAGAGAGTTGGAGAAACTTCAACTACTGAATTCCCCGAGCGTTCGAGTCATCAGAAATGGCGCAGAAGAAGAAGTCGCCGCTGATGAGGTTGTTCAAGATGATCTGGTTGTTACTGGAGCTGGAGACCAAATTGTAGTTGATGGAGATGTTCTTGAGACACAAGGGTTGGAGATTGACGAGTCGCTCCTGACAGGAGAATCAGACCCTATTGCAAAAGAGGTGGGTGATGAGGTCCTTTCAGGAAGTTTTGTGAACGCAGGTACTGGTATTTTCAAAGTCACTCGTGTAGGTGCTGACTCCTATGCAAATGCATTAGCTTTAGAAGCCAAAAGATTCTCCTTGGTTGACAGTGAACTAAGAAGAGGAATTAACTCTATTCTGAGAGTGCTAATGTTCCTGATTCCTCCTGCAGGTGCGTTATTGCTATTTTCCCTGCTTGATGTTGAAGATCAATGGCAGAATGCGTTGCAAGGCTCAGTGGCTGCTGCAGTAGCTATGGTGCCGGATGGATTAGTGCTTCTCACGAGTCTTTCATTCGTTGCAGGTGTTGTCGCAATCGCAAGGAAGAGAGCTTTAGCAAAAGAACTCGCAACTGTTGAACTTTTAGCACGCGTTGATACTCTTTGCCTTGATAAAACAGGAACTATCACTACCGGAGAAATTAGTTTTGGGGATATCATCCCACTTGGCGATTTCGACCATAGATCCGCTCTTGAGATTCTTGGATCTGTAGCCCACAGTGACCCGGACCCGAATCCGACAATGTCGGCAGTAGCCGTCGCAACAAAGAAGGTACTCGACTGGGAGATATCTTCATTTGAGCCATTTAATTCCGCTAGAAAATGGTCCGCAGTAGAATTTTCTGGTTATGGAACATTTTTCTTCGGGGCTCCAGACATTCTCCTAGAGAACGCCACTCATGACGCTCAACAAAAGGCTCAATCTGAAGCTGAACGCGGACGAAGAGTTCTTGCTCTGTGCAAAATTGATGCGCCGCTAAATGAGGGATTCCAAGGAGCCGTTGATCCGATCTGTTTGATACTTCTTGACGATACAGTTCGGGAGGATGCGCCAGAGATTCTGAGATTTTTTGCTGACCAAGGAGTTGAACTCAAAGTTATTTCAGGCGACAACACCGCAACGGTAGCGACTGTTGCCGCTACAGCGGGCGTACCAAACTGCGACAACAGTATTGATGCTAGGACATTGGATGATGAGAAAAAACTGTCTGAAGCTATTAAGGAGTCAACAGTATTTGGAAGAGTCACTCCACATCAGAAACGTTCAATGGTTGCTTCGCTACAAGCGGAAGGGCATGTTGTCGCTATGACAGGTGACGGTGTAAATGATGTCCTTGCACTTAAGGATGCTGATATGGGAATCGCAATGGGAAGTGGAAGCTCTGCTTCTCGTGGAGTAGCACAACTGGTTTTATTGGACAATAGTTTCTCGACTCTGCCAGAAGTACTTGCTCAAGGGCGAAAGGTTATTAATAACATTGAAAGGGTTGCGAATCTCTTCGTCACGAAAGCGGCGTATGCCCTTTTATTAACTGCCCTTATAGGAATTCAAGGAATTGAATTCCCTTTCTTACCTAGGCAACTCACTTTGATAGGAACATTCAGTATCGGTTTGCCTGGCCTTGTGCTCGCTTTAGCTCCCAATACTGATTTGGTCCGTTCTGGCTTCCTTCAACGAGTCTTACGATTTTCTGTTCCCGCTGGTGCGATAGCGGCGGTGACAACTTGGATCGTCTACTTAAAGTCGAGAGATTGGGCAGGGCAAGACTTAAGCAACACTGAATTAGCTGAGGCACGATCGGCTGCGACCATTGCTTTATTAGTAATCGGATTAGTTGTTCTAGTTGTGGTGTCTAGACCCCTTCGGCTATGGAAAGTGGGTCTTGCGATTTCTATGGCGGGCCTTCATGCCTGCATAATCGCTGTGCCTTTCACAAGAGACTATTTTGAGTTGGAATGGCTAGATGGAAAAACTTGGTTGATGGTTTTAAGTTCTACAATGATCGCATCTGTTCTCATAATCATGATCCAAAGGGTTATCCCTGGGATCTTGCCGAAACAACAAAACACATCGGAAACTACTTCTAGGGAGGCTCAATGACTCAAGCGGATTTAGATATGAAACGGCTTGGTAACTTCGGAAAGAAAATCGGTGGAATATTGAATGGTGCTGCTGCGGCCCTCATGATAAGTGTTGGCCATAAAGTTGCGTTATTTGACACCATGTCTGATTGCGGCCCCGCGTCGGTGGAGAAAATATCAGAGCTAGCTGGGCTGGATAAAAGATATGTTAGAGAGTGGCTTGCGGCAATGACCACTGCGGAGATAGTTGAATATGACTCCAACCGAGACCTGTACACACTGCCCGCTGAGCACGCTGCTATGTTGACTCGCTCTGCGGGTCCGAGAAATCAATCCTTGTACATGCAATACATTCCGCTGTTAGCCCAGGTTGAGGACCAGATTGTCCATCATTTCAGAAATGGAGGGGGCGTTCCCTATTCTGAATACACAACATTTCATGCCATCATGGCTGAAGCTAGTGCAGCACGATTTGATGCATTGTTGATAAATACAGTTCTTCCACTCGTCCCCGGTCTTATTGATGAGCTTTCAGACGGCATTGAAGTTGCTGATGTCGGATGTGGGTCGGGGCACGCGATCAACGTGATGGGGGCTACTTTCCCGAATAGCAAATTTACTGGGATTGACTTTTCTGAGGAAGCTATCAATGTTGCGCGAACGGAGTCAGAGGCAATGGAACTTGGCAATGTCTCCTTTCAAGTGCAGGATGCAGCCTCATTAACCGGCTCAGATGAATTTGATTTTATTACAACATTTGATGCGGTACACGATCAAGCTAAACCTAGGGATATGGTCAGAGGAATCTTCAACAGCTTGAAGCCAAATGGTTACTGGTTGTGCGCTGACTTATGTGCATCAAGCCACCTTGGGGAAAATTTAGATCACCCGATAGGAACATTTGGGTACACAGTTTCTTGCATGCACTGTATGTCTGTTTCACTGGCATACGACGGCGAGGGCTTAGGAGCTATGTGGGGTGCTCAACAGGCACGTGAGATTTTCACTGATGCAGGGTTCGAAGTTGAAGAAGTCGCAAGAGTTGACGGTGATGCAGGAAATAATTACTACGTTTGTAGAAAACCCGCTTTGAAATAATACATTCGTGATTAGCTAGGCCAATTAATCGCTTGCACTTCGCTGTAAGCCTCTAGGCCCCAACGACCGCGATCTCTTCCTACACCTGACATTTTAAATCCTCCAAATGGAGCATACATGTGAGGGGCTATGGTATTCAGTGCTACATTTCCACTCTCAAGCTTTTGCGCTATGTCATAAGCTCGTGTTGTATTGCCTGCGTAAACATAGCTGAATAGTCCATAATGACTGTCATTTGCTAGTTCAACAGCATGTTCATCTCCATCGTGAGACATGACGACTACAACCGGACCGAACGCTTCTTCTTTTACGACATGCATATCAGGATTACACCCTGCTAGGAGCGTGGGGGCAATAAAATAACCGTCTCTATCTGGGCGCTCCCCGCCGACGATCACTTCTGCGCCATCATCAATTCCTGACTGGATGAACGACTCAACTCGGTCACGATGTGTTTCCGTTATAACAGGGCCGACTAACGTTCCTTCCTCTCTTGCATCACCTACTGTCATAAATTCTGATGTTGCTTTGAGAGTAGCCACTGTTTCTTCATAAATGCTTTTATGACAGATTACGCGTGTAGGTGCTGTGCAGATTTGGCCACTGTGGAATCCCCAGACGCTAGCGATTCCTCCAACTGCTGATTGTATATCGCAATCTTCAGTCATGATTAAAGCTCCTTTGCCTCCAAGCTCCATGAGTAGTCTTTTCATAGTTTTTCCACCGCTCTCCATGATCTTTGCTCCGACCATTGAGCTTCCCGTGAAAGAAATCATATTGACATCAGAACTGTCAACGAGAGCGGCGCCAATGTCTGGGGAGGAACCTACGATCACATTGACTACCCCTGGAGGGAAGATAGAGTTTAGGACCTCTCCTAACTTTATGACCGCTAGCGGATCTTGAGGTGCTGGTTTGATGATAACCGTATTCCCCATTGCCAGAGCTGGAGCTATCTTTCCTGCAACGTTCACCAGGGGGAAATTGTAGGGAGTGATACATGCTACGACTCCAGCTGGCTGCCGAATAACGTTACCTGTAATTAATGACTCAGGAGCCAGTGCGCTGGCCGCTGAATATACCGGAGTTAAAGGTTGATTCATTTCAAAAGATTTTGAGTAATAACGGAATCTGTCTATGAAAGCACCTGCGACTTGCATAGTTTTAGCTATTCGCATTGTTGCTCCCGTTTCGGCTTGTACCAGATCAACCCATTCAGCGCTTGCGACTTCAAGTGCATCCGCTGCTTTTGCAATATAAGTGCAGCGTTCATCCATTGAGAGCGCTTTCCATTTAGGTAGTGCTTCCTTCGCTGCTGCAGCCGCTTGGAGAGTTTGTTGAACTGTGGCCTCAGGAGCTTTCCCTACAATTCCTGTTGTGTTTGGATCAATAATGTCATAGTGAGCACTGGTTGAAATCTCTTCACCCCCTACGATCAGTTTCCATTCATAATCTTGATCTATGTCCGCCATAACATCTCCTCATCATTATCCCTGTTTCATATTATGTTCATTGTGAAAGAAGGGTTATATCCACTAACGTATCTCTGAGAAGGGAAGGTAGCAATGTTTGATGTGATCCTTAGAGGTGGAGAAGTCATTGACGGGACTGGAAAGAAGCGATTCAAAAGCGATGTTGGCATTGTTGACGACAGAATAACTGCGATTGAGGATTTATCATCATCGGAATCAAAGTCTGTTATTGACACATCTGGGAAAGTTGTTTGCCCTGGTTTTGTTGACGTACATACTCATCTCGATGCTCAGGTATTTTGGGATGGAACGTTATCTCCTTCTCCGCTTCATGGAGTAACCACAGTCGTTGGTGGAAATTGTGGTTTCACTATTGCTCCTCTTAGTGATGATCCTGAAGTTGGAGATTATTTGATGAAAATGCTTTCACGTGTGGAAGGCATCCCCCTTGAGTGCCTTCAGGAGGGTGTTCCTTGGAACTGGAAATCAACTTCAGAATATTTTGACTCTATGAAGGGCGACTTATCAATTAATGCTGGTTTTAAAGTAGGTCATAGCGCTCTTAGGAGGGTCGTGATGGGAACTGCAGCTACAGAACGTGAAGCAACTGCCGACGAGTTGTTAGCAATGCAGGAATTGCTTCGCTTAGGGCTAGAAGCAGGTGGCTTAGGATTTTCATCATCGTGGTCGAGAACACATAATGATCCATTTGGAAATATGGTACCCAGCCGGTATGCAAATAGAAGTGAACTCATCGCTCTCTGCGAAGTACTTTCTGATTTTGATGGTACATCAATAGAATTTATTCCTGCACTAGGACCATTCGAACAGTGGGCGATGGATTTAATGGCTGACATGTCCGTTGCGGCTAATAGTCCACTCAACTGGAATGTCTTGAATATAAATGCGAGAACTCTTGATGAAGGTAAGAAAAAATTAGAAGCTGGCGACATTGCCGCTTCAAAAGGTGGAAAAGTCATTGCGCTTACTGTACCGATGACACTTGGCTTACATCTAAATTTCTTGGGTGGATTTGTGCTTGATGCTCTTCCTGAGTGGGAAAACTTCATTCTGAAAAGTCGGGAAGAGAAGATGCAGATACTTAGCGATGAAGACGCACGTAGGGAACTTGATGATTTTGCTCAACAGGATGGCCCTCTTCGTAATGTTGCGCACTGGGGCGCTAAGACTATTTTCCACACAAAGGCGCCTGAAAATGAGGGATATATCGGCAAAACTATTTATGAAATCTCCGAGGAAGTTGGAAAGAGTCCATGGGATACTCTTGTTGATATAGCTATTGCTGACGAGTTAGAAACCTCTTTCGGTAATCCTGTAGATGATGAACCAGACGCTGATTGGGAAGCAAGAGTAGAGGTTTGGCGGGACTCTAGAGCAATTATCGGCGCGTCGGATGCTGGGGCCCATTTAGATTTATTTTTGTCCTCAAATTACACAACGTACATGCTTGGTGAGGCTGTCAGGAAGAGGGCTTTACTGGAGATGGAAGAAGCAGTCCATATGCTCACTGAGGTTCCTGCTAACCTTTATGGCCTTGTAGATAGAGGCGCAATAAAGGAAGGGCATTATGCTGACGTTATTGTCATTGATGAGAATGCCATAGGGTCACAACCTACCTCTATCGTTAATGACCTACCTTTAGAAGCTCCTAGGCTATTTGCCGGAGCAGATGGAGTTGAGCATGTCTTCTGCAATGGTAAAGAGATAGTCAGTAGCGGTGAATTTACAAGTAGTCGCCCTGGTTCTGTTCTTAAATCAGGTACACATACATCAAGCCCCTCAATGGTTTGATTTCTTGATTTCCACTTTCACATTACCCCTTAACTCCGAGTAGCCTCTGACTAGTACATATGAGGAGTTAACATGGCAGAACCAGTTATTGTAGCAACATCACGAACACCAATAGGTCGAGCTTCTAAAGGAAGCCTCGTTGATGCAAGACCCGACGACATGTCAGCATTTATCGTCAAAGATGTTCTCGGTAAAGTAGATGGACTTGACCCAGCTGAAGTTGAAGACATTATTTGGGGCATTGGACAGCCAGGTGGTGAAGGAGGCTTCAATATCGGGCGGATTATCGCGGTCATGAACGAAATGGAAGTCCCTGGAGTTACAGTAAACCGATACTGTTCATCATCATTACAGACAATACGGATGGCCGCCCACGCCATAAAAGCAGGAGAAGGAGACTGTTTCGTTGCCGGAGGTGTTGAAACCGTCAGCAGATATATGAATGGCGCCGCAGACACGGGACCACACAATGAATTATTTGCTGATGCCGAACAGAGAAGCGCAGAGAGAACATCAGGCGAAAGTGGCAAGTGGGAAGCCCCTAACGGATTGCCCGATGTTTACATAGCTATGGGCCAAACAGCAGAAAACGTTGCAGAGCATTTAGGAATATCGAGAGAACGGCAAGATGAATTTGGTGTTCGGTCTCAGAACCTAGCTGAGGCCGCAATGAAACGAGGCTTTTTTGAACAAGAAATCACTCCATACACGCTTCCAGATGGGTCTGTTGTATCAAAAGATGATGGTATTAGGGAAGGAACAACTCTTGAGGGGGTTTCACAGCTGAACCCTGTATTCCGTCCTGGTGGAACAATAACTGCTGGCAATGCTTGTCCTCTTAACGACGGCGCTGCAGCAGTTGTAGTGATGAGTGATACTCGGGCCAAGGAACTTGGCCTACAACCTTTAGCGCGGATAGTTGCAAGTGGAGTTTCAGCTTTAAATCCTGAAATAATGGGCCTTGGCCCAATTGATGCGTGTCGACAAGTATTAGACCGAGCAGGAATGGAAATGAGCGACATTGATCTAGTTGAGATAAATGAAGCATTTGCAGTGCAGGTATTGGGATCTGCTGATGCCTTAGGCATAGATATTGATGAGCAGCTGAATATCAACGGAGGAGCAATTGCTTTAGGGCATCCTTTCGGCATGACCGGATCTAGAATCATGACCACATTGATTAATAGTTTGCACGATGCTGACAAGCAATTCGGTTTAGAAACCATGTGCGTTGGCGGTGGGCAAGGCATGGCAATGCTAATCGAAAGACTTTGAGTTTTAGCTAAACAATGTGATTACACCTTTTCCAGACACCAAGGAGTCAACGTGGGGCGATTAGATAACAAAGTAGCTGTCATAACGGGAGCAGGTAGTGGAGTGGGAAGAGAGCACGCCTTGTTACTTGCTTCAGAGGGGGCTCAAGTCGTTGTGAATGACATTGGTGGGGCTGCTGATGACACAGTTGCCAGCATTAATGCAAATGGTGGAAAAGCTGTTTCGCATATCGGAAGCGTTTCAGACTGGAACACTGGAGATGACTTAGTCACAACAGCACTTGACAACTTTGGTGATCTTCATATTTTGATAAATAACGCTGGAATACTGCGAGATGCTATGAGTTTCTCAATGAGTGAGCAGGAATTTGATGAAGTGATTGCCGTTCATTTAAAGGGGCATTTTGTTTGCGCTCGAGCAGCAGCTATTTACTGGAGAAATCAATCTAAAGCAGGTAAGGATTCTGCTCGAAGAATGATCCACACTACAAGTGAATCAGGACTATTTGGTGGGCCGGCTCAATCAAATTACGCGTCGGCTAAAGGTGGAATACTTACTCTTTCACTCACCCTCGGAAGAGAGTTAGCAAAATATGGAGTCACGACTAATGTTGTCGCTCCGCGAGCGCGAACAGGACTGACTGACTACATACAGTCAATGGCTGCACCAGAAAGTAAAGATCAATTTGATGTCTATGATCCTGCGAATGTTTCTCCCTTCGTCGTTTGGTTATGCACAGATGAGGCAAAGGATGTAAATGGGCAAGCATTCATCGTAGGCGGTAGTGGTGTCTGGTGGATGCGGAGCTGGTCACATATTAATCACATTAAACTAAACGCCCAAAAACTCTCTATCAACCAGATTGATGAGCTTAAGGATGAACTCTTCAATGGAGAAGACACAGGAATTCCTGCTTTTGCGGCACCCAAATTCGGGTAGCCTCAAACTAAGGTCACTCCGGGCTTTCTAATTCCTCTTCAACCTCTTCAAGATTGGTAGTTGCTTTCAACTCTACGAGATTCTCATCTTCGCAACTTAATTCTCCAGGCCGAGGAGGGAATTCTCTTTTCCATAGGCCGTCATCTAAAGTCATTATTACAAAACATGAGGATGGAATGGCATCAGCTGGGTTAGAAATCCCGTGAAGACCGCGGGCATCCCAGAAAGTAATACTTTGCGCGGCTGCGAGGACACCCTCTTGGCTGAGATTTTCAGGTTTGTATGATGCAGAGTTCGTTCCAACTGATCGAGAAACAGCTTCTTCGAATAGCAAAGCGGCACTCCAAGCCGCTATGCCGGCGGCTGTAGGTTTGGAGTCAGCTCCATGAGCTAGGTTCATAAAAAATAAATATCTCAATAATTCATCGTTTAATTCTGCTTCCTCTATTGG
>WTHU01000067.1 GCA_011523005.1 Acidimicrobiales bacterium
CGATTACAGGCGAGACACAAGTTGAATTCGCTCCACGAGTACTTAAAGAAATCTTTCTTCCAGACGCATTCTCAGAACCGATACTTGAAGGTCTCGCTGCCGTAACAACATGGCGCTCAGAAATCGGAACTGAAGGAACTGCATATAATGCATTCAAAGATTTCCCGCATGAGCAATGGCCTGTTTCAGGAAAGACAGGAACCTCTGAGAAACAAGCAGAAAATATGCTTATCGCAGACTATGGGCTATTTGTTGGCTGGGGACCTAATCCAGAACCGGAATATGTGGCTGTCGTGGTTCTTGAAGAGGCTGGTTTCGGAGGTCAGGTCGCAGCACCGGTAATCCGGAGATATTTTGAGACCATAGCGTTAGACAACGTACCTGCTTTCCTAAGTCAAGCCGAAAAAGATGAAATAGCAAAAGAACAGGCGGCAAGACCATCACTCACTCCGGTTACTGAAACGGAAAATATAAATGAGGACAATAGCACTTCATGAAGACACGAAGAAACCGCAAGAATTTTAATTTGAACCCAACTGGCGATCCTTGGTCACCTTGGCTTCACGTAGACATAGCTCTCGTCCTGAGCAGTGTTGCGCTCGCCATCATTGGAGCATTCATGGTTTACAGTGCTACTCGGGGAAACGATCCAGAAGCATATGACAGGGCATACCTTAATCGGCAATTGCTTTTCCTCGTAGTAGGAGTAGCTGCCATGACTACAGCAGCTTATTTCCCTTATCGGAGAATCCGAGATTGGGTGCCCGCAGTTTTCTGGGGTGGAATGTTCCTTCTCCTACTCGTTCTAACGCCACTTGGAGTTGAAAGAAATGGAACAAAAGCATGGTTTGAATTTGGGAGTTTCCAGCTTCAACCATCTGAACTATGCAAGATAGCTTATATCTTCATGCTTGCTAACTACCTTGAAAGATTTAATGGGCGCTTAGACGCTCGTCAATTAGGCAATGGCCTTTTGCTAGGCCTCATACCAATCGGACTAATTCTTTTAGAAACCGATGTTGGTACTGCCCTGGTATTCATCGCCATAACAATGGGCATGTTACTCGTTGCAGGAGCACAAACAAAGCATATTTTAGTCCTGACCGTTGTAGGCGTGATCTTATCGGCGTTGGTTTGGAGCAGCGGAGTACTGCAGGACTACCAGCAGGACAGGCTCACATCATTCATCGATCCAGCCTCCAGCCAAACCGAGGCAGCATATCAGCAAACACAAGCACAAATTGCGATAGGAAGTGGGGGGTTAACCGGTCAAGGCTTTGGGCAGGGGCAACAAACACGTGGAGAGTTTGTTCCTGAACAACATACCGATTTCATTTTTTCCGTTATTGGCGAAGAATTCGGTTTTGTCGGATCAGTCAGCGTATTAGCTTTATTTGCCATCGTGATGTGGCGCTGCATGCGTACAGCCCGGAAATCGCCAGACTTGTTGGGGACTTTAATATGTTGCGGAGTTATGACGCTTTTTGCTTTCCAAATGTTTCAGTCAGTAGGAATGACACTAGGGATAATGCCCATCACAGGAATTCCAATACCTTTTGTGTCCTATGGAGGATCCTCAGCAATTTCGTGTTTCGTTGGGATAGGGCTTGTTCTCAACATACATATGCGTCGATATCAGGTTGTTTAATACCATAATGCTCTTTGAGGAGTAGAATAAGCTACCGGAAAGGCAATGTAATGAGCACTATATGGGAGATACTTGAGGGTTATCTAGATCAAGTCGAAAAGCCAGCGCGCTACATAGGTCTTGAACAAGGTGCGCAAAAACCGTCTCATGCGGAAACAAATGTTGCATGGTTACTCACATATCCTGACGTTTATGAAGTGGGTCTTCCTAACCAGGGATTGCAAATTCTCTACGAAATCCTTAATGAGTCACCAATTGCCGAAGCAGAGCGCGCATATGCGCCATGGGTTGATTTAGAGGAAATTATGCGAAGGGAGCGTATACCACTATTTAGCGTGGATACACACCGACCCGCAAATGAGTTTGATGTAATTGCATTCAATCTCTCTTCAGAACTCGTATACACCAACCTAATAAATTGCTTGGATCTTGCAGGTGTACCTGTCATGTCCTCAGACCGAGAAAACATGCACCCTGTGATCGGGGCGGGTGGACATTGTGTCTATAACCCTGAGCCACTTGCGGATATTGTGGATTTCTTTGCATTAGGAGATGGAGAAGAGGTTGTTTCTGACATAACGCAAGTCATGCATCGCTTCAAATCGTCCGAAGGCATTTTGCACAACCGTCAGGAATTGCTTTTTGAGTTATCAAAGATCGAAGGTGTCTACGTCCCTAGTATGTACACGGCAACTTACGATATGAATGGTGCTCAAACCCTAAAACCTATAAACGATGAAGTCCCGAAACTTATTGAAAAGAGAACTATCGTTGACCTTGAAGAGTGGCCTTATCCTAAAGAACAGCTTGTTCCTATCACTGAAGTAGTACATGACCGATTGAACGTAGAAGTATTTAGAGGTTGCACACGAGGGTGTCGTTTTTGCCAAGCAGGAATGATAACCAGACCTGTTAGGGAAAGATCTGATGAGCAAGTACGAACTATGATCCAATCTGGTCTAAAGCGGACAGGTTATGACGAAGTGGCGCTGACGTCTCTTTCCACTGCAGATTACAGCGGCATAAAGGATGTCGTCGAAGAAACTATCGCTGATCCAGTGAATTGCGGTCAAGTGAGTATTTCGCTTCCTTCGTTGCGAGTAGATGCTTTTACGGTTGATATCGCTGCGAGTATCCAAAATGCTCGACGAACCGGGCTAACTTTTGCTCCAGAGGCAGGGACATGGAGGATGAGGCAAGTCATAAACAAACTAATTCGCGAAGAAGATCTGTATGGAGCGGTTGAATCAGCATTCTCACAGGGTTGGCGAAGAATGAAGCTCTACTTCCTTATAGGGTTACCAACAGAAACTGACGAAGACACTCTCGGAATAGCACGTATGGCAGCGAATTGCGTCGCTATCGGCAAACGCTATACGAGCGCTGCATCAGTTACGGTGAGCGTTGGTGGATTTGTCCCAAAGCCTTTCACCCCATTCCAATGGTTTGGTCAGAATACGCTTGAAGAGTTAAACCGAAAAGTGCACATGCTAAAAGATGAAGTTCGGAAAACAAAAGGGGTGAAACTTAAATGGCATGATCCCAAGGCAACTTTGGTAGAGGGGATATTGAGTAGAGGCGATAGGAGACTTGGAGAAGTATTGAAAAGGGTGTGGTCTTCCGGAGGAACTTTCCAAGAGTGGAGCGAGTATTTTGATCTTGACTTGTGGTTATCTGCTATGGAAAAAGAAGATTTGAACTATGAATGGTTTGCATACAGACATAGAAATGTTGAAGAGCCTCTTCCGTGGGACCATCTAGATGCCGGACTATATAAGGACTTTCTATGGCAGGAATGGCGAGATGCTCTTGAGGAAAAGGGGTTAGAGGATTGTAGATGGACGCCATGCTACGACTGTGGCGCCTGTACAGGATATGGACTGGACCATGTGGTCGCTTCAACGTCGCCTCCAGTTGGTGGTAGCCAAGGCACATGGCAAGACCTTGATAACGGAAATTTCGCCCCACAACTTCTCCAAATATCAAGTAAAGCTAGATAAATGATACTGCGATTACAAACGACCAAAATTGGCAAAATTAGATTTGCGAGTCATAGAGACATAGCAAAAGTATGGGAGCGATCGCTTCGCCGTGCAGAAATTCCGTTGGTATACAGTGAAGGCTTCTCTCCAAGGCCTAGAATTGCCTTCGGCTTGGCTTTACCTACCGGTGCCGAGTCAGAATGTGAATATCTTGATTTTCATTTAGATGATCAAAAATATGAGACTTCAAATATCTCATCAATACCAGAACTCTTAACTAGAGTGCTCCCCGAAGGAATTACGATCACAGGAATGGTTAAAATGCAGAGTAAATATATCTCGCTCCAACAATCTGTGACTTCAACAGTATGGAGTATTGAAGTTAAAGAAAATATAGAAGAAGTACATAAGTGGGTAGAGACAGTTCTTAATTCTAAAGAGTTAGTAATTGAACGAACCCGCAAAGGAAAGCAAGTAGTTGATAATATTCGACCGTATATCCGTGACATTCAAGTTGAGGAAAACGATTTACAGAAAAGAACAAGCATCCAAGCAGAATTAAAAACACAGCCAAGATCGTTACGGCCAAGTGAATTCTTAGCAGCAACTGAACCAAATCTCACCATGGTTAAGCTGCGGCGCTTAAAACAATTTATTGACACAGGAGATAATCAAATAGATCCGCTCGATTTGGGAGATTGTCTCGACTTTGAAAAGGAACTGTGTTCATCATGAGAAGGGAAACGAAAAGATGGACGAACAAGAGAATCGTGCACAAGACACAAATACGCAAGTGGATAAAGTAGAACTGGGAGATAATTCTCAAAAACTAGAAGCGAAGTCAAAAGATAGCTCCGGTCTTGGTAGGCCTAAAATAGGTGATTCAAGACCCGCTCCAAATACACCAGAAACTGGTGCGCAAGGAAAAAAGAAACGCAAGCGCCGCCGGTCGAGATCCGGGAACTCAAGGAGTGAGAATCTCTCCAATGTTTCTGTCGAACTTGATGATGAAACTTTAAAAAAGCGACGAGGGCGAGAGCGTAAAGGCAAGGCCGTTGGGCGTTACACAATGGTCGTACACGTAGAAGACAATGTAACTCAAATAGCTATGCTAGAGGGCCGATCTCTCATCGAGTTTTATGTCTCACGACCAGCGGACGATATCAGTGAAATTCATGGAAACATTTATTTGGGGAGAGTAGAGAATGTTCTTCCTGGAATGGAAGCAGCGTTTGTTGATATCGGAACTCCTAAAAATGCGGTTCTCTATCAAAGTGATCTAATAAAGAATGCCTCTAGTAAGTC